>CAZRTN010000021.1:0-14644 GCA_964603015.1 uncultured Thermotogaceae bacterium | reverse complement strand
ACTAAAGAAATAATACAACCACCAAGTGGTGGATCAATAAGATTTACAGATTTACAAAACCCATCAAATTTCTCTATAGCAGAATACGAAAGTCCGACAGTTTCAACGTCATCGTTAGTATACGACTCATTGGGTAAAGCTTATAATGTATACACAAAATTCACGAAATTAGACAATAATACATGGCATTGGAAAGCAGAATTGGACGATGGTACTCCATTAAAATTTTTAGCTCAAGATGGAACTAGAGATGATACCAGACAAGCGGAAGGTGTAATCGCTTTTGATGGGAATGGTGGAATTGCAGCTACTGATTGGAGACTAAGAGATGATGGAACAATAGATACAAATTCAACAGATAATGACAATGGTGCAGCTGGTTTTTGGTTTGATCCTTCCGAAACAGGAGCAGCATTAAACCCTAATTCTGATCCAAGTTCAGTTGCTGGAGCAGGACCAGTTCAGATAGAAATAGATTTCAATGATATAACTCAATTTTCTTCTAATCATTCTATAGCTGTCACAGAACAAGATGGTAATGCAGAAGGAACACTTGAATCATTTGCAATAAATGAAGTTGGAGAAATAGTTGGTACATTTACAAATGGTAGTTCAGATACATTAGGAAAAGTTGGAATGGCTACTTTCAACAATCCACAAGGTCTCATGGAAACTGGAAATTCAATGTATGTTCAGAGTTCTAACAGTGGGTTAGCCCAAATAGGTGTTGCTGGTGTTGGGGGAAGAGGAACATTGATTCCAGGAGCGCTTGAAATGTCTAATGTTGATCTTGCAGAAGAATTTACTAATATGATTGTTGCTCAAAGAGGTTTCCAAGCTACTTCAAGAATCATAACAACATCAGATCAAATTCTACAAGAGCTAGTTAACATAAAAAGATAATGATTTGAGGCGATAATATGATAAAAGTAAGCAAATTAAATGGCAGTGAGTTTGTTATAAACTGTGAACAAATTGAAAAAATTGAAAACCACCCTGATACAACAATTACAATGATGAATGGACATGTTTATATAGTTCAACAATCTCTTGAAGAAATAAGAGAAAGAGTGGTAGAATATAAACGTAGCTTTTTTAATGTATCATCCAAAAGAGGTGAGTAATAAGTGGATATTTCAAGTGTAGTAGGTATAGTATTAGCGATAGCGGCAATCGCCCTTGGTGTTGGAGCAAATTTAGGAGACATAATTGATGTTACTTCTGTATTTATCACAGTTGTAGGATCAATTGGTGCAACCTTTATTGCCCATGATAAAAGTAGATCATTTAAAATGTTTAATACGATTATTAGTGCTATCAAATTGCCTAAAGTGGATAATGTCGGTACATTACGGACCCTTTATTCATTTGCTGAAAAAGCAAGAAGAGATGGTATGATAGCTCTTGAAGAAGATATTCAAACTGTTGAAGATGACTATATGCAAGATGGATTAAGAGCAGCAGTAGATGGAACAGATCCTGAAGAAATAAGAAAAATTTTAGAAATAAAAATGGAAATGTCCGAAGAAGAACAAGAAAGAAACATAGCAGTATTAGATACTTGGGGAGCAATAGCGCCAGCTTTTGGTATGATTGGTACATTAATTGGATTGGTTTTATTATTAAAAACATTAAATGATCCTACAACAATCGGACCAAAGATGTCAATAGCTTTAATTACAACATTATACGGTGCTTTAATAGCGAATATATTAGCTATACCTCCTGCAGAAAAATTAAAAAGAAGAATAGCTAATGATTTAAATCAAAAAAGAATGACTTTAGAAGGGATATTATCAATTGTTCAAGGGGAAAACCCTAGATTGATGGAAGAAAAACTAAAAGCATTTTTAACAGATATTGAAAGAGAACAATATGAAAAAGAAAAAGGTGAAGCTTAAAGCGAGGTGCCTTTTATGGCTAAAAATAAAAAACCAAAAGAAGATAATTCTGGAAAATGGATGACCACTTTCTCTGATTTAAATTCATTGTTGATGACTTTTTTTGTAGCATTATTTTCTATGGCGACGATATCTCCTGGAAAGTTTCAACAAGCTGCGATGAGTTTTAACAATGCATTTGATGGAGCACCACCTGGAGTTTTGGTTGGGGGTAAGTCAATGTCCGAAGAACCTCTTATTTCATCTAATCCAGGAATTAAAAGAGATTTATTAAAAATTGTAGAAGATGAAAATTTCAAAGGGAAAATTACCATAGAAGAAACAGATAGAGGTACTATTGTATCTTTAAGTGATATGGCATTTTTTCAAGTAGGTAGTGCTGAATTAACAAAAGCTGCTAAAGATTTATTATATCAAATTGGTATAATAATTTTAGAACATACTACAAATCCAATTGAAATGTATGGATATACAGATGACCTGCAGATGACAGAAAATAATATATATCCATCAAACTGGCATTTAGGCGCAGCAAGAGCTGCAAGTATAGCTAGGTTTTTTACAGGAGAACTCAAAGAAAGAAGAACTCTTGAAAGAATTGGAGAAGTGAGAAATGGAACTTTTGATATAAATTATTTTTATGATGAAAATAGATTTTATCCTATAGCAGTTGGGGATAGAGAAATATTAAAAGAAATAGATAATTTACAAAATGAAGTTGATTCGAGAAGATCTATAAAATCAGAAGAATTTCAAAGTGGAGAAATTACAGCTGAAGAATTCTCGAATGCAAAAGAAGAAATCGATAATTATTATGATAGAGAGATACAAAGACTTAGAGATTCTTATAGGAAAATTGATCTACTAATTCTCAGACAGAGAATTAGATAATAGGGGGATAAAAATATGGCTGATGAAAATGTTAATTTACCAGATGAAGAAAAAAAGAAAGGTCCTAGCCTTTTAATAATACTAATTATAACAATAGTTGTCACACTTATAGTTGCAGCAGGTACTTCATTTTTTATACTTAATTTTCTTGGTTCTAATACATCTTCAAGTGAAGGATCAGAAAATACTAATCAATCATTAAACTCTCCTATTATTTCAACAGTTGAAATTGTTAGAGAAGGATCTAGATATCCTATAATGCTTAAAGGTGGAAACGATGTAGCAGTTGTAGACGCTTTAACATTAAAAGTAGGAAGTGATGATGCTAGAAATTCAATCTCAAGCAATAGAATAGAAGTATTAGAAGCAATAAGAATGATTTTTTTAAACAAAACAAGAACAGAAATTTCAACTTTACAAGGCATAGAATTATTAAAAAAACAAATTAGAGACTCTATAAATGAAATAATTGGATACACAGGAGAAAGAGAAAATCAAGGAGTTTTAAAGGCTAATATTGTTGTTTTAACGATTAGCTCCACACAATGAGGTGAGAAAATGGCTTCTAATGAAACTTTATCCCAAGAAGAAATAGATAATTTATTAAATTCATTTGGTGGATCAGGTGAAGAAGGAGAACAGTCTGAAGAAATTGAGACCCCCCAAATAGAAGATAAAAGTGTTAGAGAATATAATTTCAGAAGACCTGTCAAATTTTCGAGAGAACAGCAAAGAACTTTGCAGTTAATTCACGAAAATTTTGCCAGAGAGATTTCTACATACTTATCTGGAAGAACAAGAACATTTGTCGAAGTAAGATACGCCAGTATAGACCAGATAACTTTTTCTGAATTTCAACAATCATTAACCACTCCAACATATATGGGTATTTTCTCTACAGATTTATTATCTGGTAGTGCGATATTGCAGATAGGTTTGGATATAGGTTATGTAATGATTGATAAATTACTAGGTGGT
Organism: uncultured Thermotogaceae bacterium; assembly: GCA_964603015.1. Lineage (GTDB taxonomy): Bacteria > Thermotogota > Thermotogae > Petrotogales > Petrotogaceae > Geotoga. The sequence goes on along the minus strand of CAZRTN010000021.1, from coordinate 10,874 downwards.
CCTGGTATTTCAATTGAAGATATGAGATCTCCTACAGATATAGAAATGTCAATTCTTAGAAAAGAATCTTCAGTAATGTTAAGATCGCTTTCGAAAGCTTGGGCAAACATAAGTGAATTTGATGTTCAATTAGATAAAGTTGAAACTAACCCTCAATTTGTTCAAATAGCACCTCCAAACGAAATGACAGTACTGATAACAATGTCAATTACTGTCAGAGATGTGCAGGGATTTATAAATATTTGTTTCCCTTCATCAACTCTAGAACCAGTAAGCGATAAATTAAATACAAGAATGTGGACACAATCATATAAATATTCTGAAAAATCAAAAGAAGATCTAAAAAAATTGATAATGTTATCAGAAATGTCCTTATCAGCTGTCTTAGGTCAAACAACATTATCCTTAAATGACCTTTTGAGAGTTCAAACAGGCGATGTGCTTAGATTGAATTCTTTTTATGAAGATCCTATAAATGTTGAAATACAAGGTACTCCAGTTTATAAGTCAAATATTGGTAAGCATAAAGGCTATTACGCAGTTAAAATCGAAGAAGAAAATAAAGAATTATTAGAAAAAATAATGTTAGAACAAAGTTTACACAAAGAATTTGACAAGTCCAAAGAAGAAGAGAACGAGGAAAATGGAGGTGAAAAAGATGTTGAGTGATGATTTTCTTAGTCAAGAGGAATTAGACTCTTTACTTAATGGTTTAAATGATGAGTCTAATGGTGATAATAATAAAGAAAATAATAATGCTAATTCTGATATGGATAGAATAATAGATATGATGTCAGAAGTAGGAAATATAGCTATGGGCTCTGGAGCTACTACTTTATCTACATTACTCAGGAAAAAAGTAAAAATAGAATCACCTCAAGCTAGTATAGTAAAATTTAAAGATATTGAGACTAATTTTGAAGGACAACAATTGGTTATCACAATAGATTATAAAAAGGGTTTAGAAGGTATAAATTCATTTGTTTTGCCTGGTAATATGGCAAATATAATCTCAAATCTTATGATGGGTGGAGACGGAGAAGTAGAAGACGGTTCTGAATTAGATGAGATTTCTAAAAGTGCTGTTGGAGAAGCAATGAACCAAATGATGGGTTCAGCATCTACCGCTATGTCAGATTTTTTGAGAACATCTGTAGATATTTCTCCTCCAAATGTTAACGTATTAGATTTTTCTGAGGATGGCACTAGTTTTCCTCCGATGGAAACAAAGGAAGATGAAGATATAATTTCAATTAAATTTGATATGGAAATAGATGATTTAGCAAAAACGACATTCTGGCAATTTATTCCTTTATCTTTTGCAAAAACTGTGGAAGATTTGATGAAAAAAGCAATGTCAGATGATGATGAACAACCACAACAACAGCAACAACAGCAACAACAAGCACAACAACAACAGCAACAACAAGCACCACAACAGCAGCAACAACAAGCACAACAACAAGCACCACAACAGCAGCAACAACAAGTACCACAACAACAGCAACAACAAGCACCACAACAGCAATTCAATAACGACTATGCACAAAATTCAAATATAATTAATCAAGGAAGTGAGGTAAACGTGAATCCTGTTAATTTTGGAGAAATTTCAGACAGTAATCAGCCTCAACAAAACACACAAAATATTGATATGAACAAATTACAATTACTTCTAGATGTACCTCTTGAAATAAAAGTTGAACTAGGTAGAGTTCAAATGTCTCTAAAGGAAGTATTAGATCTTCACAATGGTTCTATGCTTCAATTAGATAAATTAGCTGGAGAACCTTTGGATATATATGCTAATGGAAAATTAATTGCAAGAGGAGAAGTTGTTGTTATTGAAGAAAGTTTCGGTGTTAGAATAACTGAAATTGTATCTTTAAAAGAAAGGCTTAGAACACTTAAATGACAAAAAGGAAATTATTAGTTATTATATTTATCCTTATTTCTATTTTTGTTGCAACTCAAAATTATTTCGAAGACTATATAAGCACTTATTCTGGTAAAGGAAACTTAGGGATAAGTGCTTCTTTGACGTTTAAAATAGATGAAGAAATGAATTTTGAAACTAATATAAAGTATATAAACAATAGATTTTTAATAGTAGAAATTATTAAACCCCAAATATTCTTTGGGATTGATTATATATATGATGTTTATAATGGAGTTTTCTTAACAAAACAAAATAATAATTTAGATAAATATAGTGAAGTTAGTGTAATAACTGCTAGTATTCCTTCTATATTCAATACTATTTTTATTTCATTTCAACCTAATAAACTCAACAAAGAAGACTTTGAAGATGAAGAAGAATTAATAGAAACATATTCGCCAAAATCAAAAAATATGCTGAGGCTTTTAGGAGTAGATTTTATTAAGTTCAAAGTTTATTTTACCAAACCCGTAAAGGGAATTTATACTTTTTCAAAATTTGAAATACTAAATGCAAATGAAGATAAAAAAATTATTCTAAAACTAGATAATATTAGTTTTTTAAACGAACAAGAGAGTTTAGAAATGATAAAAAATATTTTAAATGATTAATTCAGTTAATAAATAATTTTCATATTTTTCTTTTCTTTTATTTTTTGCTACATTCAAATAATCTATTTGATTTCTCAATACATCAATACCTCCGGGTTTACCATGACCTGGAGTTATTTTATTAATATTAAAATTAATTGATAATTCATTCAATACTTTTTTCCAAACCGATTCATCACTTAACATTTTTTCAGGATGTGATTCTGAAAAAAGCAAATCACCACTAATTAAGAGATTAATTGGTTTAACAAAATAAATGGTACTATCTGGTGTGTGAATTCCAATTTTGTTTGCAGAGATTATCTGATTATCAAAAACAAAGTGGTTTGTTTTTTCAAAAAGATCTAATTTTTTGTCATTTAAATGATTCCTTATGAAAGAAAAATTATATCCAGCATTGGAAGATAAATCTTTTAAATAACTCTTATTCAAATTAGAAATAATGTCATAGACAGAATAATTCATTACAATTTCAATATTTGCATTTGAAAAAATAGCACCAAAAGAATGGTCTGGATGCCAATGAGTTAAAAATACTTTATCTAATTTTTTCCCTGTTTTACTTTCCATTATTTTTTTCATTTCAATAAATTTATTAGGATATAGAGAGCTATCAAAACAAATAAGTGAATCAGTATATTCAATAAAAACTACATTGGAAGATGCATTTTCAAACCAAAAAGTGTAAGTATTTTCATATTTATCTAACATTTAATCAACTCCTTTTTATCTATATTTCCTTTAAAACTATTGTAAATCCTTTTAATAAATGATATAATTTTGTAAGTAATACTAACTATTTTTATGAGGTGGTAAAGTTGCTAATAAAAAGTTATTTTAAAAAATACTGGTGGAAATATGCATTAGGTATAATTTTTCTATTAATAGTAGATTATATCCAAATATTAATTCCTCGAAGAATCGGTAGCATAATCGATTATATTGGAACAGAATCTTGGAATTTAGATAATTTGAAAATTTTAGTTTTAGGAATTATAATGCTTGCCTCTGGGTTAGTAATTGGTAGATTTTTTTGGAGATTTTTTATAATTGGTGCAGCAAGGCTATTTCAATACAAAAACATCAATACCATGTTTGATCACATAATAGATATGGATCAGAATTTTTATGATAAATGGAGAACTGGTGACCTCATGACAAGGTTTACTTCTGATACAAAACAATTAGAGAGATTGATGGGACCTGCCATAATAATGTTTGTTGATACTTTGTTCATGACTGTAATGACTGTTGTAGCCATGGGAACTTTTGTAGATTGGGAATTGACGTTTTTTTCTATCATCCCACTTCCTATTATAGCAGTTATTTCATTATTTTTTGGAAAAATAATTCATAAAAGATTTACTGAAGTTCAAGAATCCACAAGTGAGCTTTCTAATATTACTGAAGAAAGTTTATCTGGAATGGATGTAATAAAACTCTATTCTAATAAAAAAACCATGAGAAGACTATTTAATAGTAGCTCAAAAGATTATTATGATTCTTATATAAAATTAATAAAAATATGGGGATTAATGCATCCTTTAGTAACTTTTTTGGGATCACTCGCTCAATTATTTGTTTTCTTTTTTGGAGGAAGAATGGTAATCAATGGCGAAATTAGTCTAGGAGATTTTATAATGACTAACCAATATGTAGGTATGTTAATTTGGCCAATGATGGCATTTGGATTCTTAGTTAATACTATTCAAAGAGGAAGAGCTTCTTTTAAAAGAATCAACAATGTTTTGGAACAAGAAAGAACTGTAATTGAACCTGAAAAAAAAGATATTGATTTTAAAGGACACTTTGAAATTAAAGATTTGAATTTTAAATATCCGACCAGTGAGAGGAAAATATTAAAAAATATAGATATAAATATTAAACCTGGAGAAATGATAGCTTTTGTTGGAAAAGTTGGATCAGGGAAATCTACTGTTGCAAAATTACTTGCTAAATTATATCCAATTGAAGAAAATTCAATTTTCATTGATGGTCAAGATATAAATAATATACATGGTCAGTTAATAAGAGATAATGTTTCTTATGTACCCCAAGATAATTTCTTGTTTTCCATGTCTATTAGAGAAAATATTGCATTTTCCAATATGGAATTAGCTCCAAAAGCTGAAAAATATGCAGAGAAAGCAAGTATTGATAGTGATTTGAGAAATTTAGATAAAGGCTACGAAACTGTAGTTGGAGAAAGAGGGGTTACCTTATCTGGTGGACAAAGACAAAGGGTAACCATAGCAAGGGCTTTAGCAAAAAAATCAAAAGTTATCATTTTAGATGATTGTTTATCTGCTGTTGACACTGAAACAGAAGAGAAGATTATAAATAATTTACGTGAAGAAACTATTGGAAAAACTATTATAGTAATTTCTCATAGATTAAAAGCTGTAAAAGATGCTAACAAAATATATGTTTTTGAAGATGGAGAAATAAAAGAAAGTGGAAATCATGAAAAATTAATGGAAAATCAAGATATTTATTATGACATGTATCAAAAACAATTAATTGAAGAAAAGCTAGAGGAGGAATAAGTATGCCATCATCTCATGAAGAAATCTTACTAGAAGAAAAAGAAAAAAGCGAGGGCGATATTCATACCTTTAGAAGATTATGGAAATATATAAGAAAATATAAGATGATATTAATTGTTGCTTTTATAACTCTTTTACTAGCAGCAGTAATTGATTTGGCATTACCTTATTTTATCAAATACGGAATAGATAACTACATAACTGTTGAATATAACTTCTCTTATAATGAAACAAAAGAGTCTTTTGAAATTGATCCTGAAGGATTATGGGTTTATAAAGATAACAACAATGAAAATGTAATAGTAAATCAAGAAACAAATGAAAAAATAACTATAGACCAAGATCTTGTGAATTTGGCCAAAAGTGATAATATAACTAAAATAACAACTTTTTCTCTAATATTTTTAGGAATTCTCGTAATAGGAATTTTCTTTAATTATGGACAAGTATATTTTTCCAATCTTTTAGGGCAACGAGTTATTTATAATATACGGAGTGATTTATTCGAGCACATAACAAAAGTACAATATAAATTCTTTACCAAAAACCCTACTGGAAAAATTAATACAAGAATAGTTTATGATACTCAAAACTTATCTGAATTTTTTTCTGAAGTTTTAAGTAGCTTACTAAAAGATATAGCTGTTTTAATGGGTGTAGTTATATTGATATTTACTTTAAATGTTAGATTATCATTATATACAGTTATTACATTTCCAATAGTTTTATTTTCTTTATATCTTTTCAGAATATTTGATAGAAAAGCTTATGATAAAGTGAGGACAAGAATTAGTGTAGTCAATTCTTATTTAGCTGAAAATATATCAGGAAGCAGTGTTACCACTTTATTTAATCAAGAGAAGAGAAAAAAAGACGAATTTGATAATCTTAGTAATAAATTATATAGAGCTAGAATACAACAAATGTATGTATTCGCGATTTTTAGACCTGCGATGAATTTTCTTTATTTTTTAACCTTGTCGATTCTTTTATGGTTTGGATCTCAAGGTGTAAGAGAAGGATTTACTACTTTTGGTACTCTATATGCATTTACATCTTATGTTCAAATGTTTTTTAGGCCTTTGTTTAATATAGCCGAAAAATACGATATAATGCAAAATGCATTTGCTTCTGCAGGAAAGATATTTAGATTATTTGATGCAAAACATGAATATTTAGGAAAAGGAATAAAAAAAGATTTTAAAAATGGAGAAATTAGATTTGATAATGTAGAATTTTCATATAAAAAAGAAGAAGAACAAGTATTAAAAGGAGTTAATTTTAGTATAAAAGCAAATGATAGAGTTTCAATAGTAGGTGAAACTGGTTCAGGAAAAACAACTATGATTAAACTAATGAGTGGTTTATATGAAATTGATAAGGGTGAGATATATTTTGATGAAGTTCCAATTTTTGATTACGATCTTGATTCATTAAGAAGAAAAATCGCTGTTGTACCACAAGATGTTTTTCTTTTTTCTGGAAATATTATTGAAAATATTAGATTATTCAATCAAGATATATCAGAAGAAGACGTAATAAATGCATCTAAAGAAGTTTATGCACATGACATAATTCAAAAACTTCCAGAGGGCTATAATACAGAAATAATGGAAAGAGGTGGAACATTATCTTCGGGTGAAAGACAATTAATAGCTTTAGCAAGAGCTGTATTATTTAATGCGAAAATTATAATTCTTGATGAAGCTACTGCAAGTATAGATGTGCAAACTGAAGATTTAATTCAAAAAGCTCTTGATAAAATAGCTCATAATACAACAATAATTTCAATAGCTCATAGATTGTCAACAGTAAAAAGTTCAAATAAAATTCTTGTTGTGCATAAGGGATTAGTAGTGGAAGAAGGATCTCATAACGAACTAATTGATAAAAAAGGTGTTTATTATGATCTATATAAACTACAATTTGAAAATTAAATAATCAAAAAGCTCAAAATCTATGAATTACTATGATTTTGAGCTTTTTTAATGAAAATTAATATTAATAATACAATATATAGTATATTATTAGTGTTCACATAAATATTTTCATTAAACTCTATTATGACCCTATAAATATCATTAATAAAAGATAATAAAAATTTTCGTGTATTAATAGCTAATCGCGTATCCCACATATAATAGTTACTATAATATGACGGAGGTATAAACAATAGAAGAATTAATTATATTAAAAACAGTATACAATAAATATTTAATATAAAAATCTTTACACAAAGTCTTAAACAAAAACTTCTAATTGATACATACAGAGCTGATTTGAAACATAAAACCTTTGTATTCCTTTTGTGACAATGGTTATAAAGAATTAATGAAAAATTTTCTTGATTAACTACCTTCAATATGATAAGCTTTATATTGGTTATATTTTGAAGGGGTGGATTAAATGTTCAAGGATGATCTTCTTGAAAAGTTAAAAATGAATATCTCAAGAGAAACTTGGAATAATTGGTTATCAAATTCAGAGATTCTACATATGAATGAAAAAGAAGTTATAATGGGCTTGAGTAATCATTTTATAAAAGATACTGTTGAAAAAAAATTTAATAATGTTATAAAAGAAACTATATCAGATATAATGGGACAAGAAATGAAAGTTTCATATAAAATAAAAACTATTGATCAAGCAAAAAAAAGAGCATCTGGTCCTTTGATAAAAAATAGACCTCTTAAATTATCTGAGTTTAATTCAGAATTCAACTTTGAATCATTTGTTATTGGTGAATCAAATAGAATGGCATATTACTCTGCATATGAAGTGTCTAAAAACCCTGGGAAATTTAATCCTCTTTTCATCTATGGAGACGTTGGTTTAGGAAAAACTCATTTAATGCATTCTATAGCAAATCATGTATTAGAACATAGTACAGATCTTAGAGTTAAATACTTAACTGCTGAGGATTTTATGAATGAAATGATGGATGCAATTAGAGCACAAAATATGGATAATTTTAGAGAAAGATTTAGGAAAACCGTAGATATACTTTTAATTGATGATGTACAATTCCTAATTGGCAAAAATAATGTTCAAAATGAACTATTCCATACTTTTAATTCACTTTTTAATGCAGGTAAACAAGTAATAGTTTGTTCTGATAGAACACCCGATGAATTAGCCACTTTTCATCCTAGATTAATATCTAGATTCCAAATGGGATTAATAGTAAATGTTGGGACACCAGATGAAGATACTAGGTATTTAATTGCAAAGAAAATGGCTTCTATGATATCATTACAAATATCTGATGATGTAGCTCATTATTTAGCTGAACATGTCAATAGGAACTTAAGAAGATTACGTGGGGCTATAATGAATCTAATGCTTCATACAAAAATTACAGGCGAACCTGCTACTGTTTATTCAGCAAAAAAGATTGTTGAATCAATAATGAGGATGAATAAATCTAAAGTAAAGTATAACTCAAAAGAAGCTTTTGAGACTATAAAAACAAATACTTTAATTAATTCAGTTTTAGAAGAATTTGAAATATCTAGAGATGATTTATATTCAAATTCCAGAAAGAAAAGCATTTCTCAAGCGAGGCAAGTACTAGCTTATTTATTAAAAATATATCTTAAAATACCAGTAAAAAAAATTGCTAAGATGCTTAAAAGAAACCATTCTACAATAAGTCATTCAATAAAAAAAATTGATCAATCACTTTTAATAGGTAACAATAAATTAAAAACAAAAATAGAAAATATAAAAGCAAAAATAGAAAATGAAAAAGTTGATATTGATATAGTATAAGAGAATGGTTAAAACCATTCTCTTTTTTAAAACCTGTAAGATATTAGAATTTCAATTGATAAAAGGATATTATCTGTGATTATTAATAAAATTCAGTATTCTGTGACATTGAAAAAAATTTCATTATATTTTAAACTATAAATGGTAAGTAATATAAATTAATTATAAAAATATATGGGGAGTGAGATTATGAAAGCTCTTTTAAAAGAAAAAAAAGGAAAAGGATTTGAGCTAAAAAATGTTGAAGAACCAAAGATCATTAATTCAGACGATGTAAAAATAAGAGTTTTAAGAGCATCAGTTTGTGGTACAGACGTTCACATTTACGAATGGAATGAGTGGGCAGAGGACAGAATAAAAACACCACAAATTGGAGGGCATGAATTCGTTGGAGAAGTTGTAGAAGTTGGGCCTGAAGTAAAAAACTTGAAGAAGGGTGATTTAGTTGCTAGTGAAACACATATCCCTTGTAAAGTTTGTTATCAATGTAAAACTGGCAAAATGCATGTATGTAAAGATATGGAAATATTAGGTGTAGATAGAGACGGTGTTTTTGCTGAGTATACTGTAGTACCTGAAATTGTATTATGGAAAATAGATGAAAACATACCACTAAAATATGCATCAGTTATGGAACCTTTAGGAAATGCAATACATACAGCAACAGCTACTGATTTAAGAGGTAAAATAGTTCTAATTACAGGAGCAGGACCAATTGGGGCAATGGCAATAGAAATTGCTAGAGTTTCAGGCGCAGCTGCTGTTATTGTTAGTGAATTATCTGAATATAGAATTAAAATGGCAAAAGATATGGGAGCAGATTTAGTTATTAATCCTGCAGAAACGGATATTCATGCTGAAATTGAAAAATTCACCGATGGACATGGAATAGATGTTTTAATGGAAATGTCAGGAAGTGTAAAAGCATTGAATGATGGAATTCTATCGTTAACAAATGGAGGATTTGCATCTATTTTGGGAGTTTATAACGAAAAAGAAATACCATTTGTAATGAATGCTTCTGTTTTTAAAAATATTACCATACAAACAATAACTGGTAGAAAAATGTTTGAAACATGGCATATTGCTTCCCAGTTATTAAAATATAAAAAAATTAATTTAGATAGAGTAGTGACTCATGAGTTAGATCTTGAAGATTATGAAAAAGCTTTTGATCTAATGATTTCAGGAAAAAGTGGTAAAATAGTATTAAAAATAGCAGATTAAAGGGGGACTATAAATGAATTTTTACGAAGATTTGAAAAATGAAATGCAAGAATTAGAAGATAATGGTCTATTAGTAACTATAAGAACATTGAATACTGCTCAAGGTGCTTGGATAAATGTTGATGGCAAGAAAGTTTTAAACATGTGTTCTAATAACTATTTGGATTTTGCAGATAATGAAGAACTTAAAAAAGGTGCAATCAAAGCTATAGAAGAATGGGGTGTAGGCCCAGGAGCAGTTAGATCAATAGCTGGAACTTTAGAAATTCATAATGAATTAGAAAAAGAATTAGCTGATTTTAAAGGCGTAGAAGACACATTAGTTGTTCAAAGTGGTTTCAATGCAAATCAAGCTGTTATACCAGCAATAATGGGAAAAGAAGACGCAATATTATCTGACGAATTAAATCATGCTAGTATCATAGATGGAGTTAGACTAACAAAATCAAAAAAATATGTTTGGAAACATAAAGATGTACAATCATTAGAAGAAGCATTAAAAAAGGCTGATGAAGAAGGAGCAAGAAGAAAATTAGTTATTACAGATGGTGTTTTTTCAATGGATGGAGATATAGCTCCACTTGATGAAATAGCAAAAGTATCAAAAAAATATAATGCATTAGTTATGGTTGATGATGCCCATGGTGAAGGTGTATTAGGTAAAAACGGAAGAGGAATAGTAGACCATTTTGGATTGCATGACACTGTTGATATAGAAGTAGGGACTTTATCTAAAGCTTTTGGAGTTGTTGGTGGTTTTGTTGCAGGAAGAAAAGAACT
>CAZRTN010000020.1:13206-15459 GCA_964603015.1 uncultured Thermotogaceae bacterium | reverse complement strand
GCATTTCATATATTCTTTAAAATATTCAAATGAATGAAAAGATTTACAATTGGGACAAAACCACATAATTCTTTTTAACCCTTTGACTTTATTTTTACCCTTATAAACATTCATCTTTTCATTTTGCCATTTCCATTCAGATACATTAATATAGTCTAAAGCTTCTTTCCCTTTAAATACTTCAAGTTTTATATTTATAGGACCTTTTCTGGATTTATCTGCCCATCTTGGTTTTGAAAGATAGCCACCAAAAACCTGAGCTGCAACCACAGGGACTTTCATTCTGTCTATAAATTTATCTGTACCTTTTGGAACGTCACCAAAAGAACCATCCCAAGCCACTGACCCTTCAGGGAAAATTCCTACTATTCCTTTTTTTTGCAAAGTTCTGTAAATATTTCTTATTGTAAGCATATCTGGTTTGTTTTTTTGTTTTGAAATTGAACCTATTGATTTTAAAGCCAACCCTAGTAATTTATTATCAAAATTACCTTTAGCTACAACCCATGAAATAGGCTCATCTATTGCATAACTAAGAAAAAAACCATCTAAAAAATGTGTGTGATTAGCGACTAGCACGAATGGTGGTTCAGGTAATATTGAATTTTTTTCTACTCTAATATCTAAAAACTTATCAAATAGAGGATATAATATTTTTTCAGCAGTTCTCCAAACAAAAGTATCTGCTGGAGCTATATGTTTTTTTTTCATAGCATCATTCTCCAATTATTTTTACTAAAACTCTTTTATTTCTTTTTCCATCAAACTCTCCATAAAAAATTTGTTCCCAAGGACCAAAATCTAATTCTCCTTTTGTAACTGCAACAACAACCTCTCTTCCCATAATTGTTCTTTTTATGTGGGCATCTGCATTATCTTCAAAACCATTGTGATAATATTGATCATAAGGTTTTTCAGGAGCTAATTTTTCCAAAAATATTTCAAAATCTTTATGTAAACCACTTTCATCATCATTTATAAAAACTGAAGCAGTAATATGCATAGCATTTACAAGAACTAACCCCTCTTTAACTTCACTTTCTTTTAAACATTCTTTGATTTTAGATGTTATATTAAGCAATTCTCTTCTTTTATTAGTGTTAAACCACAATTCTTTCCTGAAGCTTTTCATAAAAACCCTCCAAAATTAAAAAAATTTTATAAAAATAAAATGGGCAAGCCCATTTTATTTTTTATCCATATAATCTTGATATTTTTTCCAATCTTTTAAAAATCTTTCAAGACCTATATCTGTCATTGGATGTTTAAACATTTTTTCAAGTACTTCCATAGGAATGGTAACTACATCAGCACCTGTTAAAGCTGCTTCCAAAACATGTTCTGTATGCCTGACGCTTGCAACTAATACTTCAGTAGCAAATTGATAATTTTCAAAAATAGTTACTATCTCACCAACTATATCCATACCAGTATTTCCTATATCATCCATTCTTCCAATAAAAGGACTAACATATGTAGCTCCAGCTTTTGCTGCTAAATAAGCTTGTAAAGGGCTAAAAATTAAGGTTACATTAGTCTTTATACCTTTTTCAGTAAGAGTTTTTACAGCTTTTATCCCTTCTGGAAGCATTGGTATTTTAACAACAACATGTGGATTTAATTTTGCTAATTTTTCAGCTTCTTCGATCATTCCTTCATAATCTGTAGAAATAACTTCTGCACTAACAGGTCCTTTTACAGTTTCACAAATTTCAACAATTCTGTCTTCAAAAACTGCATTTTCTTTGGAAACAAGTGTTGGATTGGTAGTAACTCCATCAACAATTCCCCAATTAACGCCTTTTTTAATTTCATCAATATTAGCCGTGTCTAAAAAAATCTTCATAATTTGTCCCCCTTTTGATTAAGATACTCAAAACAATTATACCATACATAAACTTGCAATAAATACAACTATATACAGACATTTAAATATAATTAGACGTTTTTATTTAAAAATATGCTATTATTTGTTATAATTAATATTGTTATTATTAAATTATATGGAGGGTTTAATTTGAAACCAAATATATTTTTCTCCAAATTACAAATGCCAGTTTGTGCAATCACAACTAAATTCGGGCAAGAAGTTAATTCAATGACAGCTGCTTGGAGCATGCCTGTCTCAGCAAATCCACCATTATTTGCATTTGCTATCAAAAAAATAAGGCATAGTTGGAATTTATTAACAAATTCAAAAGAATTTACTGTGACTTTTTTCGATGAAAACAATGCAAAAAAAGCTCATGGAAT
>CAZRTN010000020.1:11941-13106 GCA_964603015.1 uncultured Thermotogaceae bacterium | reverse complement strand
GAAGGTGAAAATAATGGTTAAAAGTGCAGAACAAAATAATTTTGTTTTAAGGATAATAAATCCTAAATTAAAATTTCCTGAGATTCATCTTCAAAGAGGAAACTCAATTGGTATTTATTCAAAAAACTATAAAAATATACTTAAAAGCTTCTTTAAAATAATAACAAATCCAGAAAAATATTCTGAAAAAGTAACAATAAATGAGCTAATAGCTAATAATTCAACTTGGATTGGAAGAAGTTTTTCACATATAGTAATCCCAGAACTTTGGGGTGAAAACATTGTTAAAGTTCTAAAAAACAAACCAGAAAGAAGACATTTAATAGTAATATCAGCAGATTCAAATTCGATTAAACCTGATGAATTTTCAGAAATATCAGAAATATGTTCAAAATATAAAAACGATGGAGCGATTTTAACAATATCTGACTCAAAAGATCTAATAGAAGCGACGTCTGATGAAGTTATAGATCAAAACGGAAACAAAATATCTTATAAAACTGGAGATTTTTTTGAAGATATTTATTCTGGCAAAGAAATTGATGATATAAGCAAAATTGAAAGTAATATAAAAAATATAAGATATAAAAAGATGAAAATTTTGAGAGACGAAACTACAGGTGAGTTTAATATAGAAGAAATGTTTAAAAAATAGTAAAAAGGGGGGCATACATTGAATATTACTTTAAAATCATTTTTTATCCTATTATTGATTTTTTTCGTGTCGATTTATTCTGTAAATATAATTACAGACTATTTCTTTAATAATCAACCTTTTCATTTTATGGGAGAAGCTCCTTTTGATATAGATAATATTAAAAAAGTCAATGAGAAACCAGAAAATACAAAAGCATTATTAAGCTATGAAAATGGTTCTTTGAATATAATTCTTCCAAAAGATGCACAATATATTCAACAAATTATGCCCGAAATTAACATCATAAATTACAAAATATCAAAGCTCCAAAATGAATTGATTTCAAATTACATAACTGTTGATGAAAACATAAATCAATCAAAAATTTTTGAAAGATCAAAAAATGCAAAAGAAATTCTAATAATATCATTTATTTTTATTTCTGGAATACTCTCAAATGCTTTCACAAAAAAAAGCTATTTTTTGTTGAGCTTTAATTACGTAAAACAATTTTTAAATAAAATAATT
>CAZRTN010000020.1:10392-11841 GCA_964603015.1 uncultured Thermotogaceae bacterium | reverse complement strand
AGCTTTTTTCTCGGTAAAAAATATAAATATAATAAAAACTGAAAATCTCGAGGAGGAAAATTTGGATGATAGATAACTCAATAATTGATTCATTAAAAAATCAAATAAAGGAAATAGATAATAAACAAGATTTCCAAAACCTAAAAGCAAATTATTTAGGTAAAAAAGGAAAAATCAAAGATCTTATGAAAGAAATATCAAAAATAGAACCAGAAAAGAGAAAAGAATATGGTCAAGAAGTCAACAAAATTAAAAATCAAGTAGAAGAAATTTTTGAACAAAAAATGCAAGAAATTCAACAAATAGAAAAACAAGAAAAAGAAAAGAAAAACTGGATTGATGTAACTATTCCTGGGGCAATAAAAAATCGTGGAAAAGAACATATGATAGAAAAAACAGCAAGAGAATTAATAGATATTTTCACAAACCATGGTTTTAAACAAGTAGAAGGTCCAGAGGTAGAAAAACCTTGGTATAATTTTGACGCTTTAAATACTCCTGAATGGCATCCTGCTAGAGAAATGCAGGACACTTTTTATATGGATTCAGATATAGGAACTCTATTGAGGACTCATACTTCTCCTGTTCAGGTAAGAACCATGCTACAAGAAAAACCGCCTTTAGCTATTATTTCACCAGGCAGAGTTTTTAGAAAAGATGAAATGGATGCAACACACTTATCAGTCTTTAATCAATTAGAAGCCTTGTATATAGATAAAAATGTTAGCGTAGCTCACCTAAAATATTATTTAGAAAGTTTTACAAGAGATTTTTTTGGAAACAACGTAGATATATTGTTAAGACCTAGTTATTTCCCTTTCACAGAACCAAGTTTTGAAGTTGACTTAACTTGTATAGCTTGTGGCGGGAAAGGTTGTAATGTATGTGGTAACACAGGATGGATAGAGGTTTTAGGAGCTGGTTTAGTAAACCCAAATGTTATTAGAAGTGTTGGATTAGACCCAGAAGAATGGCAAGGTTTTGCTTTAGGTGCAGGAATAGAAAGATTTGCTATGTTAAAATACAATATAAACGATATTAGAGAATTTATAAAAAACGATATAAGATTTATTGACTGAGGAGGCTACAAATGAGAATTTCAAAAAATTGGATAACTGACTATATAGATTTAAAAATAGATTATAAAGAATTAGTTAAGCAGTTAAAACTACATACAGCTGATGTTGAAATAATGGAATCATTTGGAGATAAACTAAAAAATATAATAGTTGGAAAAATAGAAAAGATAAAAAACCATCCAAATGCGGATAAATTAATTATATGCGAGGTTAATTTAGGCTCTGAAACTTTAGATATAGTTACAGGAGATTTAACAGTTAAAGAAAATGACTTGGTTCCTGTTGCTGTAGATGGAGCTGTATTATTTGATGGATTCAAAATAAAAGCAAGAAATTTCAGAGGAGTTAGATCAAATGGAATGCTTTGCTC
>CAZRTN010000020.1:4260-10292 GCA_964603015.1 uncultured Thermotogaceae bacterium | reverse complement strand
ACTATGATGGTTGTAAAAGATATACAGCCTTGAAAATGAAAAATATAGAAATCAAACAATCTCCCCTATGGTTAGTTAAGAGATTAGCCATGGCTGGAATAAGAAGCATTAATAATGTTGTTGATATCACTAATTATATAATGCTTGAAACAGGACATCCAGTCCACGCTTTTGATTTGAATACTGTCAAGGATTCTATAATTGTTAGAAAAGCTGAAAAAGGAGAGAAAGTTCAATTATTAGATGAAAGTGAATATGAATTATTAGGACACGAAACTCTTATTACAGACGAAGAAAAAATATTAGCTCTTGGCGGTGTAATGGGCGGAAATATTTCTGGTATTAATTCATCTACAAAAGAAATACTTCTTGAAGTTGCTCATTTTGACCCTATAAACATTAGAAAAACTACCAACTATCACAAAATAAGTACAGATTCATCATACAGATTTGAAAGAGGAGTTGACCCAAACAATGCTTTTTTTGTTATGGGAAGACTTGCAAAACTTATAGAAGAAAATGCAAATGGTGAAATAAATGGAGCAGCAACTGATATTTATCCAGAAAAAATAGAAAACAAAAAGCAACCTTTAAGAATAAACTACTTGAATTCTAAGTTAGGAAAAAATCTATCAATAACAGAAATAGAAGATATACTAGGAAGGTTAAATTTTGAATTTGAAAGACATAACGAAGGTTTTGAAATCACCATCCCAACTAACAGGCCAGATATAGAAGGAGAAGCTGATCTAGTTGAAGAAATAGGAAGAATTTATGGATACCATAATATTAAAAGCCTTCCACCAAAAAGCACTTTCTTAAAAGGAGATAAAAGCAATAATTATTTATTTAAAGAAAAAATTGCAAGCATACTTAGACAACAAGGTTATCATGAAACAAAAAATATTCCTTTAATGAACAAAAATAAATTTTGGAAATCAGATACAAATGTAAAAATAGTCAATCCTTTGTCCTCTGAATTTGAATATTTAATACCTGAATTAATGTATCCTATATTAGAAACTGCATCATATAACTATAGAAATCAGAATAAAAATATAAAAATGTTTGAGATTAACAAAGTATTTTTAGAAGATAAAACCTCAGAAACAGGGGTAAAAGAACCTCACCACTTAGTTTTATTAGCTACTGGTGAAGAAAGCCCTTCTGATTATACAGATAAAAGAAAGGTTTCTTTTTATACATTAAAAGGAGCTCTTGATTATATTTTTGAAGAAAACGGAATTACCCCAGAATACAAAAGAGCTGAAATAAAAGGTTTTTCCCAAGCTCAAACTGCAGAGATATATTTAAACGAAGAAAAAATTGGATTTATAGGACTTATGGATCCAGATACAGCAGATAAAAAATATGATATAAAAGAAGAATTATTCTTATCAGAAATTGACTTAGATATTATAAAAAATCAGTCAAAATTAATAAATAAAGCTTCAAAAAATTATAATTACCCAGCGATTAAAAGAGAATATTCATTTATGGTTCCTTTATCAACTGAATTTTCAGAAATTGAATATATAATAAAAAATGCTGGGAAAATAATAGAAAAATTACAAATCTTTGATGTTTATAGAGGTAAGGGAATTAATCCAGATTATAGCAGTATAACTATAACAATAATATATAGATCAAATGAAAAAACACTTACAGATCAAGAAGTTAATAAAGTAGAAGAAAAAATATTAAAACAATTAGAAGCAAAAAACGTTAAGCTCAGAGAAGCCTGAGGAGGAATTAATATGGCAAGAGTATTTGGAGAAGATACTGGAAAAGGATTCACAAAAGAAGAGCCTTTTGAAATATTTATAAAAGCTGTTGAAAGCGCTATTTATAAATCTCCAGTAAGAAAAACAGATAAGATTTTTTTATCTGATTTATGGTTCATAACTTCACTTCCTTATGATATTTTGAGAGAAGCTATAGAAAAATATGCCAGTGACATGAACATACCAGAAGATATCAATTCAATTTATGACGAAAAAAATAATAAAACTATTTGGCAAAGACAAAAAACTTCAGATAAAGAACATATAGAAAATTCAGAAGAAAATAAATAAATAAAAAGAGGATAGTATAATATTAATACTATCCTCTTTTTTTATAATTATCCATCATTCCCATATAATTCATGTAATATTTTACCTTTTTTTATCGGATTGAACATCTTTTTAAGCATTAAATATCCAATAAAATAGAAAATAGAAGCTATTAAAAATAGATATGTATATCCAGAAGGCAAAGCAACAATAACTCCAAACATAACTGCAGCTACTGATCTAGAAACGAAATTAAGTGAATTTCTTATACTATTTATTGTAGTTACTTTATCTTTTGGTAAAGAACTTAAAACTATAGTCATACCCACAGGATTAGTCATATTCATAAATGAAAACCTAATGGCATATAACCCTGTAAATAAATATGGATTACCAACAAACCCAAGACTTATAATTAAAGGGACTACTACTAAACTAAGCGTTTTCATATATCTAAAAGGTCCAAATTTTTTACCTAATTTAGGTGATAATATAGATCCCATAGCTGCACCAAACTGAGCAATTGACAAAGCAATTCCAATTATAGCAGGACTCATATCAAACATATCTTTAAAAATTAAATTACCAAAATTAACAAAAAGACCTGCACCAAAACTAATTGAAAAAGTCCTTAAAAAATAGTATTTAACAATTTCTTTTTGATCAGATGTAAATTCTGACAAATCGAATATCTCTTTTAAAGTTCTGTCTTTATTCCCAAGACTTTCAGGAACTTTGAATATCAGTAAAATAGAAAGAACATATGCAAAAGCTGCTATAAACAAAGTAGATCTCAACCCTATAAATTCTCCCATAACTCCACCAATAAAGTTACCAAACAAACCAGAACCCATCATTACCCCAAAATTGAACCCAAAAGCTTTTCCCCTAACAGAATGTTCTGTAATATCAACTATATAAGAATTTAATAACAACATCCTAGAAGTCATAAACCCTCCACTAAAAAATGAAAGTGTATAAAGAACTTCTTGTGTTGGGAAAGAGATCCTTGCTATAAGAAGTAAACCAAATCCTAGAGATGAAATAAATAACATCTTTTTTTTACCAAATCTATCTCCAAGTATTCCAATAATAATTCCTATAATAGCTGAACCTATCATTTCAATAGAGGTTATTTGTCCTATAAAGTCATTTCCAAACCCTATATCTCTTAAAAAAAGATTAAAAACAACTTTATAAATAGCCCAAGAAACACTACTTATAAAAGAATAAAATATTAAATTTGTTAGATTTTTTGACATATCACCACTCCATTAGTTAGTTAGACTAACTTTATTATACTAAATATTATATAAAAATAAAAACAATTTATGTTATCATTTCTTGAATAAATATTTATATACTCTTTCTAATCTTAAAATCAATTAATATGATGATTTTAAACAATTTTTATCATTTTAATGATTTTTCTTTATAATTATTATTATTTGTTTTTATTCAACTTTAATCGTTCATATTCATTATTTTTAAACATTGAAGAAATATCCAAAGAATGATATCATAAGTATGTATTAGCACTCCTTGTTTATAAGTGCTAAATCGATTAAAAAATATATAACACCAATAAATATAAAAGGAGGTATTTTGATGAACATCAAACCTTTAGGAAACAGACTTTTAATAAAACCTGTAGTGGAAGAAAAAAAGACAGAAAGCGGTATTGTATTACCAGATTCTGCTAAAGAAAAACCTCAAAAGGCTTTAGTTGTAGAAGTAGGAAACTTAGACGAAGACTACGAAATAAATAAAGGCGACAAAGTTATATTTGCTAAGTTCGCTGGAACAGAAATTCAAATGAATGACGAAGATCATATTATTATCGATATTGAAGACATATTAGCAAAAGTTGAAGACTAACAGGAGGTGCGTTTACAATGGCTAAAGAATTGAGATATGGAGAAGAGGCAAGAAGAGCTCTAGAAAGAGGCGTTAACAAAGTAGCTGACGCAGTAAAAATAACATTAGGTCCAAAAGGAAGAAACGTCGTTTTAGAAAAAAGTTGGGGTTCTCCAACAATAACTAATGATGGTGTATCAATAGCAAAAGAAATAGAATTAAAAGATAAATTTGAAGACTTAGGTGCACAATTGGTAAAAGAAGTAGCTTCAAAAACAAACGATATTGCTGGAGACGGAACAACAACAGCAACTGTATTAGCTCAAGCAATGATTCAAGAAGGACTTAAAAATGTAGCTGCTGGTGCAAATCCAATGCTCATGAAATATGGAATCGAAACAGCTACAAAAAAAGCTGTTGAAGAAATAAGAAATGTAAGTAGAAAACTATCAGGAAAAGAGGACATAGCTCATGTTGCATCTATTTCTGCAAACAATGAAGAAATAGGTAACTATATTGCTGAAGCTATGGATAAAGTTGGAGAAGATGGTGTAATAACTGTTGAAGATTCTAAATCAATGGAAACACAAGTTGATTTCAAAGAAGGTATGCAATTTGACAGAGGATATGTTTCTCCATATTTTGTAACAGACACAGAAAAAATGGAAGTAGAAATGAAAGACCCATATATTTTAATAACTGATAAAAAGATATCAGCTGTTAAATCAGTAGTACCTGCTTTAGAAAAAGTAGCTCAAGCTGGAAAACCATTGGTAATAATCTCTGAAGATTTAGAGGGAGAAGCATTATCAACATTGGTTTTAAATAAATTAAGAGGAACACTTGATTCAGCTGCAGTAAAAGCACCTGGATTTGGAGATAGAAGAAAAGCTATGCTTCAAGATATCGCTTCATTAACTGGAGCTACAGTTATTTCTGAAGAAGTAGGACTTTCATTAGAAGATGTTACTCTAGAAGATCTTGGAACTGCTGAAGTAGTAAGAATCGGAAAAGATGACACTACTATAGTAGGTGGAGCAGGTAAAAAAGAAGATATAGAAGATAGAGTAAAACAAATTAGAGGACAAATCGCAAATACAACTTCTGATTATGAAAAAGAAACTCTACAAGAAAGATTAGCTAAATTAGCAGGTGGAGTTGCAGTTATACAAGTTGGAGCTGCTACAGAAACTGAATTAAAAGAGAAAAAACATAGAATTGAAGATGCCTTATCCGCTACAAGAGCAGCAGTAGAAGAAGGAATGGTTGCTGGTGGAGGAGTAACATTATTAAGAGCTATAAAAGCTGTAGAAAAAGCTATTGAAAAATTAGAAGGCGATGAATTAATCGGTGGAAAATTAGTATTAAAAGCATTAGATGCTCCAGTAAGACAAATTGCTAAAAATGCAGGAGTAGAAGGAGCAATAATTATAGATAAAATTCTTCAAAACGATGATCCTGCTTATGGATACAACGCATTAAAAAATACATATGTAAATATGTTTGATGCTGGAATTATAGATCCAACAAAAGTTACAAGATCCGCTGTTCAAAATGCCGCTTCAATAGCTTCAATGTTATTGACAACAGAGGTATTAGTTGCAGAAGAACCAAAAGATGATGATGATATGGGAGGAAACCCTGGCGCAGGAATGGGCGGCATGGGTGGAATGGGCGGAATGATGTAATCGCCTAACCCAAAATATTAGATTTAAAGGTGTGCTTTTTTAAGCACACCTTTTTTTATAGATATACAAATAAAAACATTATTATAAATCCTATAAATGAAAAGATTAAAGGCCAAATCATCTTTTTAACCATGTTTGATATTTTGACTCCAAAAAACTCAGAAGTTAATAGTAGACAAAGATGTACAGGGGTAATCAAAACTCCAATTACAGAAAAATAATATGTTGTGAGTGTAGCTGGCAGTAAAGGCAATGCCCCCTGTTCTATCAATGAAATTGTGATAGGCATAGTAACTGCGAAACCTGCTTGAGTGATACCTGTTATCATTCCTATAATCACAGGAGATACGATGATAATAAGCCAAGGACTTAAACCTATTTCATTAAGGTTTTGAACAAAATTTTCAGATAAATGAGAAATCTCAACAAAATT
>CAZRTN010000020.1:0-4160 GCA_964603015.1 uncultured Thermotogaceae bacterium | reverse complement strand
AGCAAACCTAAAAACATAGGCATAAAAGCAACTGCTTGTTTTGAACTGAATAGATGTTTAATATTAATAGCAAATTTTTCAGAATTACCTGAAGTTCTCATAGTGTCAGAAATCAAATAAATTCCAAAGATAACTCCTAAAACTTCATAAAAATTAGATGTTGTTGCTGTTATCTTTGCACTTTCAAAAATATAATCTAAATTCATAGAAATCAAAGAAGTTACCAAAATAGCTATTAACATAGCCCAATGTACTTTTTTAGTGAGTTTTATTGCAATGATCATACTGGCAAATCCACTCAATATAGAAATAATAGCCAAAAAATCACCCCATATTATTAGTTTGTTAACCTTATTATATCAAAGAAAATAAAAAAAATAAACCCGCTGTAGCGAGTTTATCTTGGAAAATTTAACATGAAACTATCCATTGTTCCATTATATTGAATTTTACCATCTTCAATAAAAATAATTTTATTGGCAATATCACTAAAAAGTGATAGATTTCTTGTAGATATAATAAGTGTCCTATCTTTTTTTATCTGATAAAGAATCTCTTTTACATCCTTTAGTAAAAAATCATCTAAATGATCTAGTATAGAATCAAACATAAAAACTTTTGGATTTCTTGCCAACGAAATAAAAGTTATCAGAGATATTTTTTCAGCAATAGACCAATTTTTTAAAGAATTATGTTTTTTTATATTGTCTAAATCTGAAAATTTTTTTGATAGCCCCAACTTATCTAATATTTCATAATGTTCTTTTGAGATATCTGTTATTTTTAAACCTAAAGACAAATTCAAAATCTCATTTAGAGTTAATATATTCAAATTCTCAACAAATGTAGGATCAGCATAAGTTATTTGAGATCTTAGATATTTTCTATCAAGTTCATTCACATTTTTACCTTCAAAAAATATTCCACCTTTACCTTCTACATTGTTGTACAACTCTTCATTTAAATGTACAAAAGATCTTAAAAGAGAAGATTTTCCGGAATTTCTAGGACCATAAAGTAACACAATATCATTAAAAGATATATCCAAGGATATATCTTTTAATATTGAAAAATCACCTATATTCATACAAAAATTGTAAAGTTTGATAATGGGGTCTTGTTCTTCAAACGATTTAATAGTTTCGCTTTTCATCATTACTCTCTACATTTTCTTTTGTATTGCCTCTTCTTAATTTAGCAATCTTTTTTATATATTCTGTATTTTTCTCTTCTTTCATAATCTTAATAAATTCAAACTGTGAAGATAATTTAGGATTAGAAAAGCTATATCTTTCTTTCAACATAATCACCTCGATCAAAATTGATCCCATCATTTATATGATACAAGTCTTTCTATACAGAAATAATAATTTATATTACAATTTTTTTATGATATAGATAAGATCTTTTGTAAAAAACTCACCTTTTGAATATTCTGTAAATATTCAATGTCTATATTGCCTTATAGAAAATATACTTATAAAATCATTTTAAATAATAATTTATGAAAAATATAGCTCTTTTTGTTATTTTGTATAAAAAGATGAAATTTTAAAATATTTATGAATAAATGAAATAAGAAAGGTATATATATTCAATAGTGGATTTTGATTTTTTTGTAAACAGTTATAAAATTCAAGTGAACGTTAATTATAATAGGGGGACTTTTATGGCTATTAAATTCATTGAAAAAAGGAATCTTTGGATTCTAGAAACAAAAAACACAGCTTATTGTTTTGCAAAATACAAAGATGAACATATAAAAAATACTTATTACGGGCCAAAACTAATTTTTGATAATGATTACCCTGGAATAGAAAATTATTTGGATAGAGATTATTGGCTTTGGGACGAAGAACTCCCAGTTAGGGGAGAAGCTAACTTTGTAGAACATAATCTAAAAATCACTTTTAAAGATGGCACAAGAGATTTAGTTTTAAAACTAAATGATTATATTATAACTAATAATGAGTTAAAAATGATTTATACAGATACTAATTACAATATAAAAATTACTACTGTGTATAAAGTTTTAGAAGAATTTGATTTAATAGAAAGATATCAAATTATAGTTAATAACAGTGAAAATATAATAAAAATTGAAGATGCCAAATCTGGAACTTTTTATACACCTAACAATGAAAATGCAACCTTAAATTATTTAACTGGAATGTGGATACATGAATTCCAAAAAAGAAAGGAACCAATAAATGAAGGCAAAAAGATTTTAGAAAGCAGGTTAGGAAAAACCAGCGCATTTTTAAATCCTTATTTTGCTATTGATTATTCAGCAACTCAAACTCATGGAGAAGTTTATTTTGGTATGGTTAAATGGAGCGGTAACTGGAAAATAGAAATTCAAAAACAACTTTACGAAAGAATAGCAATAACTTTAGGTTTGAATGATTGGGATTTTAGCTTCTTCCTAAACTCCGGAGAATATTTTGAAACACCTGAAATTGTTTTTGGATACACAAATAAAGGGTTTGACTATATGACTAATAATTTACATTCTTATACTCGCAAAAATATATTACCTAAAGAAAACTCTGATTCATTAAAAAAAATTCTTTATAATTCTTGGGAAGCCACTTTATTTGATGTAAACGAAGAAAACCAAAAAAACTTAGCCAAAATCGCAGCAGATATCGGAATAGAATTATTCGTTATGGATGATGGATGGTTTGGAGAAAGAAATAATGATAGAAAAGGCCTTGGAGATTGGTATGTAAATAAAAACAAATTTCCTAAAGGATTAACTCCCTTAATAGAATATGTAAATGAGCTTGGAATGGACTTTGGCATATGGGTTGAACCTGAAATGATTAATCCAGAAAGTAATTTGTTTAAAAAGCACCCTGAATGGGTAATACATTTTCCTAATAGACCAAAAACGGAAAAAAGAAATCAATTGATGCTTAATGTAGCAAATGAAGAAGTTAAAAAATATATTATTGATTTTATGAACAATTTATTGAATCAACATAATATAAAATATATTAAATGGGATATGAATAGATATGTTTTTGAATCTGGTTGGAGTGAAAAAAAGGGAGAGAAACAAAAAGAGATATGGTATTACTATGTAAAAAACCTTTATGATATTATGGAGAATTTAAGAAATAAACACCCAGATGTTATCTTCGAGAATTGTTCTAGCGGCGGGGCCAGAGTAGACCTTGGAATAATGAACTTCTTTGATGAATTATGGACTTCTGATAACACAAATCCTTATGATAGACAATATATTCAAGAAGGATTCGCTACAGTCTACCCCACTTCTATAATGAGAAGTTGGGTTACAGATTGGGAAGGCAAAAATACCTATCCACTTGATTTTAGATTCAAAGTATCAATGTCTGGAACTCTGGGTATAGGATCAAATCTATTAGAATTTAATAAAGAAGACCTTAAAGTAGCAAAAGAGAATATAGAACTTTATAAAGAAATAAGACATATAGTTCAATATGGAAGATATTATTTATTAAAATCAGTTTATGAAGATAATTATCAAGCTTTACAATATATAAAAAATAATGAAGCAGTTGTGTTTGTTTACATAAACCCTAAACCGCTTAATAACTTTGGTTCTTATAACATTATGCTTAGAGGTTTAGAAAAAGAAACATTATATAAAGTTGAAGAAACAGGCGAAAAGCTATCAGGAAAAGCCTTAATGGATCGAGGAATCAAAATTTTACCAGATATAAAAATGGATGCTGCTATTAGAAAAAAAGATATTTTCACTGCTAAATTATTTAGAATTAGAAAGGATGAAGAAAAATGAACAAAAAGTTTATCACTATGAAAGATATTGCTAACGAGGTAGGGGTTTCAATAAATACTGTTTCAAAAGCTTTTAAAGATCATCCAGATATTTCTGATAAAACAAAAGATATAGTTTTAGATACAGCTGAAAAAATGGGATATATAAAAAACTACTCTGCTTCTATATTAAGAGGTAAAAAAAGTGGACTATTAGGGGTTATTTTTTCGGATGGTTCAAATCCTTTTTTCTCAGAAGTTTCAAAAGGTATTGAGTATGAAGCTAGTAAAGATGGCTATAATGTTATATCGATGAATTCCATGGGAAAGTTGCCCAATGAGAAAAAAAATATAATGACTTTATTAGAAAGTAGAGTAGACGGTCTAATTCTTTT
>CAZRTN010000019.1:16592-18091 GCA_964603015.1 uncultured Thermotogaceae bacterium | reverse complement strand
GAAAACATTTTTTTAAGCTCTCTATCGTTCATTTCTGTTATCCATTTTTCACCTTTTTGAACTAACTCATCCGATAACTCTTTCTTTTCATTTATTATTTCATTTATTCTTTCTTCAAAAGTATTTGTTGTTATCAATCTATGAACAAATACTTTTTTATCCTGTCCTATTCTATATACTCTATCAGTAGCTTGGTTTTCAACTGCAGGGTTCCACCAAAGATCATAATGTATGACATGATTTGCTGCTGTTAAATTAAGACCAGTTCCTCCTGCTTTTAAAGATACAATCATAACTGGAATATCTTCATCTTTATTGAATCTGTCTATTAAAACTTCTCTTTGATTTGAATTCAGTCCACCATGATAGAATAAAATTTCTCTGTTGAATTTGTCATTCAACATTTTTTTGAGTATTTTTCCCATTTCTACATATTGAGTAAAAATCAGAGCTTTTTCTTCACTTTCTATTATATTATCAATCAGTTCTATAGTTTTTTCTGATTTTCCTGATATTTTTGCATCCATCTTGAAATCATTTTTATAATTTAAAGGGTGATTACATATTTGTTTTAGTTTTGTAATTAGTCTAAATATGTTTCCTGATCTATTTACACCTTTTTTGTCTTTAATTCCTTTTAATGAATAGTCTAATTCTATTTGATATAATTTTTCTTGTTCTTTTGAAAGATAAGTATATTCATCTATTACTACTTTGTCGGGAAGATCTTTTATAACGTTTGTATCGTTTTTCATTCTTCTTAGTAAGAAAGGATCGATCATATTTTTTAAAGATTTTATCTTTGATTTGCTACCAAATTTTTCTATTTTTTCAACAAAATCTTTTTTAAAAAGATTTTTGTTTCCCAAATAACCAGGCATTAAAAAATCAAAAATACTCCAAAGTTCCAAAACTTTATTTTCTATGGGAGTACCTGTTAATGTAGCTTTGTAATTTGCTTTTAATTCTTTTACAGATTTACTTTGTGATGTATCTGGATTTTTTATATTTTGTGCTTCATCTAAAATTACAAAATCGAATTGATAGTTTTTTAATATATTTATATCTCTTCTAATAATTCCATATGAAGTTATTATAAGATCTTTGTCTATTATTGTTTCCAGTTCTCTATCTGAACCGTGATATATTTCGACATTGAGGTTTGGGGTAAATTTGTTGGATTCTCTTTTCCAATTTGCTATTACAGATGTCGGACAAACAACTAAAGATGGTTTTTTTAATCTTTTGTCTTCTTTAAATTTTTCGATTGTAGTTAAAATTTGTACTGTTTTTCCCAATCCCATATCATCAGCAAGACAGATGTTGAAACCTTTTATTAGATTGTTATATATCCATTGATAACCATTTTTTTGATATTCTCTCAAATCAACTTGAATTTTTTCTGGCAAATTAATATCTAGTCTGGATAAAAAATATTTTTTAAATTCTTGCATATTTTCAGAAAGAATTATTTCTATATTCTCAAAATATGAATTGAA
>CAZRTN010000019.1:12074-16492 GCA_964603015.1 uncultured Thermotogaceae bacterium | reverse complement strand
TGTTTCAACATGTTTTTTGAGTCTATTAATATATTAGCCAGATCAAAAGAATCGATATCAAATCTTCTTTTTCTTGTCATGAGGTAATCGTTTATTATTGGAACATATTTAGATATAAAAGAAACTTTTCTCAAAATCATATTTTTATAGTTTGAGTCTTTTTTTAAATAGTCTCTAATTTCTTCTATTGAGAATGGGTCTCTTTTGTCAAATACATCAATTTCTAGAGAATATTTTTCTCTTCTTATTATTTTTATTGATAAAAGCATTCTTATAGGAATGTTTAGAGATAATATAGGCTCAAAATAATTTTTGATATTTTTATAATGATGTTTGTCATAAAATTTCATTTCATCTATCTTTTGATCTTCTAAAAAAGCATTTAATATTTTTTCTTCTTCATCAGTTTTTATATCAGTATATTTTAAATTATATTTTATTATTTTTGAAATCATTATTAGAATTTTTTCTACTGATAGCTCAGTGATTTTTTCAGGATATATATTTAGAAGATATCCAAAATAATTTGAAATACTGTCATTTGCAAAATAAGGAAGATAAATTATAGAAAAATGTTCTTTATCTATTTTTATTGGATATGGAATATAATAAGAATTATAAATCAAATTAAGACTATATGAAATTAATTTTTTTATAAAAATTCCCATTGGAGAATCTTTTGAACTTTCTGTAAGGTTTCCATCTATAATATCATCTAAAAATTTTTCAAATATAACTTTTTTACCTTCAAATAAGTTCAAGTTTATATCTAGATTATTTTTATCAAAATCTATATCAATATTTTTTGTTATTTTTATTTTTTTATTTTCATTTATATTCAATTTTTCAACTTCGTGAGAGTTGTTATCATATATTTTATAAAGAAATTTCTTCAAATCTTTATTTGTGAACTGATAATTATTATTTAGAAATTCTACATAATCCATCATTGATTTTTGAGATTCAAGCAAATCTGGTTCTTCTTCTTGATTAGCTATGTCTTTGAAAATGTCTAGAAAGATGTCTTCTTTTTCTCTTTCTATAATTTCATCTCTATCAATACCATGCATTTCAAATAATATTATAGGGTCTTTGTCCAGTTCTCTAGCAATTATATAAAAAACACTGGCTATATGTTTACAAGGGTTAGCCCAATCTGGACAACTGCAAGAAGTTTCAACATCTTTCCAACTTTCTGGAAAAAGTTGTATATTTAGAGATTTTAGCATTTCATAAAATTCCAAAGGAAAATCACCAGCTATTAGAGAAGATAAATAATCATATCTACTTTTTAGTATTGTTTTTATTTGATTTTTTTCTTTGTCTGAAAATTCATTTAGATTTATTTTTTGTTCATAAGGAATATCAACGGTACCTTGTACATAAGAATATATTTTCCCATTTTTAGGAAAAATGTCGACAACATTACCTTTTCTGGCATATGTTCTGCCTCTTGGTAATCTATTTTTAAATTTTTCTATATTTTCAATAGAATCAAGCCATTTTCGACTCCACCAATTTTTTGCAAATTCATTATAGTAGTTTTTCATAAGACCCTCCCATAATATAAAAATCACTTAACTACTATTTTATCATTTTATTATTATAATTATATGAAAAAATAAAAAAAAGGATTGATGATTAACTCATCAATCCTCTTATAGTCAAGGGTTAATTATATATGTTTTTATAGGGGTTGAAAATGCAAAACCTGAATCATTATATATTGATATTATAACAGTATCATCTTTTATTTCGTCTTTCATTGGCTTCATTTTTGTATTGAAATACAAATAATTAGTTATATTTCTTGGATTTGCTATATTTTTATATTTATATAAATATAAAAAATTTCTTTGTAGTCTTGTAAAATATATTACTTTATTTCCTTTTTCATTTTCCATATCTATTTTTATATATTCGTCTTGAAAATCATCTTCAATTTCTACATGATTTGAATTCTTCATTAGGAATCTGAAATTGAACATTCCATATGAATTTGCTGAAAGAATTATATAAGAAATTATAAAAATAACGAATATAATTATTGGTACTATTATGTGAGACCTTTTTGCCATTTTATCACCCGTTTTTTTGATATTTATATTTCATTAAAATAATATATCAAAATTTTTTTTTATATGAGTGACTTTTGTCAGAAAAAGGTCATCTTTTTTATTTCACAATTTGAAAAAATTGAGTTGATCTTTTAATGAATCAGATAGATCTTTTAATTCTGATGACATTTTTGATGTTTCTTTAGTTTTTTCTAATTGTTCATTAATTTCATCGTACATGCTTGAGATGTTTTTATAAATATTATCCATAGCTTCTGAAGATTGGTTCATTTCATTATTCATAGCTTCGTTCATGTGGTTTTCTTCATTTATTTTGTCTTTAATTACTTTTGTTCTATTTTTTAGTATTTCTATATCTTTAGATATTTTTTCAAAATTTTCTGAGATTTCTTCTGAGTTCGTTTTTGTATGGGTTATTTTTTCATCACTTTTTATAACTGCTTCATTTACCTGTTTCACAAGCTTTTTAATTCCCCCAGTTATATTTGAAATATTGGAGGTTAATTGAGAACTCTGTTCAGCGAGTTTTCTAATTTCTGAAGCCACAACAGCAAAACCTTTTCCCGCTTCTCCAGCTCTAGCAGCTTCTATAGAAGCATTCAAAGATAGTAAATTAGTTTGTTCTGTTATATTTTGTATATTCTTTATTATTTCATCAATTTTGTAAATATCTTTGTTTAAATAGTCTGAATATTCTTTTGTTTTTGAACTTTGTTCAAGTGATTCAAATATGACTTTAGTTATGTTTTCTATATTGTTTTTTCCTGTAGTTGCTTCTGTATTTAATTTTGTTGACATGTTATCTATATTATTAATTTCTTCCAATATTTCTGTTGTACTTTCATTTATAGTATTTATTGACGCGGTTGTTTCTTCGATAGACGAGGATGTTTCTTCTGTTTTTTGAGTTATTGATTTAGAATTTGTGCTCAAATTATTCATGCTTTTTTGATTTTTTTCAGATTGATTTTCTAAATTAGAAGAATAATCCATTAACTTTTTTGAATAGTTGTTGATAGAGTTAATGACAATTGTCAATTTGTCTTTCATGGAATTGAGCTCATCAGAAATTTCTCCTATTTCGTCGTTTGATTTTATATTAAAAGATGTTTTAAGTTCTCCTTCAGAAAATGTTTTAATTTTTTCTGTAATTAATTTTAATGGTTTTGTTAATTTTGAAGAAAAAATCAAACTAACAATAATAACAACAACCATTATTGATCCTAAAATTAAAATATTTAATTTGAAAATTTCACCAGTTTGATTTTCTACATAAGTATAGTCCGTTTCTGCAATAAATGCCCAGTGAATATTTTCTGTAAAATTAAAAGGAGAGAATACTGATATAACTTTTTCATCATTAAAGTTATTTGTGACAATATTTCCTGATTCATTATTCAATGCATTTTGAACGGGTTTTGTGTTTATTTTTAATTCAAGAGATTGATTGCCAGCAATAGAACTTCTGAGCTTGTTATCGCTACCAACTATATATGTCCTTGAATATTCGTTCATTCCTGTCGTGTCTTGCATAATTTCATTTATACTATCAACTGAAACTGAGTAAACTAAGTATCCAGTTGAATTTGAATATTGATCTGTTAATTTTATTCCAGAAAAAAGAACTGGATCTTTTGAATATTCATATTCCATAAAATCACTATAATGAACAACTGTTGATGGTTTAGTACCTAACTCTTTAACAAAATCATATAATACAGTTTGTTCATTTTCTATGTTAGTACCAATATCCTTTTTTTTCATGGTTGTATAAACTACTTCATTTTTATTAGAAATATATTTGATATCTTCATAATTTTTTTCTTCTATGATTCTTTGAAATTCAGGGTGAATTGATTCATGAAATTTGTTATAACCAGCCAAAGTTGTGAAGATATTTATATCCGATATTTCTTCAACATCAAAAGTACTAACCATTTTTGATCTATTTTCAAAAGGATTTTCTTCTATGAATATTTGTTTAAGGTAATCTAGATATACTTCTTCATTTCTTATTATTTGATTTGAATATTCATATTGCATTTGATTCAATTGATCAATTAGTCCTTTTCTTTCAGATATTAATATCATGTCTGAGTTTAAATTTTCAAAAAATGAATTAAAATAATTCATCTTTAGTTGAGTTGCTATTTGTAATTTTTCTTCAGAATCTTTTATAATTTTATTAGAAAGAACAGAATTTATGATTCCAAAAAATACAGTAAATGCCAATAAAAAAAGTATGATATAAGTTAATGAAATCTTATTTCCAATGCGCATTATTTAGCCTCCAAATTAATATGTGAATCGTCTCTCAATTTAATATTGTACATATTTTAT
>CAZRTN010000019.1:8269-11974 GCA_964603015.1 uncultured Thermotogaceae bacterium | reverse complement strand
AAAAATGTTAAAAGGTTATACAGCTTATATTGATGGATCTTTTAAAAATGGTATGAGTTCTTATGCTTTTTTAATTTTAAAAGATGGACAGATTATTGAAGAAAAAACAGAAAAACTTCCTGTAGGTCATTTCAACAAACATAGAAATGTTTATGGAGAAATTATGGGTATAGTAAAATTAGTTGAATGGTTTGAAAAAAACAATATAAATGAATTTAAAATAGGATTTGATTATTCTGGGCTTGAAAAATGGGCAAAAGGAGAATGGAAAGCTAACAATGAACTCACAAAATTTTATAGTGATTTTATGAAGAAAAAAGATGTAAAAATTACATGGGTTAAAATCCCGTCTCATTCAAATGTTGACATTTTTAATGATATAGTTGACCAAAATGCGAAAAAAATAATCAGTGAGAATTAATTTAGAATGAATAGAATAATAAATCTTTTAAATACCCCTTTTTTATGCGTTTTTTAGAAGTTTTTAAATTTGATTTTTTTATTAAAAAGTGGCATTATTTATTTGAGTCGATTAAATAATTTTGTTTTTGAAATTATCCCTATTAAAAAACGGAGGTGGGGGCAATGAAAGACAAAAAACAAGCTAAAAAAATGAAAAAAGCTCCAAAAAAAGAAGAAAAGAAATAATATATTAAAAAACGGTTGCCTAAATAATAAGGCAACCGTCTTTTTCTAACATTTTTTTAATTCCGATAATTATGGTATAATTTAAAATGATTAGCTTAGCAAACTATAAAAGGAGGTTGAAAAATGAAATATAATAAATTAGGAAAATCTGGATTAAAAGTAAGTGAAATGTCTTTTGGTTCTTGGTTAACATTTGGAAACCAACTTGATGTGCAAAAAGTTAAGGATACGATGAAAGAAGCATTTAAAAATGGAGTTAATTTTTTTGACAATGCAGAAGCATATGCAAGTGGTTTATCAGAATCGTTAATGGGAATGGCTTTGAAAGAATATAGAAGAACAGACTTAGTAGTATCAACTAAAATCTTCTGGGGTGGAGATGGACCAAATGATATGGGGGTTTCAAGAAAACATTTATTAGAAGGAACTTGGAATTCTTTGAAAAGACTCCAACTTGATTATGTTGATTTGGTTTACTGTCACAGGCCAGATCCAGATACTCCTATAGAAGAAACTGTTTTTGCAATGGATTATTTAATAAGAAATGGACTTGCTTTATATTGGGGAACTTCTGAATGGGAAGCAGATCAAATAGAAGAAGCGTATAAAATCGCAGAAAAAAGAAATTTAATAGCTCCAACTATGGAACAGCCACAATATAACATGTTTGTTAGAGAGAAAATTGATAAACAATTTGTACCTTTATTTGAAAAATATGGATTAGGGACAACTACCTGGTCACCACTTGCAAGTGGTCTTTTAACAGGGAAATATAATGACGGAATTCCTGAAAATTCAAGGTTATCAAACTTTTCAAAAGTTAAAAATATGATGGAAGAATCTGGAATATTATCAGAAAAAAATATAACTAAAGTAAAAGAATTGACAAAAATTGCAAAAGAATTAGACTCTACTATGGCTCAATTAGCTCTTGCTTGGATAATTAAAAATCCAAACGTAAGTACAGTTATTACAGGTGCAAGCAGTGTTGAACAAGTTAAAGAAAATATGAAAGCAGTTAATGTGAAAGAAAAATTAAATGATGAAATAATGAAAAAGATAGAATCTATATTAAATAATAAACCACAATAATAAGAAACGGTTGCTTTAATTAGCAACCGTTTTATTTTATAAAAAATCTTTAATTTTTTGAATTACCTCATTTACCTTTGAAGGGTCTTTTCCTCCAGCTTGAGCGAAATCAGGTCTTCCTCCTCCGCCACCACCGAGAAATTTAGCTATTGATCTTGCGATGTTTCCTGCATGGAATTTGTCTGTTGCATCTTTTGATACTTTTACAACAAAGTTGACTTTTTCATGCTTGTTGAAAAGAATAATGACACTTTTTCCAGCCTTTTGGAGTAAATTATCTGAAACATTTCTTAGAACATCGTTTTCTACTCCCTCAAAAGAACCTGTGACTATTTTAACTCCATCAATTTCTATCGCATTGTTTAAAAAATCATCTAAATTTGATGAAGCCATTTTCTGTTCCATTTCTCTTAATTCTTTTTCAAGTTTTTTGTTTTTATCTGCAAGATTTTCAATTTTTTCTATTATGTTTTTATCTGAAGCTTCTAAAAACTCTTTAATCTTTTGATTTGTTTCTTCTATTTTTTTAACATATTCAAAAGCTGAGAAGCCTGTTGATGCTTCAATTCTTCTCATACCTGCAGATACGGAAGTTTCTGAAGTTATTTTGAATAAACCAAGTTCTCCCGTATTAGAAGCATGTGTTCCACCACAGAGCTCACTTGAATAATCATCTACACTAACAACTCTAACTTCATTACCATATTTTTCTTCAAATAGAGCCATAACATTCATGTTTTTGGCGTCTTCAAGATTTTTTACTTCTGTTTTGACAGGAATAGCTTTCATAATTTGTTCGTTTACAGATTTTTCTATTTTTGTTATATCTTCTTTTGAAAGTGGCTCATAATGTGTAAAATCAAATCTCATTCTATTAGGTTCAACATAAGAACCAGCTTGTCTTATATGATCTCCAACAAATTTTTGTAAGGCAGCATGCAATAAATGCGTAGCTGTATGATTTCTTTTTATTGCATTCCTTCGGTCTATATCAATTTGTAGAATCAATTCTTCACCAGTTTTAGCATTACCCTCTAAAACTTTAACTTTATGAGAAATTATATCATTTTTAATAACTTGAACATCAACAACTTCTGCTTTGAAATTATCGTTTTTTATTATTCCAGTATCAGCAATTTGTCCACCTTTTTCTGCGTAAAAAGGTGTTTTTGAGAAAAATAATTCTACTTCTTCTCCTTGTTTTACTGAATCAACAATTTCTGAATTATTTACTATATATAATAATTTTTCTTTTTCTTCACTCTTTAAATAACCAGTGAATTCAGTAGATTTTGTTTGAGAAGCTATTTTTTCATATGCTTGATTTTGAGCACCGTATTCTTTTGAACCTGTTGCTTTTCTTGCTCTGTCTTTTTGTTGCTCCATCAAATCATCGAATTTTGCTTGATCTACTGTAAAACCTTTTTCTTCTGCTATTTCTCTTGTGATATCAAAAGGAAAACCATATGTATCATATAATTCAAAAGCAACTTCTCCAGAGATTTTTTTATCTTTTGATTTTTTCATTATTTCTTCTAGCTTTTGAAGACCTCTTTCCAGAGTTTCAAAAAATCTTTCTTCTTCTGAATCAACAATTTTTAAAATAAACTCTTCTTTTTCTTTTAATTCTGGATAAAAGCCTGACATTTCTGATATTACTTTTTTAATAATATCTATCATAAATTTGTTATTCATTCCTAATAGATTTCCGTGTCTAATAGCTCTTCTTATAATACGTCTGAGAACATATCCTCTTCCTTCGTTAGAAGGTAAAACACCTTCAACAAGAATAAAAGAAATAGCTCTTGCATGATCGGCTATTATTTTTATTGATACATCATTTTTTTCATTTACACCATATTTAACATCTATTGATTTTTCAATTTCTTTTATTATTTTTTGAAAAAGATCTGTATCAAAATTACTATAAACACCTTGTATGGCAGCAGTTAATCTTTCTAAACC
>CAZRTN010000019.1:1207-8169 GCA_964603015.1 uncultured Thermotogaceae bacterium | reverse complement strand
GCTTCTTCTTTAAAATAATCTCCAAAAGAAAAATTTCCTAACATTTCAAAAAAAGTTTGATGTCTTGCTGTTTTACCAACATTTTCTATATCATTTGTTCTCAAACATTTTTGACAAGTAGTAATTCTTGTATGTGTAGGTTCCATTTTACCCCAAAAAATTGGTTTAAAAGGAACCATTCCTGCAACAGTAAACATAAGTTGCGGGTCATTTGGAATTAATGGAGAGCTTTTTATTCTTTTGTGATCTTTATTTTCAAAAAAACTGAGAAATTTTTCTCTAATATCTTTTGAGGACATCCATTCCATTAAAAGAACCTCCTAATTATCTGACTTTAAACTCTATATAAGGATCAGTAGTATCATCACCTAATATTTGTGAATCTATTTTTCGTAATTTTGTTAAATCTGGTGAATCTTCTGTGTAAGAAATAGTTATTCTATCAAGAGTACTTACCGTAATTATTAAATCTGGGATCTCAGCACTTAAAAGACCTTCATCAATAAGATCTTGATAAGTTAAACTGGATAAATCATCTTCATAAATAGAGTATTGAATTATACTACTCTGTAAAGTTCTCATATTTGTAACAACTTTTGTAGCCTTTGCTTGTTCGATTAACCCAGATACCGATGGTATAGCTATTGAAGCTATAACTGCTATTACCCCCAACACGATTATTACTTCAACTAATGAAAAACCTTCTTTCCACTTTTTGTTCATCTTTCCCCCCTGTTTTTTCTAAATCCAGAATATTCTAAGCAGAAAATACCATGCAGGAGCTACTATTAGTAGTCCATCTATTCTGTCCAAAATTCCTCCGTGTCCGGGAAGAATTTGACTAGAGTCTTTTACATGGTAGTGACGCTTGAAGATAGATTCAGTTAAATCCCCCACAGTATCAAATAACCCAACCATGATAGCAAAGAATATTGCTACACCTGGTACTATTATATTTTCGTATCCTAATAAACCTCTAATAAATTCGTATAATAATATAAAAACATAAGTTCCTATTATTCCACCTACTAATCCTTCCCAGCTTTTTTTCGGAGAAAAGTTTGGAGAAATTTTGTGTTTTCCAAAATTTAAACCAGCAAAATAAGCGAAAGAATCATAAGCGAATACAGAAACTAAAGTTAAAATACCCATTGTATAACCATAATTAATATGAATTAAATAAAAATTTGATAAGAAAAAAGATATGTATAATAAACTTATTACACCTGCACTGATTAATTTTTTTGCCATTCGAACGTCTTTAATGTTTAAAATTACCAGCCATGAAAAAGCAAAAAAACCCAAAAAGAAAACTGATTCAGCTTCAAAGGGTAATATTCCTTGATATTCTGCTTCGACAGCAAAACCATATAGTAATGCAGAAGCACCTATTACAACAGTCAGCATCATTTTAAATAGTTTTTTATTCTTAAGCTCTAAAGAAGAAATTTCTATGAATTCCCATGAAGCCAGCATAACTATAGAGGTTACTAGTCCTATGAGAGTTGGGTATAATATAAATGAAAAAACAACAACAGGTACTAAGACAAAACCGCTAAGGGTTCTAAAAAATAGATTTTTTTTATTTATTCCCAAATTCATCACTCCCACTTAGCCCACCAAATCGTCTTTCTCTATGTGCGTATTCTAAAAGGGCTTTATCAAATTCATTTTCATCAAAATCTGGCCATAATATCTCTGTGAAGTAAAATTCTGAATAGGCAATCTGCCATAATAAAAAATTGCTTATTCTTTTTTCACCAGATGTTCTGATTAAAAGATCTACATCTGGAACATCAGGTAGATAAAGAGAATTTTGTATATCCTGTTTTGTAATATGTTCTTTTTTTTGAGAAATTAATTTATTAACAGCATCAGTTATTTCCTGTCTTGAACCATAATTTAACGCCATTATTAAATCTAATTTATTGTTATTTTTACTTTTTTCTTCTATTCTTTTACAGGCTTTTTGAATGTCTTCTGGCATTTTATCTATTCTTCCAGAAAATCTCATTCTTACACCTTTTGAAATGATTTTTTTCATTCTGCTTTCTAAATATTTTATAAAAAGCTTAAATAAAAAGTTTACCTCTTCTTCTGGTCTTTTCCAATTTTCTGTAGAAAATGTGTAAAGGGTGAGATACCTCACCCCTGAATTTGATGCATATTCAATTATTTTTTCAGCTGTTTCGGCACCTTTTTCATGGCCGAACATTCTTTTTTCACCTTGTTTTTTTGCCCATCTTCCATTTCCATCCATAATGATTGCAACATGTTTGGGATGGTTTTGGTTTGAAAGATCATTCATTAAGAATCCATGATCTCCTTTTCTTTATGTTTGAATACTTCTTCTGTTTTTGCTTCATGATTTTTCAATACTTCTTGAATATCTTCTTCAATTCTTATTGCTTCGTCTTCAGGAATATCTCCATTTTCTTTGTGTTCTTTAACTTTTTTCAAATCGTCTCTTCTGATATTTCTCAAAGCAATTTTAGTGTCTTCCATCATATCTTTTGCATGTTTAACCCATTTTCTTCTATCTTCAACAGTTGGAGATGGAAAATTAACTCTTACTACAGTTCCATCATTTATAGCATGTAATCCTAAATCTGATGAGTTTATAACTTTTTCAATCTTTTCTAGTAAACTTTTATCCCATGGTTGAATAGAAACACTTCTATCTTCTCCAACGTTTACTGTAGCTGTTTGGTTAACTGGAGTTGGTGCTCCGTAATAATCTACAGTCATTTCTTCAAATAATGAAGCTGAAGGTCTTCCCGTTCTTAATTTTCTCAACTCATCTTTATAGTGTTGTACTGTTTTATCCATTTTATTATCTGCTTCTGTAACATAAGGGCTCTTTTTAGCCATTATAAATACACCTCCGTATGTATTATTATTCATTATATTATATCATAAATGACTATTTACATTATAATAAAATATAAATATGAAAATCAACGATACTGTATATATTTTATGTTATTTCATTTACTAAATAATTATAACCATTTATTAACAATTATGTGATAAAATAATTTTTGTGAAATTAGCCTAAATATACACAAAAATGGCTCGAGGAGGAATCAAATTGAATCTTGAAAATTATGTAAGAGATATTCCAGATTTTCCAAAAGAAGGTATTGTTTTCAAAGATATAACACCAGCGCTCAAGAGTCCTGAAGCATTTAAATATACTATAGATAAATTTCAGGAATTAGTAAAAGGTTGGGATTTTACAGCGATTATAGGACCTGAATCAAGAGGTTTTATTTATGCAACACCTATGGCTTATAACTTGAAAAAATCATTTATTCCTGTAAGAAAGCCAGGAAAATTACCAGCAGAAACAATTAGTTTTTCTTATGATTTAGAATATGGAAGTAATTCTCTTGAAATGCATAAAGATGCTATTTCAAAAGGTGATAAAGTTATAATTGTCGATGATATACTTGCAACTGGTGGAACAACTGAAGCTATTGTAAAATTAGTTGAAAAAGCTGGTGGAGAAGTAATCGGTGCACTATTTTTTGCTGAACTTTCTTTTTTAAATCCAAGAGAAAAATTACCTGGAATTAAAGTAGAAAGCCTTATAAAATACTAAAAAAGAATTTTTAGAAATATAACTTTTGAGGAGGAATTACTTTGAAAGGGATTAAATTTGATTTTTCAAATTTATTTGAACCTAATGTGAAAAACGGAATTAAAGAATCAGATATAAATGACAATAAAGCAAAAATAAAAAAAATAATCAATGAAGTATTAGAAGAAAATCCAGGTTTTTTATATGTTCCTTATAAAAGAAAATGGGTTGACAGAGTTTTAGATCTAAAAAGTTGGGTGCAATCTTTTGATGCTGTAGTCGTTTTGGGTATTGGTGGTTCAGCTCTAGGAAACTTAGCACTACAAACCTCTTTAAATCCTTTAAACTATAATTCAATGAGTAAAGATAAAAGAAAAACACCAAAAGTATTTGTTATAGATAATGTAGATCCTGATTATATTGCTTCTGTTTTAGATAGCATAGACGTTAGCAGAACTTTATTCAACGTTATTTCTAAATCTGGTACAACAGCAGAAGCGATGTCAAATTATATGATTGCAAGAGGAATAATAGAGTCATATGGTTTAGACGGAAAAGATCATTTACTTTTTACTACAGATCCAGAAAATGGAGTTTTAAGAAAAATTGCAGATGAAGAAGGAATAAAAACACTGGAAATTCCAGAATCAGTCGGGGGTAGATTTACCGTTTTAACTCCTGTTGGTCTTTTATCAGCAGTTGCTGGTGGAATAGATGTAATAGATCTTGTAAACGGTGCTAAAGATATGTGTGAAAAGGTTAAAAATGATAATGTATGGGAAAACCCTGCAGCTTTGAATGCTTTAATTCATCATATTTATTATAATAGAGGATACAATATATCTGTTATGATGCCTTATTCAAATAGACTTTTCTTATTAGCTGATTGGTACAGACAGCTTTGGGCTGAAAGTTTGGGAAAAAGAACAGATGTTGAAGGAAAAGAAGTTTTCGTTGGACAAACTCCCGTAAAAGCACTTGGAGCTACAGACCAACATTCTCAAGTTCAGCTTTACAACGAAGGACCACATGATAAAATAGTTACTTTTTTGAAATTAGAAAAATTTGAAAGAGAAATAACTATTCCGAATCTTCATGAAGATATACCTGCTTTAAAATATTTAGGTGGTAAAAAAGTATCTGATTTGTTAAATACTGAGTTAACAGGAACAGAATATGCTTTAGTAGAACATAATAGACCTAATATGAAAGTAATTTTCCCTGAAATAAACCCATACAATATAGGGCAATTTTTATTTGCTTATGAATTCCAAACAGCAATTATGGGAAAACTATTAAATATAAATGCTTATGATCAACCAGGTGTTGAACTTGGTAAACAGGTTACATATGGCTTGATGGGAAGAGAAGGACATGAAGGAACAGCAAAAGAAGTAAAAGAAAAATTAGAAGGAAAAAAAGATATAAGACTATGATTTTAGGAATTGTAGGAAAAGCAGGATCTGGAAAGTCATATGTATCTAATATATTAAAAGATAATTTTAAAAATTCAATAGTTATAGATGTTGATAGGGTAGGACATTATGTTCTTACCCTATTTAATGTTAAAAAACAATTAGTGCAAATTTTTGGCGAAAAAATTTTAGACGAAAATGAAGAAATAAATAGAAAAGAACTTGGAAAAATCGTTTTTAACGATCAAGAGAAAATGGAAAAATTGAATAAAATAGTTCATCTTGAAATTTATAAAGAAATAGAAATAAAAGTTAAAAATTACTTAAAAAAATATGATATAATTGCACTGGATGCAGCCATGTTATTTAAAATAGGATTAGATAAATTATGTCATAAGGTCGTTTTTGTAGATGCTCCAGATAATATAAGATTTGAGCGTTTAATACAAAAAAGAAATATCGATGAAGAAAAAGCAAAAAGCATGATTGAGGCACAAAAAAATTTAAAAATCGATTATTATGATAAAAAAATAATAGCGAATGATAACCCTGAAATAATTAAAGAAGAACTTAAAAAATTAATAAAAAAATAGGGCACATATGTGTCCATTTTTTTACCTTAAAAATTCTCAGGAGGTGTACTCAAGTGAAAAAACTTTTAACAGTTTTTCTTGCTGTACTAGTCAT
The DNA here is from genome assembly GCA_964603015.1 of uncultured Thermotogaceae bacterium. Taxonomy (GTDB): domain Bacteria; phylum Thermotogota; class Thermotogae; order Petrotogales; family Petrotogaceae; genus Geotoga. Next base: position 2,484 of record CAZRTN010000019.1, on the reverse strand, counting down.
TGGATTGGCTTTTTCAGAAACAGTTACTATCGAATTTTGGCATGGAATGGGTGGGGGACAAGGTGAAACATTAAGTGTTTTAGTTGAAGAATTCAACAAAACTAACCCTGATATCCAAGTTGATTCAATTTACGTTGGTGGATACGGAGATTTAAATAGAAAATTGTTATCTACAATTACAGCTGCAAAAGAAGGTTCAACAAATGATCTTCCAACAATCACACAAGCTTACGGTAACTGGATTGCAAAATACTTATATTCAGACGTAATCGAAAGATTAAACCCTTACATTGAAAATGATCCACAAATGAAAAGAGTTTGGGACGAAGAAATTTATGAAGTTTTCAAAGAAGGTTCAACATGGGGAGAAGATATCTATTCAATTCCTTTCAATAAATCAGTATATGTTTACTACTACAATACAGATTTATTCGATTTATATGGAGCTACTCCACCAGATACAATGGACGAATTCATGGAAACAACAAAGTATTTAACTGAAGACCTAGATGGTGACGGAAACACAGATCAATATGGTCTTGGAGCAAGAACATTTATCGATGATTTCCAAACATTCTTATTCGCATACAATGGCGAAATATTAGAATATGCAGGTAATGGACAATACAAAATTTCTTTAGATAAAGAAATTACATTAAAAGCCTTATCTGATATCGCAGAATTAAGAGATGGCGGTTACGCTTCATTTGGAACTAGCTACTTAAATGATCCTTTTGGTGCAGGAGAAATAGCTGCATACATGGGAACAATTGCTGGTAAATCATATGTAGATAGATCATCTCAAGGTAAACACGGATGGTCATGGGCTGCAGTTCCATCAGTAGATGGAGTTCCTCATTCTCCAATTGCTGGTACTGATATCACTATGTTCAACTGGGTAACAGATGCTCAAAAAGATGCTGCTTACAGATTTATTAAATATTTGTTAGATCCTGTAAATATGGCATTCTGGGGAATAAACACAGGTTATTTACCTGTTAGAAGAGATGTATCAGATACTCCACAATGGCAAGAATATATTGCTTCTGATGAAAAAGCTGTTATAGCTCAAGAAACATTAGAAACAGCTATTGCAGATCCAAAACCAGCAGCATGGAATGATATAAGATATGAGATTTCAAATATCTTTGCTAACTTTATTAGTGAACAAATAACTGCTGATGAATTTTACAATAGAGTTGTTAGTACATGTGAAACATTATTAGAAGAAAACGACGAATTAGCAAAATAATTTTTTATAAATGAAACAGGCTTAC
>CAZRTN010000019.1:0-1107 GCA_964603015.1 uncultured Thermotogaceae bacterium | reverse complement strand
GTTTTACCAGTTGACGATTTTGAAAAAATATTATTATATGTACTGCTTAATATTTTTTGATCTCCAGTAGAAGATATTATTTCCAGGGATTTTCCAGAACATTTATTTAATTGAGTTTCTCCAGTGGAAGTTTCTATATTAATCTCTTCACTATTTAAATTTTCTAAATCAAAATCCCCAGTTGTAGAAGTTAAAGTTGATTTATCAACATAGATAAAATCTAAAAAAGAATTACCTGTGCTTGTCTCTGAATTTAATTCTTTTCCATAAATGTATTCTGCAAATAAATCACCTGTTGATGACTTCAAGAAAAAAGTTTGAAAATTTAATTTTTCAATATTTTTATTCCCCGTAGAACTTTCAAAATTTAGAAAATCACCTTGAGAATTTGAGATGTCAATGTTTCCAGTGGACGTATTAATATAAAAATCTCTCACATCTATTTGGTTAAAAGAGATATCTGAAGTACTTCCTTTTAAATCAACTTTATTTAGATTATTTGCCAAACTCAAATCAAATTGGTCATTGTTGTTGTTGAAACTATTAAAAAAATTAAAAACCTTGCTTTTTCTATTTTCACTCAAATAAAAAACATCTTGAGAAACATAAAAATCATAATCTACATTTTCATCGTTATAATGGTAATTCAAAACATTTTGATCAGATTTATTAACTGTAAAATCAGCGACTTTTAAATTAATATCTAAATTTTTGAATCTTTCTAACTCTTGAACACCGTTAACTATGGCTGAAAAAGCTACAATTACCGATATAATTAACAAAGAAAACAACATAATTCTCTTTTTCATATAATCACCTCCAAGTTATCAATTTATATTATAGTTTTTTTTTAACAAAATAACAATATATATTTGATAATAGGTCTTATTTAAGAATTAAATGTCCTTTTTATGAATATAAATATTTCTTTTGGTATAATAATAAAGAATGAAAAAATTAAAAAATAAAAGGAGAATTTTAAATGTCAGAATATAAGAGGCCAAAAGCTCTATCTGTAATGATTGTAGTGGAAATGATAAGATTTATGGTCACTTTAATTTATTATGTTGTTTATAGCGTCACAGAGACTAATATACTAACAATAGC
>CAZRTN010000018.1:11676-18753 GCA_964603015.1 uncultured Thermotogaceae bacterium | reverse complement strand
ATAGTGTTGTTGATAGTCTTTTGACTAATAAAACTTCGCAAATAATTAATGATTCATTAAATAGTATAATTGCTTATTTAGCAACATTTCAAGATTATCCAAGTTCTACATCATTTGTAGTAACATTAAATATCCCACAAGATAAACAATCAAACGAGATATCAAATTATATTTCTGAAAGTAAGAAACAATTATTATTTTATATTAGATTTATGTTTTTAGAAACAATTATATATCTCTTATGTCAATATGTTAAAGAAACTAAGGTAGAAATAGAAACAACCAAACAGGATGTAATGGATTCAAATAATTATACTATTGTAACATCTGTTGAAAATATATTTGCTGTTGCTAATGCTTTTGCTGCAAAAAGTTATAAAGATTTAGTTAATAAATCAAATAGAGAGGAAGAGGGTAATTTCAATAGCAAATTAATGAGAGATATAAATAATAATTATGTAAAAGGAGTAATCACATACATGCATAAACAATTGGATGTTCCTAATTTAATTGTAATTGATGAAAAAAAACAAGAAGTATATTATAAATTAATGTATCAATCAAATGTTTATAAAATAAAATTAAACACAATGAAAACATATGCAGAATCTGTATTAAAGTAATTTTCAAAAGGAGAAGAAACAATGTTTTTAAACAACCAAGAAACTGAATTAATGTGTGAAGCGCAACAAGCATTACAAAAACTTAATAATCAACAAAATAGTAAGAAAGATTTATTAGTAGAATTTCAAAATAATTGGACGAAATACGATAAAGGAAGAGCATATTTTGAAGAATATACTCCTGAATCTTTTCAAAGTAAAATAAAAATAGATTTATTATATATGGATCAATTATTGCAGAAATTAGATAATGATCAAATTAATGAAGTTGAAAAATTAATTTCTAGTTTATATAAAGATGTTAAAGAAATATATGAATTTTTAAATGTTAAACCTGAAATATATGGCAAAAATATAACTGAAGAGTTAATTAATGAAAATAATGAAAATATTAAAGGTGCTCTTTCTAAGAATATTTATAAATATTTATCAAATCGATTTTATGATTTGCCTGTTGAAAAACGAGAAAGTTTATATTTTGAAAGAACTAAAGAAGATAGTAAACGTCTTATTACAGAAGGGGAAAATGCAAAAACTGCAATCGAATATTCTATTAAAAAATGTTTAATGGAAGATTTAGTTTCTACTATTTGTTTTCCTTCTGTAATTAAAAATAGATTAAATTATGTTTTAGAAGATGAAGCCTTTGGTGATTTATTTGATCAAGAACAATTAAATGATGTTTATGACTCATATACTAAAAAATTAAATAATATATCTAAGATTATTGCGGCATGTGTTTAAAATCATAAAAAATAGGAGTCGTAACTGTGGCTAGCATTAATGAATTATATAAAAAAATTAGCAAATTTGCTAATGATGATGGTTCTTTTTATAAAAAATTACAATCTAAATTAATATCGATTATATCAAACGCTTCAATTCAAGCTATGAATTCTGATCAAGGGTATTGTTTTAAATTTTCAATTAAAATGAGTAATTATAAAGATATACTCAATTTGCTTCAGTTAACGAATAACGATTTATATGATGCGTTTTCTAATGATTGGGGAGCGAGTGTTATGAAAAATCATATGCATTCTGACCCATATTATCAATTGTTTTTATTATTATTATATTTTGGTCTTAAAGAAGATAATAAAAAAATAAGTGAAAGCGCATTATCATGTATTTTCTTTAAATTATGGAATGGTCGAAAAACAACATTTTTTCAATATTGTAATAAAGATATAATGAAATATGTGACAACTTATATGTGCAGTCGTAAACATCTAGCTAATAAATATGATACCCCATATGAAGTAATACAAAATCATTTTGTTCCTACAGTATTGAAAAAATATTCAGATAAAGTTTTAATGGGACCTGATGGATTAAAAAGAGTATTTGAACAATCATATACTCGATTACGACAAATGTTTGTTTCTAGATCAAGAATAGATTTAAAAACTGGTAAAAAAGTATCTGATGGTGGATTGTTACCATTATATATGAAAGCACATGAAGAAGGTAAATCTATGAGTAACATTCATGTTTATAATAATGATGATTCACCAGCTCAATTTGGGGATTATATGTCTGCTTCTAATTTAGATGGTATAATTAGTAATACAGTTGAAAAAATTGTAATGAATCCAAATAAGAAATATTCAAATTTATTTATTGAAAATTTAAGAAAAGAATATCGAGTAAAGAAAAATGTAATTGAACAGTTAGCATCTCAATTACATAATCATGAATATCATGATCAATTATATGATATATATAATATAATTTTAAATAAATTAGAAATTTCTAATAAAGATCAAATTTGTAGTCCAGGTTTTTCTACAGATGTAAAAAATAAAATAATGGGTAGTAAAAATAATAAATCTGCAATTTTACTTGAGAAGAAAATAATGACTTTGTTAGAAGATATGTTACAAAAAACTATTCAAAGAAGTTTAATGGAATATTCTAATGTTTTTCATATTCAATTAAGAAAAATGATTATTCGAATAATGATTTATAATTTAAAATCATCCGTTTGTAAGTAAAAGGATTATAATATGTCATATAATAGTAATTTACAAAATATTGTTCGAGATATGTGTATTGATGATGGTGGAGGAGCGTTTACTAATAATAAACCTATGACGTATTTTAATAGACAATTATTAGAAAAATTTAATCCTGATATAAATGGTTTTTCGTTATGTTTCTTTTTACCTCCTCCTTTTTTAGGAGCTAGTGTAGAATCTGATGTTTTTAGAAAATTATCTGTTTTTGCAGCTGTTGATTTTACTCCACCAGTTAGAGAAGTAAAAACACAAACATTTGACCATAGATCTGCAGGTATCCCTTATGCTGTAGAATTAGAACCTTCTGAACAATTTACAGTTTCTTATTTAGATAATACAGATATGGAAACATTTAAATTTCATTCAGCATGGTTTGATTATATTCATGATTTAACATTAGGTTATGTTTCTGCTCCAAGTATTTATTTAGATCCAGGTAGTGGATCTTATGGTGGATTAGATTATGCTGGAGCTATTTTTGTAGTTAAATATAGTATGTCTATGCAAGAAATTGTTTATGTTGGTAAAGTAACAGGCGCTTATCCTCAGTCATTACCAAACAAAGAGATAATTGGACAAAGAATTACAAATGAAATTGTCATTATACCATTTACTTATTTTGCAGGATGGTATGAAGAAACAACAAATCCTTCTCATCCAATTTGGTCTGAATTAGAATCAAATATAATTTCATATTATGGATAAGATCAAAATCAAGTTTTTGCCGCTGTCAAAAACAAAAAACAATATCATCACAAAGGGGAATTAGGAAATTATTATATTTTCTTTTTCCCCTTTATTTTATGATATTGTCAAATTTTAAAAGGAGTTAATATGGAAACTAATCCACTTCTTAAAACACCAATGGAGTTTATAAATGAAGAATCTGAAAATTTAAAAAGTTATTTAGATAATTATGATATACAAATTAATAAACTGGGGTTTACGGGGTTTTTACTTAATTTATTAGGGCATATGCGTTATGACGCTACACATTATTATCAAGGATTACATAAAGAATCATTTGTTGCATTAGCAGAAAAAGCAAATAACTTATATATGCATGCTTCTATTTATGGATATACTGTTCCTTTTGCTAAACCAGCAATTGCAGAAGGACAAATTGTTTTTGATTTTTCATATTTACCAAAAACAAAAAATTCTAAACGATCTGTATCATTATCGAATATTAAATTTGAATATGATAGTATTCCATTTGAAACAGATACAACTTATCATTTTGTAGAAGAGAATGGTACATATTATGCTATTGTATATTTAGAAGATGGAACAACTAAATATATACCTTCTCCAACACAAAGAATTTCAGTTCCTTTCTTTAATGTTAAACAATTAAAAGTAATATCTTCAAATTTACAATTACCTTCATATCCTTATGGAACTTATTATCCACATGAATTTAATATTGATGATAATTATTTAACAGATATTGAAATATATATTAAAGAAGAAGATAGTGATATAAAAGAAAAATTTGATATTAAGACAGTTAAATATTTAGAAAATCAATTTAGTAAAACTTGTTTTTTAAGAGCTTTAACTTCTCATAATTATTTAGTTGAATTTGGATCTGGTGTTAGAGCATTACACATACCAAATGCATTTGTTACATTTTATAAAACATTAACAAAAGGAACAAAAGGTCACATATATTCAAACAAACAATTAAAATTAGATTCTAGATCCGTCGCTAAGATAGAAACAACAGAAGGAAATAATGATATTTCTCGAGCTACTTCTACTAGATTTTTTGAAATTTATTTTGATAAATCTGAAAATGGCAGAGACACACCAACAGATGAAAAATTAAAAACTGATATTATTGAATTTATTCAAACTAAAGAATTTTTAATTGATAAAAAAGATTATTATAATTTAACACCTAATGATAAGGGGGATTTTTTATATAGTTTTAGAAAGTCACATATTATTAGAAATGATTTTTATTTACATAAAGTTTTAAGAAACGAATATCAGATTCCATATTTGACTAATTGTATCAATGTTAAAAAAATTAATACAGATGAGAGTATATCAGGATTAGAAAGTCATAAATTATCTGAAGATGAAGGAGAATTAGAAGGAGATTATAAATATACAATATTTGCAACAACTGGTTTTCACATTTCTAAACCAGTTACAGTAGATATTAATGTTACAGTAAATAATACATTATATTTTACATGGGATCAATTTGATGATGCAGAGTATTATGTTATAATTGTTTATAGTTATAATGATGAATCTTATAGATATTTTAACATACAAGAAAATCAATTTTTAGATATAGGTCAATCTAGTTATTTTTCAAATACATTTATTAATGAATTTAATAATGATATTGTTTCTGTGTCACCTTATGATAGTTATATATTTTTTCCAGAGTTTAAATTAAATGATAGAACTTTTAGATCTTTATTTGTTTATAAATATGATCATAATATGAATTGGTATGATGGTTATTTGTTTTATGATGATTTTATAATGTTATTTTCAAGAACAATGGAAAAGTTAAAAAATCATGCTACACCACAATTTCAATTAAATGTTGTTTATAATTATGAAAAATTTAGAACAGAATTTTATATAATTTCACCTCAGTCATCCGAAGATTATGCTATTTTAGTAACTATCCCTGGAACAAATATTAATAGACAACAAGCAGCAAGATTAGATGAAAATGAATTTTATATTGAATATACTGATACATTATATGGTATTTTTGAAGATAATATTATTTTTGAAATGGAAGTTTATTATTCAGATGAAGATGATGAAATTTTAACTGATTTGGGGATAATTGCTAAATTAGAAACATCAAGTTTTTATCAATTGCAAAAAGTAGCAGATCAATTAAAACTTTTAAATTATATAACAGACACTAATGAAGAATATGTATTATCTATACCAATAATTGAAAAAGAAAATTATTTATCTAATCGAGTAGGTGTTGATTTAGAAGTTTTGTCAAATATATATCAAAATGATATTGACGGTAGACGTTTCCCAAATGATGAAGTTCAATATAGATTTATAAATACAGATTTAATTAAATCATTATATTTAAAATGTTCAACAGTTCAAAAATATGAATTTGATTTACAGTTACCATTGAAATTAAATATTGAAGTTATTTATAATTCAGAATATTTAGAATCAAATTTAGTTGATTTACCAAAAGAAAAAGAAAATTTATATTTAGAAGTTGCTAAATTATTACAATCACAATATTCTGGAAATGAAATAACATTTTATAATAGTCAACTAATTGATTATATACATACTAATAGACCTTATTTTAAAAGCGTAAAAGTGAAAATTACAGATTCATTAGATAATATTATTGATTTTGGAATTGAAAGTTATGATGAAGATCAGACAATGAGAAATATTCAAGATGAAATTAATAATGATCCACTTTTAAGAAAATTTGATATATTAAATTATTTTCCTCATTTTTTTTATTGGGATGTTGATAATATAGAATTTACTTATTCATTCAATTCTTAAAACCTATTTAGCTTTTTTAAAAAAGGAGAAATTTTAAATGAAACAAACTGAAGCTGAGAGAAAAGCGATTGAATGGTTAAATTGTAAAAAAAATCCATTTTATTTTATTTATAATTATGTATATATACCTGAACATGGAACTGGTGGTAAAATTAAATTAACATCAGAGAATTTAAATCCTAAAATGAAGAGAGTAATTCGAGCATTATATAAATATCATAAAGCAATATTAATGGCTTCTAGACAGTTAGGGAAAAGTAGTATTGCTGCTTGTTTAATTGCTTGGGCATTAGTATTCTATCCAGGTATTCAAGTTACAATTCTTAATATGAAGAAAAAAGCTGGTTTGCAAAATTTAGCAACTGTTAAATTCATTGTTAATAATTTGCCTACTTGGATGGTTACTAATAAACCTATTAAATCTAGAAGCGAAATTGTAACTTATTTAGATTTATATAATGATTCACATTTAGATGTATTTTTTCCAAGCACAGTACATGATTCGAGTACAATTGCTAGATCTTTAACAGTACCAATATTATATATTGATGAGGTTGGATTTATTAAAGATATGGTAAAAATCTATGGATCAGCGCAACAAACATTATCAAAAGCAAGACAACAAGCAGTGAAGCAAGGCTATCCTTTCTTCCAATTTTTAACAAGTACACCTAATGGTGTAACAGGTAGTGGTGAGTGGTTTTATAAAAGATGGCAAAATTGCGTAGATTCTGATTTACTATTTGATGAAGATCTTTGGAAAACAGATGTAAATCTAGATGAAATTGTAACTAATCCTACAAGAAATTCTTTTATAGGAATTAAATACCATTGGTCAGAAGATCCTTCAAAAAATGAAAAATGGTATCAAGAACAATGTCAGGAGTTATCAGATCAAAGAC
>CAZRTN010000018.1:0-11666 GCA_964603015.1 uncultured Thermotogaceae bacterium | reverse complement strand
GTCAAGAAATTGATGATGAAAGAACAATTAACCAAGAATTAGATTTATTATTTGTTGGTACACAATTTTGTATTTTTACAGATCGAACATTGTCATTATTTGATTCAAAAGAAATGGTTGAAAGTATTGATACGCCAGGATTTGCAAAATTAAATGTATTTGAAAAAGAATTAGATCCTAGTGATTATTATTTGGTAGGTTGTGATACCGCAGAATCTTTAGAAGGAGCATTTTGTGCTATTGAAATATTCGGATTTAGAAACTTTAATCAAGTTGCAGAATTAGAACATAAATATGGTTCATATACTATGTTTGGACAAGATATTGATTTTACATTTAAATGGTTAAGAAATAAATTAGGAACGGACAATATAATCTTGTGTAATGAAAATAATTCTATTGGAAGAGCACCTATTGAATATTTGGTACTTCAAGTTAAAGATATCAATTATGTAAATTATCTATATGTTGATGATATTAAACCAAGAAATAATAAACCTGTTATTTCATCATCGACTGGAATTGCACAATCCGATAATATTGGAATTAAAACAACAGGTATGACAAAACCATTAATGGTTGGTTGTTTATTAGAATGTGTTAAAGAAAATCCAAAAGGATTTAAATCTCAAAGTTTAATAAATCAATTTAGCAATATTGAAAAAACTAATTCTGGTAGTATACGATCTAGTGGATATACTGATTTATTTATGGCTGCGAGTTTTTGTTCTTATGTGAGAAGCAAAACGGCGATTGATATTATGCCAATGCTTATTGAAAATAATATTTCACAGTATAAGAAAGATAAAATTGATGAAATGAAAAGTATTATTAGTATGGGAAATGTTAAATCTTTACAACAACCAAAAAATAATTTTAATTATGTAGATGGAGATTTTGAATTAAATTCAGATTCAGATTTCGATGAGTTTTCAGACGAAATTAATTTTTTACCATTTTTTAATGCATAATTGACAGTGACAAGAATTTATAGTGACCATACTTTTTTGCCGCTGTCAAATAAAATTTAAAAAGGAGCAATTGTATGGTCAAACAAAATAATCAAACAAAATCAGAATATTTAGAATCATTAGCTCAAAACGTTCCAAATACTAATGAAACTAAATCACAACATTTAGAACGTTTAAAACAACAAAAAGAAGAAGAACAAACAACTAATCAACAACTACCAGGATCAGTGGAAGAATTGTTATCAAATACAATTCCAAAATCTAAAGATAAACCAACAGATTCATATGATTCTCAAAATAGAAAAATGTCAAAAATATCTGGTAATAAAGGTTTTATGGCAGCTTCTATGTTAGGAGCATTTGCCAGATCTATTCCATTTTTAGATAATACAACAGGAGCATTATTACAAGGAAGTTCAAAATCATTTAGTTCTGTAAGAAACAAAGTTAAAGGTCAAAGTCGAAAAAAATATGAAAAAGAATTAGGAGCAGTTGGAAAAGCAGATCAATTAGGAAGATCAATATCCGCTGCAGGAAGACTAACATATGGTGCTAATATGTTAGGTCTTTTAGGTAGTGCAGTAACAGGTATAGGAAAAGATTCAATCTCTCCAACTAGATCTGCTATGGGTATGGTTAGTCAAACTCTTGGTCCTCTTGGGATGGGTGCATTAGCATTACCTGGTATTGTAGGTGGTATTGGTGCAGGTATGAAAATGAAGAAAATCAGACCTCAAAAACGTCCACCAGAACAAATAGAAAATGAATCTTCTAAAGCTAAAAATTTAGATTCATATTATAAAAAAATTATTTATACTAATAATCAAATACAACCATTTGATCAATTACAATATATGTTAATGTCTTATATTGAAGCCCACACAAGTGTTATTCCTTCAATACATTCAATGATAGAAGAAACAATAGATAAAGAAAATAAAGCAGGCAAAGGATTAGGTGAATTAGATCCTTTAGATGTAAAATCAGATTCTATTTTTACTAAATTAGAAAATCTAACATCGGCTATTGATTCAAAATATAATCCTGTTTCACAAGTTATGGACCTTATTTTTGGAGGTAAAACACCAAAACAAGTAGTTGATGATATTGAAAGTGGAAAAAAGAAAGATTATTCAAAACTTGAAAAAGAAAAAATAAAAAATATTGGACTTGATAAATCTCAATATCGATTAATTACTACGAGTTCTGGGTCATTAATAGCGGGAGCCAACTCATATCAAGAGAAAATATTAGGTCTAACTGCAGGTCAATATGATTTATTTAGATTAATAGCACAAGAATCAATTACTATTAGAAAACATGGTTTTGGAATTAGTCATAATAAGTTTTCAGGTCCTGTTGAAGGAAAAGGATTTTTATCAAAAGTAATTAGTGGCATAGATACAGTTGCACAATCTATACCTGTTTTAGCTGCTGGATATAATGCAGTAAAGGGATTGATTCAATTTGGTCAGAAATCATCAGATGTAATAAAAGGTATTTTTTCTGGTGGGATGAATGCTATTTTTGGTAAAAAGTTTTTAGAATTTCAGAAAAAAGAAAATATAGATAAAGAATTAGGATTTGATAAAACTATACAAGAAAAAGTAAATGATTATTTGTCAGAAGGTTTACCAACTCAATTAGAAAAAATAAGAGCATTAAGTGCAAATCAATTAGAAGCTATACAAAATATATTTGATGCAACAAAAAGTCAATATGAATTATTATATGGTTATTATACTGGTAAAACGACACAATTTCAATATGAAAAGAAATTAGGGGATGATGTCACTCAAGAAAGAGTTTGGGACATAGTAGAAAAAAGAATGCTCACTGGTGAAGCATTTGAAAAAGCACAAGATAAAAGAGAAAAACAAAGGCAATTTAAAAGAGAACAAGCATTTGGTAGTTCATTATATGGAATATTACAAACAGATATATTGAATTTAGGTGAAACTCTTGAAGAGAAAATGAACAGATCCATGAAACCACTTAATCAAGTATCTGATAAATTTGATGATTTGGTTGGAATTAAAAGAGAAAAAACAGAAACAACTAAAAGATTTATAACAACAGAAAGAGATATAGAAACTGGTTTAACAGATTATGATATTGAACGAAAAAAAGATATTCGAACTGCAATTAAAGGTGATAAAAATGTAAAAGATTTTGCAAAAGAAGCTGAACATCAAAAAGATAATTTAAATGTGTCAAGTCCAATTAGTTCCGGAATAGGATTATTAAGCGGTGGTGCCATGTTAGCTGGTCTAGGTCCAGTTGGATTAGCTGCACTTGGTTTATCCCCAATTATTAAAATGGGTTTAGATACTAAAAGAGATGCTAATATTAATCAAGCAATATTTGATGAAATTGGGGACACTTCTAGATTTTATGGTAGAGATGTTGAATCTATTGAAAGTGAAATAGAAAAACGAAAAGTTTCTCATCAAGACAGACAAACCACACTACCTAACTTTTCTAATATTATAGGTTCTTCAAAAGAAATTTATCAATTATTAAAAAGACGTTTGCCAAATATTGCAACTAATATTGGAAGTTTTGTTAGCCAATTTAATATATTTAAAGATCAATTGTTTAAAAAATTAGATAAATCTTTTTTATTTTTTAATGATTTTAAAACATCTATTGTAACTAAATTTGATATGATGCTAAGTAAAATGGATGGTGTTTTATTATCTTTAAGAAATATTAATTCTTCTGTAGGTGTTTTAACATCAAATAATAACTTACAATTGAATAATATTGCCGAATTATTAAAATTTCACATTCCTGACAATTATAACGATTCTACAAGTTTTAATTCTATTGCTTCATTTAAAGGAGGGAAAATACATCCGTTGACTCCTACATTAGTAGGTGAAGGAAAAGGATCGAATATATCTAATACAGCAGAAATGATAGTAGGTAATAATGTTATTTCAACAGATCAAACTCAAGCATTTTTAAAAGATAATAAAATTAATACAGTATCTCAATTTAAATCACAAGTTAAAGGAAATGCATTAGCTGAAGGGACACCAAATAATGTTATTTCGATATCAAATAAATTAGAAGAAGATAAAAGAGAAAAAGAAAAATTAGAAGAACAATTAGAACAAAAGAAACAAACAAGATTATTAAATTCATTAGTTAGTGGATTTAAAGAAGAATGGAAAAAAGAAGATAAAGAAAGAAAGAAAAAAGATGGTGGTTTTTTTAGTAATTTATTTAGTAAATTAGCTGGATTAGCAACAGGAACATTACCATTACTTGGTATATTAGGTGGAGTAGGTGCAATTGGAGCTTCTATACTTTCAGGAGGATCAATTGGTGGTAAAGCAGCTATGTCATTTGTTGGTAATTTATTTTCTCGATTTGTTGGTGTTTTAGAAAAAGTAATTGTTAAATCTAAATTATTACCTGAACTTATTAGTAAAGGTTTTGCAAAAACAGGATCAATTACTGCTAAAATGGCGCGACCATTTAAAGGATTAATTACTAAAATTATTAGCACAATTCCAGAACAAACTTCAAAGTTTATTAGTGGATTAATACCAAAAATATCTGCAGGAGTGTCTGAAAGTGTTGCTAAATTTGGAGCTACAAAAGGAGCTGGATGGATTTCAAAAATAGGACCAAAAGTACTTAAAACCTTAGGATGGGCTGGAAAAGGTTTAAAATTCATAGCAAAAAAAGTACCTTTTTTAGGGGCCTTTATTGGTGGTTATTTAGCACTTGAAAGAGCAGCAAAAGGAGATTATTTAGGAGCAGTTGGTGAATTAACATCTGGTATTGCTTCTATATTCCCTGGTATAGGAACTGCTGTAAGTATTGGTATAGACACATTATTAGTACTAAAAGATATGAAGGCAAAAAAAGAAGAATCGGAAGGAAATGTTAATACAAAAAAAGAATTAGAAAAAGTAAAAGAAAACATATTTGCTAGAGCAAAAAGATGGCCAATTATAAGTACATTTTATCATTTAGGTGGTGCATTTAAAAAATTATTTACTGGTGATTTTGGTGGATTTTTTAAAGAACTTGGACTGTCTGCATTAAATACTATTATACCTGGTTTTGATATAATTGCTAAACTTATGTCGGATACTAAAGAAGAACGAGATGATGTAAAGAGTGATAAAACAGGAGCAGATTTAAAAAAATTACGTGAGTCAGTTATATATAGGTTAAAAACAACACCTTTAATTGGTAGTTTTGTAAGTTTAGGTTCATCATTGTGGAACTTTCTTACTTTAGATTTCAAACAAGGATTTAAAGATTTAGCACATGCTGGTTTATCTTTCCCAGGTGTTGGTTTACTTATGTCTTTATTTGAAGATGATGAAGAACTTGAAAAAGTTAAAGTAGAGAAGAAAACATTTAATGATATTATTAAAGGTTTATTAGTTAAACTTAAAGATAAATTTGCTAATGCTATTTCTAAAATGCCAGTGATAGGTGGTTGGGTAGCAAATAATATTTTTGGAAGTAATTTTAAAGATGAATTAGATGAAAAATCTAATGTATCATCTAAAGACATTTATAAAAGATTAAAAGATCAAGGAACAATAGACAGAAATCTATTTGGTAGTGATACTATTGAAGATGATAAACAATTAAGTAATTTATCCCAACAGGAATTAAATGAATTAATTAAAACTGATAGGTTTAAAAATAAAGAACTTGAAAAAATAAAAAATGAATTAGCCAAACAAAAAGAAAATAATACTAAAAAAACAATCACCAAAGATGATCTTAAAATTCCTGCATTTTCTGAAGGTGGTGAATTACCACCAGGTGTATCTATAATTGGTGAAGGTAAATCTGGTCCTATAAGTAAATCTGCAGAATTTGTACATACAGATGAAACAGGAAAATCAACAGTTATCCCTCAAGATAAATCTCAAGAGATACTTAAAGATAAGAATATAACTCGTGATAATTTAGATCAGAAATCTACTATTATTTCCCAAGATAAATCTCAAGAGATACTTAAAGATAAGAATATTGAAAATGTAATAGATAGAGTAAAAGAAAGTAAATTCTCATCAGGTGGATATTGGATGAATTTATTTGAAAAAACTATAGATCAGATATTTAATTTTGCAGGAATTGATAACTTGTCAACAAATTTTATTTCTAGATTTAAAATACCATTAACAAAAGAAAAACAAAAAGAATTTAATAAATATAAAGATCAATTTATTTCAGAAGGTTTACCTGAAAAGAAAGCAATAAAGAAAGCAATTGATAAACTATCAGAAGAAAACCCGGAATATATAGATTCATATAGTGAAATTCTTAAAAAAAATATTAAAAACAAATCAACAATTTCAAATAATGATTTTCAAATAGATGTTGACAATTTATCTTCTTTAATAACTACTAGAAATTCAATGAAAGAATTTATTTCTTTACAAAATAAAGGAATTAAATCAAAATCAATAAATCAAACTACTTCTAATAAAGATATTTTTAATAATTGGAAAAATGAATTAACATATGATGGAAATAAATTTTATGAATTAAATAAAACTATTAATGATAAATATAATCATCATTTATTACTTAATTTATTGAAAACAGAATTTAAAAATCGTGAATGGTTATCTGATTCTCCAGATATGAAAAGTAGAGATTATGCTTTAATTCTTAATGATGTTAATAAAAATTGGAAAAGACAAAATTTAGATTTACCAGAAAAAATAAATAAACAAGAAATAAATATGATTGATCGTTTTAGATCAGAAGATGAAAATTTTAAATATATTGTTAGAAATCGTTACCCATTACTTATGGATAAAGCAGATAGGTATAATGAATTGTACTTAGAATTCCTACAAAGTAAAAAAGAAAATATACCACATCAAGAAGCATTAAAAGTATTAAGAGAAGAAGATCCTAAATATTTTGAAAGATATGAAAATTCTTTACGACAGGAAATTGGAATCCTCAATACTGATAAATATGGAATAATTCAAGATGTTAAACAAGAAAGAGCTGAAAAACGAGCTGTTGAGAAATTTATAGAATCTGAATATCTTAAAAAAATAAATGATAAACCCAATGATGTTCAATATAGTCCAATACAAATAGATAAAAATAAAACCATTGAAAGAAAAGACTCAGAAAAGAAAAATGTTAAATTAACAGATGAAGAAAAAAAAGTATTGACAGAAAATCATAATAAGATAAATACTTTAACAACTTCTCAAGTTCAATCATTTAATAATAAAATAGATAATTCAACTTCTGAACATATTGATAGTAATGGACACAAAACACATGATCGTATTGCAAATATAATACGTACAGGTGTTGATAATATTGAAAGTAATAGATTAAATAATGATAGTATTGATGATTTAATTCAAAAACATATTATTTTCCATGAAGGTGTTGTGTTAAAAAAATATGTAGATACAGAAGGATATCCAACAATTGGAATAGGACATAAAATAAAAAGTAATGAAGAATTCCCAAATAAAATAAGTTACGATAAAGCAATTAGTTTATTTGAAGATGATTATGACAAACATAAAAGAGAAACTCAAAAATTATCTGTATATTCTAAATTAGATCCTATTCGAAAAGGTGCTTTAACAGATATGGTTTATAATATGGGTTATGGTACTGTTAAAAATTTTAAAAATATGTTAAATGCATTATTTAATAAAGATTATGATAAAGCTCAAGAGGAAGCATTAGATAGTAAATGGGCTGCTCAAGTTGGGAACCGAGCTAATAAGATTTCTAAACTTTTAAAAACTGGAGATCCTAAATGGTTTAGTTCTGGTGAACCACAAGTTATAGCAAAAACAGGAGCATATTATACTGGTGAAGGTACAGGATCTTTAAGGGCTGAATTACATCCTAGAGAAATGGTAATAAATGACACTCAATTTGATACATTTCTAAAAAATATGGCAGATTCTATAAGTGAACATATAAAATCATTATCAAATACAAAAGACTATAAAACTTCTAAAATAATTAATAGAGCAACTGAAGTTAATAGAATTGAAGAAGATAATAAAATACAAGAATTAGAAATGGAAAAAAATAGACAAAATACAAAAACAGATGTAGAACAAAAAACACCTATTTATATTGATAATAGTTCAACAAATACCGGACAAAATGTATTAGCAACAAAACAAGATGATAAAAAACCAGCAGCTGGAGAATTTACAGAAATTGATTCTTCTCTTGATCGTTTAGTTTTAAATTTATTTGATAAAACACAAATACTTACAAGGCAAATTGAAGGTTATGTTTTTAATAATGAACAACCATTGAGTATTTATTAATTTTTAAATTGATTCTATTTTTTGCCGATGTCAAAAAATTATAAAGGGTAGAAAATGTATATTTATTTCTGCCCTTTATATAATATATTTTTAAGAATAAAAAAGGAGAAAATTTTTATGACAACAACAGATCCACATGAAAGAGCAGATCAAGGTTATAATGTAGAAGCTGATTCTCCATCTGAAGATAGTGGGAGTAGTGAAGTAGTTGAAATTGGAAAACCTTGTACTTATCATGAAGATATTGATCCTGGTCACAGAATAAGTAGTTTTTTTAAAGAAAGAATGACTGTAGTAGATTTAATGCCATGTAGATATTCAATAAGTTTTTCTTCTGCAGAAGATGAAGATGAATCCATTGCTTCTGGTTTATTACCAAAAATGGATTATGAAAAAGGAATGAGTGAGTACAGTGCCAGATGTACACATCATGGTGTTGATCCAGCTGGAATGTTAAGAGTATATACAACTGATGATACAACATCTTCAGATCAATTTTCAAATCATTTAAAAGAAAATTATTTTAAAACAGCAATTAATAGAGCTTCTGAAATGGGTGATCCATTAAGAGATATTGTTAAAAGTGCAGATGATAGATCAGTTAGTGATATTTTTAATATGCTTAAAAAGAAAACAGGTTTAAATAATGAAGATGGTAAATTAAAAAATATTAGAGCTATTGCTGCATCTGCTGTAGACGTTATAGGCAAAGGACATAGATTGAGTCTTCCATCTATTTGGGCAGATTCTAGTTATGATCCTAATTTTTTAATGAACATCAAATTATTATCTCCATATGGTGATCCAGAAGCAATTAAAGAATTTGTAGTTAAACCATTAATATATTTATTAATATTAGGAAGTCCAGAAACAGAAGATGGTGTGTCTTATGGTTATCCATTTTTTTTAACACTTAAAGCTTATGGAATGAGTTATTCTCCATTAGCTATGATTAGTAATATGACTATGAGAAGGGGAGGAGCTCAATCTCATTTTAGTATATATAGACAACCATTATGTATTGATGTATCAATAGAATTTCAATTTGCAGTTCAAGGTTTTGCTCATCATAATGAAGATTCTTTAGGGGATATTGATATATTTAGTAGTGCCGCTGTATCTGAAAGTTTAGCATCATCTCCTACAACAACAGCATTACCTACAATTGGTCATATTGTAAAATCATTACAACCTAAAAAATAAAAAGGAGAAATTTTCAATGAGACAATTAAATAATAAAATAACTCAAACAACAACACTATCTTCACAATCAAAAAAAGAATTCTCTTCATTAACTAAAGATCAATCTAAAGCGATTTCAACACTTTTTGAAATTGATGAAAATATTAAAGATATTCTAAGTAGTACAGTTAATGATGATGTATCTAAAATTTTTAATTATTAAATAAAGAGGTTAATAATATGGGGTTTGTTAATAATAATTTATTACTTTTTTTAAATAATAATTTAAATTCTTTATATGTTTTGGATTCATCATATAAAATGACTTCACAAATTTATTCTTTTTTTGAAAAACTTAAAAGTATTAATGACTATGATGATTATATCCGTAATTTCCCAATATATAATGTTAAGAATTTTAAACCAATTACGAAATTAAAATTTAATAATAAAAGTTTCAGCACATTAAAAATTAAAACTTGTGTATCTAATAATTTTGATATTTTATCTAATAATTTAATAAAGAATGTATTGCCTACTAAAAGTGAAACTGATAATTATTTGAATGATAAAGAATTAATAGAATTTACTACATCTTTACAAAATATAATTTTAGATGATAATATTAATAAGAATTTATTAGAATTAAACGGATCAAAAATAAAAACAGATTATGATTATCTTTTTAATATTTTAAATAATGATAACATACCAATATATGATGAATCTAAAAACTCCAATCAAATGGAGTATTGTTTAATATATTATATTGCATTATATTTATTTGTTAATAATAACACCTCATTTTATACAAATTTAATCAATTTAATCAATTCAGAAAATAAATTAAATAATAATTTACTTAATATTGAATTTGACACTTTTATAAATAACCTATCAAAAGATAGTGTATTTATTTCCAATATATCAAATTTTATTAGTCAAAAAATATTTGATATATTTCAACCCAGTGAATTGTTTTTAGATAATATGGAAACATTAGTTCAAGAATCAGTAATAAGTAATTTTCCAAATATGTTTTCAGAATATTTAAAAACTGTTGATACACAACAAAAGTTTTCTAAATTATATTTAAAATATTTTAGAAACAGTTTAGCATATTCAATTTATACCAAACAAATTAAAGATCATTATATTTTTGAATATTTTAAAAATGATTATGAATCAAATAGAACTACAGAATTAGATTTTTATTTTTCTGATGATTCAATAACTCAATTAATTAATAATTATATGACTATTAATAATTTAAAACAATATTTAATGCCAATATATTTATATAAAAATGAAGTTTATAAATTTTTAAATAGTATAAGTAGATTCGTACAATTATATAGTGATGAAAAATTATTAACTTTCGATGAATATTTAAATAATTCATTTTTAAAATTAAACACTAATAACAACATCAATAACATTTTAAACAATATTGATTCAAATAAATTATATAACTATTATAATGAATTAAATTATAATAAATTATTTGAAGAAAACCAATTAACTACTTTTATTTCTTTTATTTTCTTTAAAGATCTTTTAAAAGATTTTTTTAATAGTGATTTATTTACAAATTTTATTATTGATAGTTTAGAAAAAATTAATAAAAATTTGCATTATGATAGATGGATAACTTATAACTATAATTGGTATAAAAATATTGAATTAATAAGACATTATTTGATGTCTTATTTTATAAACAATCTTTGTTTTTTAAATAATGAAAGTTATGAAAATAAAATTTTCCCAAATTTTATTACTACATTAGATGATAATATTACATCTATTTTAAACTCACAAAATTTTTTTCAACATTCACCTGAAAGTATAGAACAATGTATAGAACAATTAGTAAACAATGATACATTGAAAATAAACATATATAATATTAATACTCGCATTTTAGATGCATCTATTAAAAAACAAGTATACTTCCAAGTTTTATCCTCTTTTATTGATTAGTTTATATTTTCATATTTGATATAGAAATAATAAATATAATAGTAAAACTTAAAAACCAAAAATGCAAATATATTTTTTTAATTAATAATAGAATTTGCCGGTGTCAAAATAAAGGAGGACGACAGTTGCCAATAGATTATACTGCGAACAATTCAAAAGACTCCAATAAGACAATTAAAGCTTTTTTAGCAAACTTTGTAAGTGATGATTTTTTTGAAGA
>CAZRTN010000017.1:16872-18980 GCA_964603015.1 uncultured Thermotogaceae bacterium | reverse complement strand
TTTTTTTGCTTTCATGAGGATTCAAATCCAAAAAATATTCTCTTAATACTTCTCTAACTTTTTCAGTTTCTTGTTCAAAAGATTGTCTTTCGCTTTCTAAAAAATAAACTATATTTTGATCTTTTGATATTATTTCTGTAGATCTATTATAATCTTCGAAATAATTATTCAACAATTGTTTTTTTAAAGATATAGTAGCTTCAAAACCCTGTGTATAACTTTCTTGTAAAGAATTAGAACTTATGTTCTGTGATACAAAAATAAACAGTACAACAATAATAAAAATAATCGGTAAAAATGTTATCATGTACTTTTGCGAAATTTTCATTTTTCCTTCCCCCCGTTTACATTATTTTATCAAAATATAAATCAATTATACATACTATAAAACTAATATTCAAGTTAAAGAATTTATTTAAATTAGTGATATGCTGTTTTAATTATTAATTATAAATAAAAATCAAATGCAGATTTATTAATCCAAGTATTTTGATATTATATCTATATATTTTTGATTTATCTTGATATAGTTTCCTTCTTTAAATACTAATTTTTCTTTATCTTTTGGTGAATTTCTTGAAATAGCACTAACCAATGCAGAAATAGATCTATATTTTTTTAATTCCATTTCTTTTAAAATTTCATCTGAATCCATTTTTCCTTTCTCTAGAAGCACTTTTAAAAATTTTTTAGTTAAAGGTTTTAATCTTTTAATTACCCCTTTTATTTCATTTTCATACCAGTTTCTGCTTGAATTTCCACCGCTCAACAATTCATTTATTGATTCTAACCTTTCTGTTATTTTCGGGGATAAAATTTTGAAAATATTTTCTCCTTTAATTTCATCAAAATCTATAAAATCTATAATGGATTTTAAATCTTCAAATTCTAAAGATATTTCATATTTTCTTTCTCCATATTTTAAGAAATTATCCGAATATACAATATTAAGTTTGTCAAAAATTTTCTCTTTTAGCATTTCGTATAATTTTTCTTTAATTTCATAATCTTCGATCTCTTCTAAATATAGAATCAA
This sequence comes from uncultured Thermotogaceae bacterium, assembly GCA_964603015.1. Lineage (GTDB taxonomy): Bacteria > Thermotogota > Thermotogae > Petrotogales > Petrotogaceae > Geotoga. Next base: position 17,944 of record CAZRTN010000017.1, on the reverse strand, counting down.
TTCTAAAAATTCTTCTTTTTTGTTTAATTTAGAGAATATGCTTTCATTGAGTTTTTTTATATTTTCTTCTTTCAATATATCTTTTCCAACAAAATTTAATAATGTAGATATGGTTTCTTTATACATTTTCTCCACCTCATGATATAATATTTATGAATATTTTTTATATTTTATATATATATTATAGATTTTTTTTCTATTATATTCAACTATATACAATTGTAAATGGAGGTTTTTATGAGAAGAATTATTGTAAATGACGATAATTACTATAACAGACTGGATAAATTTCTTAGAAACGAGATGAAAAAAGTAAAATTGGGTTCTATTTTTAAAATGATTAGAAAAGGAAAGATAAGAGTTAATGGAGATAAAGCAAAAAAAAATAATTTCAAATTGAATATGGGGGATGTAGTAGAAATTGAAGACGCCTTCATAGATAGTAAAATGAAAAGACCTCTTAAACCAACTATGAAAGCAAGACCTTTAGATTATGATACTGTTTTTGAAAATGAAGATTTCTTTGCAATTAACAAACCACCTAAGGTTTCCATGCACCCAGGGACAGGAGAAGAAATGGTTACTATAATTGAAGGAGCCAAATATAATTCTAAAGATAAATATGATCCTCATTTAGTTCACAGATTAGATAAATTAACTTCTGGAGCTTTAATAATTGCAAAAAACAAAAATACCTCAAGAATTCTTTCAAAAAAAATAAGAAGTAGAGAAACTCAAAAATTTTATTTGGCTTTATTATTAGGTGATTTAGATCAAAAAGGAACATTAGATAGTTTGGTTGATGAGAAAGAAGCCAAACTAAATTATGAAAAAATAGATAGTTTTGATGTTAATGGAATAAAATTATCTTTTGTAGAAATAGAATTGCTTACTGGTAGAAAACATCAAATTAGAAGACAATTTGCTGATATTAATCATCCAGTTGCAGGTGATAATATGTATGGAAATATTGAGATAAATAAAATATTAAAAAAAGTTATTGGGTTAAGAAGATTTTTCTTGCACTCTTTTAGATTTCATTTCTTTTTAAATGGAAATGAATATGACATAA
>CAZRTN010000017.1:3433-16772 GCA_964603015.1 uncultured Thermotogaceae bacterium | reverse complement strand
TGATATAATAATCAGAAGGTTCATAAGAGCCTTTGAAGAAAGAAAAATACAATTTTTTTACATCCCTGAACACGATAAAAAACAAAAAATTGTGAAAGGTATCGAAGAAGGACTTGGAAAAGCAAAAAACATTTCTGATGTATCTCGTTTTTTCGATGAATTTTATATAAATTATTTTGCGAATGCACTAATAACTTTAACCCTTTTTTCATTTATTCCTTATATGGGATTAATTTATATATTATCTTTTCTATTTTTTTATAATTGGTCTTTTACAATTGCAGGAGTTTTTTTTAGTTATATAATTTTTTTCAGAATATCAAATAAAAATATTATCAAAATAGTTTTTTATTCTCTTATTTTTGGAGTGTTATTGTATTCAAGTGGTTTTAATTTTGATTTCATTTTCAAGCTGAATATTATAAGAGGAGTCAAACTTATTTTATTGGGATTGCCAGTTGTAATAGTTATTAAGTATTTAACTAAAAATAAATTTGATAAAATATGCAAAAGTGATATAATTATTATACTAATTGGCGTTTTATCATTATTTTTTTATTTGGTAAGAAGTAACAATTGGGGTTATGTTTTGGACTTGGAGAGACAGACTAGAGATTTTTTAGATCAATATTTAATTGCAAGACCAAGAACTAAAGAAATTATTTCTTATTTTTTTTATTTTACCAAACCCATAGAAACATTTTTTGGAAAAATAATATGGCTTTTAGGAAAATCTTTGTTACCTATTAGTATCTTGAATACTTTTTTACACTTTCACACACCAATACATTTAGGAGTCTTAAGAACCATAAATTCTTTTATAATAGCTTTTTTAATTCTTTTTGTAATAACAGGATTTAAAAAAATAATTAAATTTAGGGGGAAATTATGAATTATGAACTTGAATTAACCCAACCTAAAAAATTAATAGAAGAAATTAAACATATAAAAAAAAACTTAGCTGGGATTCCAGATGACGTGTTTTTTAAGCTGGAAATAATCCTTGATGAATTGGGAAGTAACTCTATAAAATATGCAAATAAAGCAAAAGCTTATATAAAAGAATTTGAAGATCATCTTCATATAGAGTTTTACAATCATGGTGAGAAAATACCTTCTTTTTACATTGATATTGATGAAACAGATGTTTTAGTTGAAAGATGTTTAAAAGAAGGACATGGATTAGGCCTTCACCTTGTAAAAAATTTAGCAGATGATTTCAAATATGATTACATAAATGGCAAAAATAAAATAGTAGTAAAAATAAACAAAGACGGCTTTTAAAAAACCGTCTTTGTTTTATTATTTTGTAGTCACTTTATTATATTCTTCTATTCCTTTTCTTAATATATTACAAGCTTTTTTGAGGGCTTTAGGTTCTAACACATAAGCTATCCTTATTTCTTTTTTACCAGCAGTTTTTGTTGCATAAAAACCATTTAATGGGGCAACCATAACTGTCTCATTATCTACATCGAACTCAGTAAGCATCCATTTAATAAATGATTCACTGTCATCTACAGGGATTTCAGCAGAAACATAAAAAGAACCTTGAGGTTTTTTAAAAGTAACTCCTTCAATTTTAGATAATTCTTCATAAACTGCATCTCTTCTCTTTTGGTACTCTTTAATCATTTCATCAAAATATGAGTCATCTAGCTCTCTTAAAAGTGACACTGTTCCATATTGAGCCATAACAGGAGAACATAATCTAGATTGTGCAAATTTCATAGCTTGAGCAAAAAGTTCCCTGTTTTTTGTCGCGAAAACACCTATTCTTGCTCCACATGCTGAATATCTTTTTGAAATACTATCTACAACTACATATCTATCAGTATTCTTAAAATTCATTATTGAAATATGTTTTCTTTCATCAAAAGTGAACTCTTTATATACTTCATCAGAAATTACATAAAGATCATTTTCTTCAGCTATTTCGTCTATTCTTTGTATTTCTTTTTCTGTATAAACAGTTCCTGTTGGATTAGATGGATTTGAAAATATTATTGCTTTTGTTTTTTCTGTAATAACTGATTTAAATTCATCTTTTGTTGGTAAAGCATAACCATTTTCTGGAGAAGCTTGTACAGGGACTAATTTCAAATTCAACATTTCAGCAAAACCTCTATAATTTGCATAAAAAGGTTCGATAACTATAATTTCGTCATCAGGATCTGCTATTGAAGCTAAAGCAAATATTATTGCTTCTGATCCCCCTGTTGTAATTATTAGTTCTTCTGGATTTAAATCCATATTCCATTTTTTATAGTATTCAGAAAAAGCATTTCTTAGTTCAATTATTCCAGCAGAATGAGAATATGCTACAACTTTAGGAGCATTATTTATACCCTCAAAAAATTCTTTTGGCGTTTCCAAATCAGGTTGACCGATATTTAAATGGTAGACTTTTTTCCCCTTTTTCTTTGCCTCTTCAGCAAAGGGAATTAATTTTCTTATTGGTGATTCTTGCATATTTATAACTCTTTCAGAATATCTCATATTACACACCTCACTCTAATGAAATTTTTTTCATATTAATAATAACTCATTATATATTTTTTCTAAAATTTAATTAAGATGAATGTGCTATAAATAAAGGCAAATTATATGAAATAACAAAAGAAATTGAATTATTTTAACAAAAGTGTATATGATATAATTCTGTTAGGAGGTAAATCAATGAAGAATTTAAACGAAGCAGTATTTGTGGCTTTTGATTTTGAAACAACCGGGCTATCCCCATATGAAGGAGACAGAATTATTGAAATTGCTGCAATACCAATATACAAAAATAAAATCAAGTACGATTATTCATTCCAATCCCTTGTAAACCCCGAAATTAAAATACCAGGACAAGTTTCTTCTTTTCATAAATTAAATAATTCAGATATAGATAATGCACCATTATTAACAGATATAATGCCCAAATTTAAAAATTATATTTCTAATTCGGTATTGATTTCTCATAACATAGAAATGGATTTAAAGTTTTTAGATATAGCAACAAAAGAATCAGGTATTTTTTCAATAGATAACTATTATTTGGACACATTGGAAATATCAAGATTTTTAATTGATAAAGGACCTTATAATTTAGAAGATTTAGCGAAAAGATTGAAGTTGGGAAAATTCAATCCGCATCGAGCAAAAGACGATGCTATAATTACTGCTAAGCTTTTTTTGAAATTGGTAAAAAAATATTCTATGAATCATATGTTTGATTTTTTAAAAAAATGGAGGGGATAATATGGTAAAAAATTATATTTTAGACACTAATGTATTGATACATGACCCTGATTGTATATTTAATTTTCAGGATAACAATGTTATAATTCCTTTTCCCGTAATTGAAGAAGTTGACAAACTAAAAACAAGAAATGATAAAGTAGCCAAATCAGCAAGAGATATCAATAGGTTATTAGATGACTTTAGGCAAAACGGAAACCTTCATGAGGGAATTAATTTAAAAAATGGAGGTTCTTTGAGAATTGAAACTTTAGATAAAAATGTAGATGTACCTAAATATTTTGGGCAATCAAAAGACGACCATATACTTTTTTATGCTAAGCATATTAACGATAAAGACAAAGATGTCGAAACAATAGTAGTCAGTAAAGATTTAAATGTACGAATTAAAGCAAGTGCAATAGGACTTACTGCTCAAGATTATTTGACAGATAAGATAGATATAAAAGTATTACCAGATGGATATTTTGAAATAGAAAAGAATGAAAAATTAAATGAAAAAGAATTCTTGGAAAAATCTGAAGTTAAAGAGTTATTAAATAAAGACGCAGAGATCAATGCAAATACTTATTTAAGATATGGAGACAGTTATTATATTTTCAACGAAGATGAAAAATTCGAAAAAATAAATTTGAGCTATGATAATGAATTTTACAGCATCAACCCAAGAAATATAGAGCAGTTATTTGCATTTAACGCTCTTTTTAATGAAAATATAAAATTTGTAACTCTTGTAGGAATAGCTGGGACAGGAAAGACTTTGGTATCTTTAGCTGGAGGGTTAACTCAAGTAATAGAATTAAAAAAATATGAGAAATTAATGATTTCAAAACCAGTTATCCCTATGGGGAAAGATATTGGGTATCTTCCAGGGAGCATAGAAGAAAAAATGAGACCTTGGTTAAAACCTATATACGACAATTTAGAATTTTTGTTTTCAGGAAAAGGAAAAAAACCTGAAGATTATCTTGAAAGAAATGAGCTTTTAGAAATAGAAGTTTTATCATATATAAGAGGTAGATCTATACCAGATCAATTTATAATAATAGATGAAGCTCAAAATCTAACTCCAGCAGAAGTAAAAACTATTTTAACAAGAGTTGGAGAAAAAACAAAAATCATCCTCACAGGTGATCCTTATCAAATAGACAATCCATATTTAGATAGTTCTTCGAATGGACTTGTTTATGCTGCCTCAAAATTTAAAAACTCTCCTATAGCTGCACATGTAACAATGAAAAAAGGAGAGAGATCTGAGCTTGCTACTTTAGCAGCAGAAATATTATAATCAATTATTGTCAATTGTTCTTAATATTTATTACTATTAAATTAAAATAAAAATTATATAATGTATTTGTAGTTTTTTATATTCGGGAGGGAAAAATGACAGATACTTTAGAATATGACATTTTTATAGATTTAGATACGAACGATATACATTTAATAACTTATCTTTTAGAAGGAGAAGCACATTTAATGAGTGTTAGAAACAGGCAAGAAGATGGTTATTTAAAAATCATTGCTCCTAAAGATAGTTTAGATGACGCTTTAAAACTTATTAACTCTGTAAAAGATGAAGCAATTAAAATGGAGGTAGTAAAAGTTGAACCACACAACGGGATTGTATAAATACATCCCCATTCCAAGAGAACATAAACCTGATATTTATTCAATAGATTATAAAAAGTTAAAAAAATGGGGTTTTAAAACTGTTCTCTTTGATTATGATTTTACAATAACTGTATGGAAAGAAAAAAAAATAAATGAAAAGACGCTCGATTTATTCGAGCGTCTTTTAGCTCAAGGTTTTCAAGTTGCAATTGTCACAAACGCAAAAGAAAATAGAGCTAAACATATAGAAGAAAAAACAAAAGGCAAAGTCAAGGTTTATTCAAATATGAAAAAACCTTCTACTAAAAAATTATCAAAGGTTTTAGAAATAATGGAATCAAAACCGGATGAAACTTTGATGATTGGTGATCTTTTTATCACAGACATATTCGCAGGTAATAGATTGGGGTTGTACACAATTTTAATCAACCCTTATATATACGAGATAGAAAGCAAGTCAAAAAGATTTATGGCTGGATTTTCAAGATTTATGTATTTTATATTTTTTTATACGATTGGATGGTTTTTCAGGTTGATGGATTTAGGTGTACCAAATGAATTTAAAAAAACAATATTTGATATTGATTATGACAATATTTACAAAACTAATCACAAACTTTTGATTTTTGATTTTGATAATACTCTAGTTCCTTGGCACTCAGATTTTATACCTGAAAAGGTAAAAGACTTGATGACATCACTTAAAGAAAAAGGTTTTGATATATTAATTGCAACTAATGGCAGAGATTCCAGATTTAAAGATCTTAAACATGAATTATATGATTTAGATATAAATATACAACCATTATCATTAAAACCATTAACTTTCAAAATCAGAAGAAAAATTAAGAGTTTGAATAAATATCCTTACGAATGTGTGTTAATTGGAGATCAACTGTTTACAGATATTTTGGCTGGTAATATATCTGGTTTTTATACAATAAAAATTGAACCTCTAAGTACTAAAGAGGGGAAATGGACAAAATTCGTTAGGAACTTTGAAAAACTCAGTATAAAAATGATGAGAAAAAAACCAACACTATTTAAAGAAGGAGGGGATGAAAAAGATGAAATGTGAAGGCTGTGGAATAACTATACAATCTATTGATAAAGAACTCCCAGGATATATCCCACAAAATGTTCTTGATGAAAAAATTATAGAAAACGATAAAATCTTATGTCAAAGATGTTTTAAATTAAAAAATTATAATCAACTTATGCCATATAATTTAGATTCAGATTTTTTACCTCAGTTAAAAAAAGTTGTAAAAGATTTTGATACGATAATTTGGGTAATAGACATTATTGATTTTGAAGGTACATTTAGAGATGAAATTGCAGATGAAATAAATGGAAAAAATATAATTATCTTGGCAAATAAAATTGATTTATTACCAAAAACTTCAGCTTTATCAGAAGTTAAGGAATGGTTATATAAAAAAATTAGAAACAAAATTAAAATTAAAAAAGAAAATATTAGAATGATTTCAGCAAAAACTAGTTTTGGATTTAATAAAATAAGAAAACTCATAACTTTATCTGAGGAAGAAAAAGCTTTGATAATAGGTGTAACAAACACAGGAAAATCTTCTGTTTTAAATAAAATAACAGAAGGAGATATAACAGTATCTTCTTATCCTGGAACTACTTTAAATCTTATAAAAACCTATTTATCCATGTCCAATATAGAAATATATGATACTCCAGGAATAGAACCTGATGATCGCCTTTATGAATTTTTTGATATTTATACTCAAGTAAAGATGATCCCTAGTAAATCTTTAGAGGTTGAAACATATAAATTGGAAAGAGATAGAGTTTTTTTTATAAGTGCATTAATTTATTTTACAATTGAAGAAAGGTCTAAAGAAGATTTAAAACCAATATTTACTGTTTTTGCTTCTAATAATATTTCTGTACATGATACTAATAAATCGAAAATCGATGATTTAATTAAAAATAGAGAGGTCACTTTTCCTCCTTATACAGATGATTTTGTTTTCGATAATATTGAATTTGAAGAACAAAAAATAACTATAAATGAAGGATATGATCTATCAATTCCTGGATTTGGTTGGATTTCTGTGAAAAGAGGACCTTTAGTAATAAATATGAAAAAACCTAAGAAATTGAATGTTCATTTAAGAAAATCAATGATAAAGCCTAAAATAAGATAACGGAGGTGTTTTTTTTGATTACAAAAAAACCTGGTATAAAAGTTGGAGTTTCCAACAGACATTTACATTTATCACAAGAAGATCTTGAAAAACTTTTTGGAGAAGGATACGAGTTAAACCCTATAAAAGATTTAGGACAACCCGGTCAATATGCAGCTGAAGAAACTGTAGATCTAGTGGGACCAAAAAATACTATCAAAAAAGTTAGAGTTCTAGGCCCAACAAGAAAAGCTACACAAATAGAAGTTTCTAGAACTGATGCGTTTAAATTAGGGGTAAATCCTCCAGTAAGAGATTCTGGAGATATAGCAGACAGCTCTTCAGTAAAATTAGTGGGACCTAAAGGTGAAGTTGAATTATCTGAAGGAGTTATTTTAGCAAAAAGACACATTCATATGCATACAGATGATGCTGAAAAATATAATTTGAAAGATAAAGACATGGTTTCAGTTTTAGCCAATAAAGAAGGAAGAAAACTTATTTTTCAAGATGTTTTAGTTAGAGTTTCAGATAAATATGCTTTAGAATTTCATGTTGATACAGATGAAGCTAATGCTGCTTTTCTCGGTAACAATGATGAAATAGAAATTATAGAAAAATTGTAATTTTTTATATTGACGAAATAATTTAATTATAGTATAATATTTTTTGATGTTTGGGCAGGTGTAGCTTCAGCCGGTAGAGCGCCGCCTTGGTAAGGCGGAGGTCGTGAGTTCGAGTCTCATCGCCTGCTCCATACATGCGAATGTAGCTCAGTGGTAGAGCACTTGCTTGCCAAGCAAGGGGTCGCGGGTTCGAATCCCGTCCTTCGCTCCAACCCCCCACTTTTTTGTGGGGGTTTTTTATATTTTTAAGGTTTAATGATAAAATATCATTATACGTTATCTTAAGACGGGAATGAGACTTATGAATAGAAATTATTATATAATGAGAAGGCTTAATGTAAATAGACTAGTCCAACTTTCAAAAGTTGGAGATATGGAAGCTATGGGTATGATTTTAGAAAAATTCGAACCCATGGTTAAATCTGTTGTGGCTAAATATTATGGTGCATGGGCTGATTTTGAAGATTTTATGCAAATTGGTTACGTAGGTCTAATGCAAGCTGTTTTTAATTATAAAGATAATTCTGGAAGTAAATTCTCAACATTTGCTTATTTAAATATTTCCAGCGAAATAAAATCGTTTTTAACATACTTAAATAGACAAAAAAACAAAGTTCTCACTGAAGCTATGAGTATAGAAAACACATTTCAAGAATTTAATGAAACTTCTGAGTATTATATAGAAGCTCCAGAATCAACTGAACCTGACATATTAACTCAATATTTTATAAATGAATGTGTAAAAGAATTGAATGATGATGAAAAAGATATAATAAATCTATGGTTCAAAAATTATACTTATAAAGAGATATCAAAGGATTTAAGTATAAAGAGGAAAAAAGTAGATAACACTATACAAAAAATTAAGAGAATACTTACTGAAAAACAAAAATTGTATGATAAAATCCAATTTTTCACAGGAGGTGCACTTTGAGATTAAAAATTTTTTTAATAGTAATAAGTATAATCGCATTAATTCTTGCTATTGGAACTGAAATAAGAATGACTATATTTAAAAATAATAGTGAGAGACAAATAAATAGATTGAGTGCAGAACTTAATGATAAAGTTAATTCTATTGAAAAACAATTAGAAAAAATGAACACTTATTTTAAGCCTAATGGTTTAGTAGAAAAATATATTGTATCCAACAAATTTTTAAAAAATCAAATGGATGATCTCGATAGTATATTAACTCATTTCCAAGGGTCTTCCGAAAGTGGTTATATTCAATTATATGTAACAGGCCATCAAGAAGTTTGGGTATCCTTTAGAGATAGTAATAAATATATTTTTCAAGAAAATATATCTCCTGGCTTGAATGAAAATAAGTTTTTCTTTTTCAAAGAACCTACTATCGAAACAAGATATACACACAAGATTCCTTATAATGGAACCTTTAAAGCTGGAGATCCTTCAAAAGTTTATTTTTTAATAAATGAAACTGGTCAATCAAGATTGCTAAGACATCCAGACGGAAGCATAGATAATTTAGCAGAGGATTTAAACCTATATATTCCAACTGTTACAGGCAATTAAAATCCATATATTCTTTTGTGAATATGTGCTTTTGTGGTATAATTAACAATATAAAATATATACAGTGGAGGTATTAAAATGAAGGAAAAATATACGCCACAAGAATTCGAAAAAAAATGGCAAAATATTTGGGAAGATAAAAAAGTTTTTGAAGCAGAAAAAGATAATAACAAAGAAAAATTTTATAATTTAATTATGTTCCCTTATCCATCAGGTACAATTCATGTTGGACATGTAAAAAATTACACAATAGGTGATGTTGTAGCCAGGTTTAAAAAAATGAAAGGCTTTAACGTATTACATCCTTTTGGCTATGATTCTTTTGGACTACCTGCAGAGAATGCAGCTATAAAAAAGGGAAACATCCACCCAGAAACATGGACTTTAAAGAACATAGAAACAATAAGAAAACAGATAAAATCTACAGGCATTAGTTATGACTGGAGTAGAGAGCTAATGACTTCTTCAGAAGAATACTATAAATGGACTCAATGGATTTTCTTGAAAATGTATGAAAATGGATTAGCCTATAAAAAGAACGCTCCTGTTAACTGGTGTCCAAGCTGTAAGACTGTTTTGGCAAATGAACAGGTTGTAAACGGAAAATGTGAAAGATGTGATACTGATGTTGAAATAAAACAATTAAATCAGTGGTATTTTAAAATAACGGACTATGCAAATAAACTGTTGAATGACATTGATAAACTAGATAATTGGCCAGAAAATGTCAAAACTATGCAAAAAAACTGGATTGGTAAAAGTGTCGGTGCTGAAGTTGATTTTTCTGTTGTAGGACAAGAAGAAAGAATCACAGTTTTTACAACTAGACCTGATACTTTATTCGGTGTTACTTTTATGGCAGTAGCTCCAGAATCACCTCTTGTTGATTCTTTAACAACAGATGATAATAAAGATGAAATGCAAAAATTCTTAAAAAAGGTTAGCATGCAAGACAGATTTAAAAGAACAGCTGAAGGTGTAGAAAAAGAAGGAGTTTTTACTGGTAGTTATGCTATTAATCCTTTAAACAATGAAAAAATACCTATTTATGTTGCTAATTACATTTTATATGAATATGGTACTGGAGCGATCATGGCAGTTCCAGCACATGATGAAAGAGATTTTGATTTTGCTAAAAAGTATAATATAGAAATAAAACGAGTTATTAAACCAAAAAATGTAAAAGAAGAAGAATTAGAAAATGCTTTCACTGAAGATGGAATAATGATGAATTCAGATAAATTTAACGATATGCCTAATAGAAAAGCTCTAAAAGAAATTGTTAAGTGGATGGAAGAGAAAAATATAGGAACTAAAAAAACTCAATTCAAGTTAAGAGATTGGTTGATTTCAAGACAAAGATATTGGGGAGCACCTATCCCTATAATTTATTGTGATAAATGTGGAACAGTTCCTGTCCCAGATAAAGATTTACCAGTAGAACTTCCAAAGGATGTTAAGTTTGATGCATCAGGGAAAAGCCCTTTGGTAGACCATAACAAATTCCATGATATCAAATGTCCTAACTGTGGTGGATCAGCTAGAAGAGAAACTGACACAATGGACACTTTTGTAGATAGTTCTTGGTATTATTTAAGATATATAAATCCGCATATGGATGATAAAATCTTTGATTCAAAAGAAGTCAACGAATGGTTACCAGTAGATCAATATATTGGTGGAGTTGAACACGCCATTCTTCATTTGTTGTATTCAAGATTTATAACAAAATTTCTTAAAGATATTAATTTAATTAATTTTGATGAACCTTTTAAAAATCTGTTTACTCAAGGTATGCTTTACAAAGATGGAGCAAAAATGTCAAAATCAAAAGGCAATGTTGTTTCTCCAGAAGAAATTATAAATAAATATGGAACCGATACTTTAAGAACTTATGTATTGTTTATTGGTCCACCTGAAAAAGATGCTGAATGGAATGAATCTGGTGTAGAAGGTGTTTTCAGGTTCTTAAACAAATTATGGAATAATTATAATCTATTCATAGAAAAAATAAAAGAAATCAGTTTTGATAAAAATTCTCTTAAATTAAATACAAAAGAAGAAAAATCTCTGAGAAGAAAACTCCATACAATGATTGAAAAAATGACAAGAGATATTGAAGGTAACTTTCAATTTAATACTGCTATTTCAGCAATGATGGAGTTATCAAATGAGTTGCATACTTACCTTAACACAATAGATGAAAAAAATTGGAATTTGATGCTTTTAAGAGAAGTAGCTGAAAACTTTGTTTTACTATTATCTCCTTTTGCTCCTCATATAGCAGAAGAACTATGGCATGAAATAGGAAATTCAAATTTAATTGTTGAATCACAATGGCCTGATTTCGACAAAGAAGCCTTGAAAAAAGATGAATTCAACATTGTTATTCAAGTTAACGGAAAACTAAGAGCTCAAATTGAAGTACCTTCTTCTTATTCTCAAGAAGAGGTTAAAGAAATAGCTTTAAAAGAAGAAAAAATACAGAAATATATTGAAGGAAAAGAAATTATAAAAACTATTTATGTACCAAAAAAATTAGTCAATATAGTTGTAAAGGGGTGATTTTGTGAGAACTCCAAAAATTCCAAAACCGACAGTCAGGAGACTTGCTATTTATTATAGATGTTTAACTAAGTTGAAAGACAATAGTCTTGAAAAAACATCTTCTAAAGAAATGGCAGATCTCTTGGGAATAAAAGCTTCTCAAGTAAGAAAAGATTTATCATATTTTGGAGAATTTGGTAAACGTGGAGTGGGTTACAACGTAGATAAACTATCTTTTAAATTAAAAGAAATTTTAGGATTGAAAAAAAATTGGAATGTGGCTATCGTTGGTTCAGGTAATCTAGGATCTGCTATAGCAAATTATGCGGGGCTTGAAAAAAACGGATTCAAGATCATTTCAGCTTTTGATGTTGATGAAAAAAAAGTTGGAAAAATGATTGTTCCAGGAGTTACTATACAAAGATTAAATGAGATCGAAAAGAACATAAAAGAGAATCATATTGAAATAGCTATTTTAACAGTCCCAGTAAACGCAGCACAAGAAGTCACTGATAGATTAATTAATTGTGGAATAAAAGGGATTTTGAATTTTACACCTACATCTATTTCAACTCCTGAAGATGTATCTGTTGAAGATGTAGACTTTGTTATATCTATGAAATCTTTAACTTTTGAAATAGCATCATCGGAAAACGACATTTAATTTAAAGGGGCTCAAATTAGCCCCTTTTTTATATTATATTTTTTTGAAAGGAGAATCAAATGCCTAATTTCAAACATCATATATTGTCTGGAGTCCTAATTTTTCCAGTTTATTATTTGGTTTTTTCTATTATATTTAACGCTTTCAATGGTCATTATCCTTTATTCAATAACGGAGAACTGATTTTCTCTTTTTTACTTTTTGTATTTGGTGCAGATCTACCTGATGTAGATCATGATTTATCTATAATTAATAAGATCTTTAGAATTCTAACTATTATTTTTACAGTTTTTTATGTTTTTGAATATGAATATCTTTTTAGAGATTTAATAAATATTAATGATTTTCTTCTTTACAACTTGATTGTTATTTATATAGGAATTATTTTGGGATACTTTTTAGGTGTGATTTTTAATTCTTTAACACGTCACAGAGGCGCTTGGCATAAAATTCACACAGGTATAATAATTGGAATAGTAATTTTTTTAATCAATACAAAATATAATTTAGAAATAAGATTTTTCTATAGCTTATCTTTAGTATCTGGTTTTTACCTTCACATTATTATGGATAAATACATTAAATTAAAATAAGTTCAAATCAATGATTTGAACTTATTTTTTATATATCTTCTATGATTTTTTTGTTTTGTTTTTCATAATTTTCAACAGCTATTGGTTTTTGTATATACAATGGTTCTAATTTTTCAGATTCTACACGCTTACCGTTGTCATAGGCGTAAATAAAATTATCTATATTTACTTCTGGAATTAAAACTTTATTATTCAAATTATATTTATTTTTAAAATGTATACTCTGTTCGCCTATTAATAACCTATTTTTTAAAACATTTTGTAATTGTTCTCCAAAAATCATTTTGGGATCCTCAACTCTCTTTCTTTCATCGTAAAGAGTTACATATGCTGCATCTTCTCTTGCTCTATTAATAA
>CAZRTN010000017.1:0-3333 GCA_964603015.1 uncultured Thermotogaceae bacterium | reverse complement strand
TTTCTTTCATCGTAAAGAGTTACATATGCTGCATCTTCTCTTGCTCTATTAATAACTGCAATTTTTTGATCTTTATAATCATAACTCAAAACATCCGATGAATAAAAATATCTTAAATCATAATTATTCTTTCCAAAAAGCAAGCCTTGAACTACAGCTATACCTATTCTTATACCAGTAAAAGAGCCCGGGCCAATATCTATTCCAAATTCCTTAATATCATTAAGTTCTTTTTTTGCTTCTTGAAGAATATTTTTGATCTCAGTAACTATTTTTGATCCTGAACTTCTTCCTGAAATAGATTTAATTATTTCTTTTTGTCCAGAATATATAACTTTTACCTCTTTCTGTGAAGAAGATATTGTTATCATTTTATCTCTCCTTTTTCTTTTAACTTCATAGCTTTTTTATAAGAAGAAATTGAAGATTTATAATCGCCTGTGGCCTCAAAAGATTTAGCCATAGCTAAATAACTCTTATAATCATTTGGTTTTTTCATTACTATTTTTTCTGATAAATGTAAAGCATATTTACCAAACCCAATTTTACATAATAATTCAACTTTTTTAACTGTTGGGCTAATTTCAAAATAAATAAATATAAGTACCAATACCAATATTATTATTCCTACATAGACATATAAATAGTTTTTATTGATATTATTTTTAATTGAGCTTTCAGTAAGAGTTGAATTTTCAGTTTGGGTAGCTATTTTAGTATTTGTTGAGATTTCTGTTATCTCAGTTGACTCTTCTGTTATATCTATCTTACTGCTTAATTTTATTATTTCATTTTCTATGTCTTCATCAAATTCTCCCATTAAAGAATTTAAATCTATATTTGATATAATATTTTCATCAACAGTATTCAATCGATTATTCATAGTTTTAATAACAGATAAATATAAATCCTTTAATAAATCATTTTCTAAAGACATCTCACTTAAATCTTTACCTTTTTCATAGATTTCTAAAAGAAAATTTCTCATATCTGTTTTTTCTAAAAAATATACCCTATTGTTCATTTCAGTTAGATGTGTTTTCAAATCGAAATAATTTTCTAATTTTTTTAAAACTGTTAAATTATCAGAACTAATAATTCCATTTTCTTGCATAAAACTAAGCAAAGTATAGGCACTAACAAAATTTTCCTCTGATAAATATATTTGATTTTCTTGAATAATAGTATTCATTTTTTCTTGAACATTTTCTGGTATAAAAGTATTAACGAATTTCCTCATTTCACCATCTAAATAAACAGGATTTTTAATAACTTGATTTACCAAATTATTTAAAAAAGCATCAAATTTCGCAACATTGACTTTATCAGATAGTCCTTCCAACCTATAAATCGACTTATAATAGTCTTCTTCCATATATCCTTTTACAAATATTTCATTCAATTCTTTTTCGATAGTTGGAAATATTATTAAAATATTTCCAGTATCTTTTTCACTTAATTTCAAATCTTTTCTTAATACAGAAAGAGAAGTCAAAAAATTTGTAAAATCTTCGGAAAGAATATGATTTATAAAATTTGAATTAGAATATTTATTATATAATTCTTTTTTAGCAGAAATTATCTGACCATATTCAGCTACTTTTTGAGTATATTCATTTTTTTCAATATAGTTTAATAGTTCAGACCAACTTTGATTTAAGGTTTCTGGTCTGTAAGATAATGTATATATTTCTTCAAGATTTAATGAAAAAATGGAAATAGTAATTGTTAGAAGAAATAATACAATTATGATTCTTTTTATTATTTAAAATCATCTCCTTTCATTATTTCGATTCAAAATATGATTTTATTATATTGATTTTATTGGTTTTACCTAGAACAACCATGAGTTTAACTCTTGCTTTTGGTCCTGATATTTCTTGTCCTAAAATAACACCTCTATCTTTTAAATCTGCACCTCCACCTTTATATCCATAAACGCCAAGAACTCTACCCTTATAGCACCTCGAGACTAAGACTACCGGCAAACCCTTTTTAATAACTTCTTCTAAAGCATCTGCAACTCTTTCAGGCACATTTCCTCTACCGAAAGCTTCTATAACCAATCCTTTATATCCCAATTTAGGAAGTTCTCTAATAATTTCACCTTGGTCACCAGTATAGGTTTTTATCAATGCAACTCTATTTTCAATTTTATCAGAATTTATGTGCATTCTAAGTAATGATCTTCTATAAAAAATAACTATTTCATTGTCTACAATTCCTAAAGGTCCATATCCAGGAGAGTCAAATGTTGCAACATTTGATGTATAAGTTTTTGTTACCTCACGTGCAGCATGTATTTCGTCATTTAAACAAACTAAAACACCTTCTTCTATCGCTGCAGGTTTTGTTGCTACTCTAATTGAAGCAATAAGATTCCTTGGACCATCTGTACTAGGCTCGTTCCAATCTCTCATAGCAGCTGTCATTACTACTGGCTTATTATTATCAATCATCAAATCTAAAAAATAAGCAGTTTCCTCAAGGGTATCTGTCCCATGAGTTATTACTACTCCATCAAAATCTTCAGATTTTATAATTTTTTTTACTAAATTGGAAAGCTCCAACATTTTATCAGGTGTTATATGAGGGCTTGGGATATTTGAAAATTCAATTAATTCAGTTTCAGCTATTTCATTTATTTCAGGAATTTCATTTAGTTTTCTATTTACTTTATCCGAAGGAATTACTCCTAATATTGGATCAGAAGTCATAGCGATAGTTCCACCGGTAGTTATTACTGCAATTTTTTTCATTAACATTCCTCCTGTATAATATTTTCAAGTAAATTATACCATGGAGTTAATTTCAAAAAAACCTTTGGAGGGATTATATGTTCATAAAAATGTTAATGGTACAAACATTAAACGGTATTGTAAACCAAAAGAACGTGAAAAAATGGAATTCAAAAGAAGACTTTAATTTTTTGAAAAGACAAGTTGAGCTATCAGATAGTATCATAATAAGCAGAGAAACATATGAATTAGATAAAAATTTTTATAAAGGAAAAAAATGTATGGTTCTAAATACCGAAAAAGAAAAAATAGAAAATAATATAATTTATACAAAGTATTCTAAAACAAAAGTAGTTAATATAATTGAAAAATATAATCTTAAGCAGACTTTATTGTTGGGTGGTCCTACTATAAATAGTTTATTATTAAATGATGATCTAATTGATGAGATTTTTTTAACAATTGAACCTGTTATTTTTTCTGGTGATAAAAATATTTTTGACAATTATAAAATTAAAAAAGGATTTAATTTTAAATTGAAAGAATATTAAGAATTAAATGAAAATAAAAATTTATTAAAGTAATCTTTAATAAA
>CAZRTN010000016.1:15945-19335 GCA_964603015.1 uncultured Thermotogaceae bacterium | reverse complement strand
TACACTATGTATTTTAACATATATAAAAATCTTTTAAAAATTATTGTTTTTCTAATATTTTTAGTTAACGTTCAAGGGGGAGTATATGATGAAAAAAAACTATTGGGTAATGAGAATTTTAAGAACAGTTATCACTGCCTTTGGAGTTACTCTAATAGCTTTTCTTATTTTGCATTTAACACCTGGTGATCCTGCAAGAATTATGTTAGGTCCCTATGCTTCAGAAGAAAACTTAGCAGCTGTAAGAGCAAAATATAATTTAGATGAACCTTTACACACACAATATTTAAGCTGGATGGGTAATGTTTTAAAAGGAGACTTTGGTACCTCGATTAGATACAACAGAGATGTTGGACAGCTTATTGCAGAAAGAACTGGACCAACGTTGGCTTTAACTGGAAGTGGCTTATTTATAGCTCTAATTTTCGGGGTATTATTAGGAATTTTGGCAGCTTTAAAAAGGAATTCATTTTTAGATTATTTCACAACTTTTCAAGCGATGTTTTGGATTTCAATACCTTCTTTTTGGTTGGGTATATTGCTTTTATATATTTTCGGATTACAACTAAGATGGGTTCCTATAGCTGGATTAATGGGTTTTTCATCTTTAATTCTCCCTGCATTATCGATAGGTTTAAGAGAAGAAGCTTGGTTTGCAAGACCTATGAGAGCAGAAATGCTAGAAGTATTAAATCAAGATTATATAAAAGCCGCTAAAGCAAAAGGTCTGAAGTATTCAGTTGTTGTTATGAAACATGCTTTGAGAAATGCACTTATTCCAATTATCACCATGCTTGCTTTAAGATTGCCTTGGATCATAGGCGGTGCTGTAGTAATAGAAGTAGTTTTTTCATGGGGTGGTTTGGGAAGCCTCTTAGTTAATAGTGTTTTAGCTAGAGACTATCCAGTTGTACAATCAATATTGTTACTCATAGCCATAACAGTCGTAGTTGCTAATTTACTAGCAGACTTAGTATACGCAGTTGTAGACCCAAGAATAAAACAGGAGGGATAGAAATGGCTGATAAAGAAGCTTCTTATGAAGAGATAGTTAATGACATAAAAAATTTAAAAAAACAAAAAAGTTCTCAATTATCTTTAGTTTGGTCAAGATTCAAAAAAAATAAATTAGCTCTTATAGGTTTTATTATAATTTCAATAATCATTTTTATAGCTATTTTTGCACCTCTAATTAGTCCTCACGATCCATTGGCTACCGACCCAATAAATAGATTACAAGCGCCTTCTAAGGAACACTGGTTAGGAACTGATGAATTAGGAAGAGATGTCCTTTCTAGAGCCTTTTATGGTTCCAGAATAGCTCTTCAAATTGGTGTTCTAATTGTCTTATTTGAAGGCGCTATAGGAATCTTTTTAGGTGTTATCGCTGGTTTTTTTGGTGGTATATCAGATTGGATTATTATGAGGTTTGTTGATATGTTAAGATCATTTCCAGTTATTATACTTGCAATGGCTATAGCTGGAATAATGGGTCAAGGAGTTTTTAATGTAATAATAGCTTTAGGTATTGTTGGTTGGACAACTTACGCTAGAATGATTAGAAGTAAAATTTTAACAATTAAAACTGCTGATTATATAGAAGCTGCTTATTCGATAGGTGAATCAACACCTTCAATAATTTGGAGATATGTATTACCTAACGCAATACCAACTGCAATTATCATGATGGCAATAATGATGCCAACTGCTTTAATCGCATCAGCAACATTGAGCTTTTTAGGTGTCGGAGTGCAGCCTCCAACACCTGCATGGGGTTCTATGATCTCAGCAGGAAGAGATTATCTTTTGAGAGCCCCATGGATATCAACTAGTGCTGGTTTATTTATTATGGTTACAGTGTTAGGTTTCAATTTTATTGGTGATGGTTTAAGAGATGCTTTAGATCCTACAACAAAACGTAATTAAAGGGGCTGTTTAAATGAATGATATATTAAAAATAGATGATCTTAAATTATCTTTTGATACTGAAGAAGGAAAAGTAGAAGCCTTGGATGGAGTTAATTTGAATATAAGAGAAGGAGAATTCCATGGATTAATAGGAGAGACCGGCTGTGGAAAAAGTGTTACTGGTCAGACTATAATTGGTCTTTTAGATAATAACGCTGATATTGAAAGAGGGGCAATATATTATAAAGGTAAAGATATTTTGCATTTAAAAGAAAATCAATTTCAAAGAGATATAAGAGGAAACGAAATAGCCATGATTTTCCAAGATCCTTCTTCTTCATTGAACCCAGTATTCACAATTCAAAATCAAATTGAAGAAGTACTAAAAATGTATAGAAAAGCTTCAAAAAAAGAATTCAGGGACATCGTTATAGAAGAACTAAAAAAAGTCAAATTACCTGACGCTGAAAATCTACTGACAAAATATCCTCATCAATTATCAGGTGGTATGAAGCAAAGAGTCATGATATCTATGATGTTAGCTTGTAATCCATCTCTCTTGATTGCTGATGAGCCTACTACAGCTCTTGATGTTTCTATACAGTCTCAATTTTTAAAAGTTATAAAAGAATTAAAAGAAAGATTTAATATGACAATTTTGTACATAACTCATAATCTTGCTGTAGTGAGCGAAATATGTGACACAGTTTCTGTTATGTATGCAGGAAGAATTGTAGAAACAGCAGATGTAAGGGATATTTTTAAAAAACCTCAACATCCTTACACAAAAAAATTAATTCACAGTGTTTTGGGAGTTGAAAATTCTCTAGAAGATTTAGAAGAAATACCAGGTTCAGTTCCAAGACTTATAGATCCTCCTAAAGGTTGTAGATTTCATCCAAGATGTGAAGAAGAAATAGAAATATGTCAAAAAGACAGACCTTTTTTGAAAGAAGTATCAAAAAATCATTTTGTAGCTTGTCATAGAAGGTGATTGTATATGAATGATAAACCATTATTAAAAATAGAAAATTTAAAGAAACATTTTAAAAGCAAAAGAGGTACTGTAAAAGCAGTAGATGGTATTTCTTTACAAATTGAAAGAGGAGATACATTTGGATTAGTTGGCGAATCAGGGTGTGGTAAGTCTACTTTTATTAGAACTGTTTTGAAATTAATTACACATACTTCAGGAAAAATTTATTTCAAAGGAGAAGATATATCAGATTTTGATAAAAGCACTGCAAGAAGATTAAGAAAAATCATGGGGATGGTTTTTCAAAATCCACATTCATCCATAAATCCTAGGATGACAGTTTATGATACTATTTCAAGACCTCTTTTAATTCACAAAATTACACACGGCAAAAAAGATACTACAATAAGAATCGTTCAATTATTAAAATCAATGGGTTTACAAGCAGAACATATGATTAGATTCCCTCATGAATTGAGTGGCGGACAAAAACAGAGAATAGCAAT
>CAZRTN010000016.1:13045-15845 GCA_964603015.1 uncultured Thermotogaceae bacterium | reverse complement strand
CCTGATCCAGATAAAAAATTACCAGAAGATATGCTAACTGGAGAAGTTCCTTCACCAATAAATCCTCCAAAAGGATGCAATTTTAATCCAAGATGTCCTTTTGTGAAAGATATTTGTAAGAAAAAAGAACCAGAGCTTAAACAATTAGATGATGGGAGACTCATATCTTGTCATCTTTACTAAAAAATCAAGGGGGTAGATTATGAGAAAATTATTTTTTGTTTTTTTACTATCTGTTTTATTACTTTCAACCTTAGGTATCGCTAGAGATACTGTTTTAATTTCAATCTCAGCAGAACCATCAAGATTGAATCCAGTAACTTATCAAGATACCGAAGCGGATTTTGTTTTAACTCAAATTCATGATCCATTAGTTGAACTTACAGAGAGCGGAGATTATACAGCAAAAGGCGCTGTTATAGAATCTTATAGTCTTTCTGAAGATGGAAAAGTTTACACTTTCAAAATAAAAAAAGGTATAACTTTTCACAATGGTGAAGTATTAAACGCTGAAGATATCAAATTCAGTTATGAATCTTTTTTAGATGAAACATTAGGATCTCCTCACAGAGATTATTATTCAGATATTGATGAAGTAGTTTTAGTCGATGATTATACTGTAGAAGTAAGATTAAAAAATAGAAACGTAACTTTTTTAACTTCTGCAAGATTGAGAAACAAAGTACTTCCAAAAGATTATATTGAAGACGTAGGATGGGAAGGTTATGAAAAACATCCAGTAGGTTCAGGACCTTATGAATTTGTTAGACATGACCCTGGTCAAAGAATTGTTTTAAAGAGATTTGATGAATACTGGCAAGGAAAAGCTAATATACCTAATTTAGAATTCAGGTTTTTCCCAGAAATGACTTCAGCTATAATGGCTTTACAAGCTAATCAAATTGATTTCATAGCCGAGTTGCCAGCAGAAGAATTCACAAATTTAAAAGATAATCAAATCCCTGGATTAGGATTTGGTACTTATCAAAAATTTGAAGATCATAGAATTGTTTTTAATAGAAGACCAGATTCTGTTTTTTCAGATGTAAGAGTTAGACAAGCTGTAAATTATGCTATCAACAGAGATGAAATAATAGCTTTAACAATGGGAGACATGGCAGTTCCTGCTACAGGAAGAGTTCCTAATTTTCATGAAGCATATGCTCCTGATGCACCAGCTTATGAGTACAATCCAGAAAAAGCAAAAGAGTTATTAAAAGAAGCAGGATATCCAGACGGATTTTCAACACAAATTTATGCTCCATCTAACTATAGAGAAAGAGTATTAGAAGTACAACAAGTACAAAGACAGTTATCTCAAGTAGGAATACAAGCACAAGTAGTTGCAATAGAATGGGGAACTTATTTAGACGTTACTGCTGAAGGAGAAGCCCCGATGTTTAGAGAAAGATGGGCAGCAACTTCACCATCACCTTTCAGTTTTGTTGAGAGTTGGCACAGTGAATCTTCATGGAACTCTATTTTCGGAACATATGAAAATCCTGAAGTGGATAAATTGGTAGATAAGATAAAAGTGACTGTTGATTCTCAAGAAAGATGGGAATTATATAGAGAAGTTCAAAGAATAGCTATGGAAGATGCTGTATGTGTTCCATTATATTGGCCAATAGCTGGAGAAGCTTATAACAATGAAATAAATATTCCAGAATATTTATGGAATGTTTTCAAAAGACCAATTTATTATGTAAATGAATGGTCATTCAAATAATATCTAATAAGGCAGCTTAATTGCTGCCTTTTTTTCAAGAGGTGAAAAAATGGATTTAAATGAAATAAAAGAATTACTCTCAAAAAATATTGATAAAAACAAAGAGAAAATTTTCGAAATGTCTAATTATCTTAAGAACAATCCTGAAATAGGCTTTAAAGAAGAAAAAGCATATAATTATATAACAAACTCATTAAAAGAGATAGGTTTTAATGTAAGTAACCCTACTGATAAGTTACCTACATCTTTTTTAGCCAAATTAAGAGGTAAAAAAAATGACAAAAAAATTGCCATCTTATTTGAGTATGATGCATTACCAGGAATTGGTCACGGTTGTGGTCATAATATGATTTCAGCTATAAGTTATGGTGCTTGTTTAGCTTTATCTCAACTAGAAGATATTCCTGGTGAAATATATGCAGTTGGTTGTCCAGGAGAAGAAAATGGAGGGGGCAAAGTTATTCTATCAAATGAAGGTATATTTGATAATTTTGATGCAGCAATGATGATTCATCCTGCGACAGAAAATAAAGTTTATTCTACATCTTTAGCTTTAGATGCAATTAAATTTAGTTTCAAGGGGCAAACAGCTCATGCATCTTCATCACCTGAAAAAGGAATTAATTCTTTAGATGCTGTAATACATCTTTTTAATGGAATAAACTATTTTCGTCAATATGTCAAGGATGGAACAAGGATTCATGGAATAATATCAAAAGGAGGAGAAGCTCCAAATGTCATACCAGACTATGCAGAAGCTAAATTTTATTTTAGAGCTAAAAGCAGAGAATATTTAAATGAAATTGTTGATAGAGCAATTGAAATAGCTGAAGGAGCTTCTAAAATGACAGGAACAACTTTAAATTGGGAATATTATGAATTATCTAACGATGATTTGAAACCATCAAAATCTTTAGCTGATATTTTTAGAGAGAATTATAAAAAAATAGGTATTGAAAATATCGAACCTGATTCCGAAGGAGGAGGTTCAACAGATGTCGGGAATGTTAGCCACAAAATCCCAGCTGTTCACCCCTATATAGCCATTGCCCCAAGACATTCTTTAACTGG
>CAZRTN010000016.1:0-12945 GCA_964603015.1 uncultured Thermotogaceae bacterium | reverse complement strand
CCAAATATTTTTGCTGGTGAACCTAAGTATATTTTTCTCTTTTTTGTATTTTTTGTTACTACTGAACCAGCAGCTATTAAACTGTCTTCTTCTATAATTATACCTGGTAACAAAGTAGAATTTGCACCTATCCTGCACCCTTTTTTTAATATTGGACCTTTAAAATATTTTTTTCTTTCCTCAGTTCTTCCTAAATAATTATCGTTCGTAAAAGTCACTTCAGGAGCAATAAAACAATAATCTTCTATTTCTGATAAAGCAGTTATATATGCTTCAGTTTCTATTTTAACAAAATTTCCAATACTTGTTTTATTTTCTATAGTAACCCCTTTTCCAATTATAGTTTTTATACCAATCTTTACATCTTCTCTAATACTTGCAAGATCAGCAACAAAAACTTCATCAGATATTTCTGCCCCCCTGTATATAACCGTTAGGGCTCCTATCGTTACTAATTTATCTATTTTTAAAGGAGTCAATTCTCTTTTTTCTGTAACTGCTGAATTAGATGCTTTAAATGGTTCTTTCCCTAAAACGACATTATCTGAAATGATACAATTATCTCCTATTATAGTATCTTTTTTTATAACAACATTATGCCCCAAAGATACATTTTTACCTATTTTTACATTATCTTCAATAATAAGGTTTTCTCCATGAAAAAAATTATCTCCAATAATAGAGTTTTTTGAAATGTAATTCATTACTACCTCCTAATTCCAGATTTCAGGTTCTATTTCTAAATCAGTATCATATTTTTCTTTAACTATTTTTTTTACTTCAAGAATAACATTCATTACTTCTTTAAAAGTCGCGTTTCCTTTGTTAACTATGAAACCAGCGTGTTTTTCTGAAACCATAGCATCTCCCAAAGTAAAACCCTTAAGACCTAGTTTTTCTATAGTCGTTCCAACATAGAAATCCTTTCTAGGTCTTTTAAATATACTACCAGCTGAAGGCATGTCGAGTGGTTGTCTATTCCATCTTTTTTTTGATAATTCTTTTATTTTATTAAAAATTTCATTTTTGCTTTTTTTTTCTAATTTAAAAATTACTGATAAAACTATATAATTTTTATCCTGTAAAATACTATGTCTATAAGAAAAATCTAAATTTTCATTAGATATAATTATTATATTATCGTTATATTCATCATATACTTCAACACTTTTTACAACATCTTTCATTTCTCCTTCATATGCTCCAGCGTTCATAAAAATTGCTCCGCCCACTGTTCCAGGAATTCCAGATGCAAACTCTAATCCAGATAATTCTTCTTCCGCTGCCCAACTAGAAACTCTAGAAATAGGAACACCTGTTTCAGCATAAATTTCTTCATCTTTAAAACCTATATCCATCAATTCAGTATTTTCCATTAAAAGATATTTTATAATATCTTCATTTCTTAGAGAAATGTTGGAAAGATATTTTGTTGAAATAACAACAAAATCCAATTTTTCATCTTTTACTATTAAGTTTGCTCCACCGCCTATAACTCGATATCTTATGTTATTTTTCTTTAAAATCCTTAAAGTGTAAATAAAAGAACTCTTAGTTCTTGGAAAAAACATATAAGGAGTGGCTCCACCTATTCTGAAATTTGTATGGTTTTTCATTGGTTCATCTTTTTTGACATCACAACCATTAGCATATAATTCTTTTAAAATTTTTTCATCTATTATCATTCAAAAATCTCCTTTTTTTAATTTCTATTTTTATAATAACACAATTATTTGATTGAATTCCAAATTATAATCCCTGCAAATATAGCTATGAACCCAAACAAAAATTCTCTTCCATAACTTCTATGGTCTCTGTTTACTATTATTTCTTTATCTGTACTGAATTGACCTTTATCATTATAAATATTAATTTTCAAAGTATAATTACCGTTAGGAATATTTTCAAAATTAAAATATAATTTATTATCTCCTGAGTAAATCTCTTTATTAAAATTTTCTTGATCTACCAAAACTTCCATTTTCGCGTATGTATTGGAATTAAGCTCTATCTTAAGTTTATCTTTAACCCAGTCACCATTTGGAGTCACTTGCTCTGTGTAATTAATAATATTGATTTTCGGTTCTAAATGAATATTTTTTACCAATGATATATTGTTTAGACCTTTTTCAGCTATATAGTAAAAAGAATTATTATTGTATGTGATTTTTATTTTACCTGGTTTTACCACTATTCTTTGTTCATATGAATATAATAATAAACTTTGATCGTTTATTTTTATATTAATTGGGTAGAAATTTGATTTGATTTTTAGAAAAGCCCATTCTTCATCTGAATAATTATAGTTTATTATTCCTTTTATCCCTGTTTCAATTTTATTCCCAAAGACTATATAAAAGCTAATAGATGAAGACGTTTCCGCCAAAGCAAAAGATATAAAAACTGTAAACAATATCAAAATCATTAATAATTTTCTCATAAAAATCACCTCATTACAATTATAACTCTAACATTATTGTTTTTATTATAAAAAAATATTAAATTCATGGCAATGGGTGTTTATTTATGATAAAATAATAAAGAAATGGAGGTGTCTTTTTTATGGAAAAAGTTCATGTTGTTGAACATCCTTTGATAAAACATAAAGTTTCAATAATGAGAAATGTGGAAACAGGACCCAAAGAATTTAGAGAATTACTAACTGAAATTACTTCTTTATTAACTTATGAAGCTACAAGAAAACTACCAACCTATGATACAGATGTAAAAACACCTGTTCAAATGACAAAAGGTCATATGGTTGATGATAAAAAAGTAACCATAGTGCCAATTTTAAGAGCTGGTTTAGGAATGCTTGATGGTATATTATCTTTGGTACCTAATGCAAGTGTGGGATTTTTAGGTGTTTTTAGAGACCCTGAGAGTCTTAAGGCTATAGAGTATTATGTGAAATTTCCAGAATTCACTGAAGATCATCATGTTTATATTGTTGACCCTATGCTGGCAACAGGACATTCAATGAATTATGCAATTGAAGTTGTTAAAAAACATGGAGCTAAAAATATTACAGTAATGAGTTTAATATCAGCCCCAGAAGGTATAAATATAGTTAATAAAGAACATCCAGAAATAGATATTTATACTGCATCTTTAGACGAAAAATTAAACGACAAAGCTTACATTATACCTGGTTTAGGTGATGCAGGAGATAGATTGTATAGAACAAAATAAGAGGATGCTTATGCATCCTCATTTTTAAAGGATGATTTTATATGTCTCAGTTATTCAAACATTCTTTTTTATTTGCTATTGCAACTTTACTCAGTAGAGTGTTGGGACTTTTCAGAGATGCAACATTCGCACATTACTTTGGAAGAAGTTCTGAGTATGATGCTTATTTAATAGCTATTCTTTTACCTTTTTTCTTGAGAAGAATTTTTGCTGAAGGTGCTCTTTCTTCTTCTTTTATACCTTTATTTTCAAGAAAAAAACCAAAAGAAGCTCAAAATTTTCTTAGCACAACTTTTTGGCTCACATTAATTGTAACTACAATAATTTATATACCTGTTTTTTTCTTTTCAGATGGATTTGCATTTATTTTAGGATCTGGGATGGCTGAAGAAACTTTATCTCTAACAGGTTATTTGATGAAAATAACTTATCCTTTTATTATTTTTATTTCTCTATGGGCCATACTTTCTGGAGTCCTGAATACAAAAGATATATATTTTGCACCTGCCTTAGCTCCTGCATTAACTAATATTTCAACAATTATATTTACTTTTATATCATTTTTATTTATACCACAAATATTAGGACCTACTATTGGATTTGCCGTTGGAGGTATAATGCAATTTATATTTGTTCTTTTCTTTTTGAAAAAAACTGGATATAAAATACAATTTTATTTCAACGTTAAACATGTAAAGCAAATAGTATCTTTGTTTGGACCTGCATTATTGGGAGTAGCAGTTTCAACTTTTAATACTCTAATTGATACAAATATTGCAACGTGGACAGGTACTGGAGGTGTATCAACAATACAATACGCCTTGAGATTATACCAATTACCTTTAGGAATTTTCGCTGTTAGTGTAGCAAACGCTTTACTTCCTAAATTATCTAAAGCTATTGAAAAGAGAAATGAAAAAGAATACAATAGTTTTTTAAAAGAAAGTATTCATCTGATTTTGTTTTTTTCTCTACCTTCAATGGCTGGGTTGATTTTTCTTAACAATGAAATTATAGCATTGATCTACCAACATGGTAACTTTACTGCTCAAGATACTTTAATAACAGCAAGTACTTTAGCGTTTTATTCATTTGGATTGCCTTTTTATTCATTGCATGGAATTTTTGTAAGAACTTTTCATTCTGATTTAAATACTAAATTCCCTACATTTGTCTCAATAGTTATGCTTGCCTCTAACGCTATTTTAGATGTTTTACTGGTAAGATCTTACGGTATAGAAGGTATTGCTATGGCGACTGCCATGTCAGGTTTTGTAGGTATGGTTATGTCTGGATATATTGCCTTTAAATCATTAGATCCAGAAGATTTATTTGAGATTATTAAAGTGATGAGCTCTACTTTCATAATGATTGCATATATTCTATTAATAAAAAATTTATCTGAAGGTAGATTATTTACAATTTTTCTTATAACCAGTAGTATTATTATTTATTTTTTATCTGCTTATATAACAAAAATAAAATATATAGATAAAGCTTTAAGAATAATAAAAATAAGGAAGTAATAAGCTTCCTTATTTTTTCAATTCTTTGATTATTAGGTCTTCTAAAAGCTCTCTTTTTAACTTATCTTTCGATTGCAACGTTTTCAAAACAGCTTTAATAACAACAAATCTTGGATATGTTTCCATTAATATTCTTACTGGGTCTTTGCTGTTTACTCTGCTTTTCATTTTGATATTCAAAATAAACACCCCCATTTTTTTCAATTTTATAAACATTGTATTATATTTCTATTTTGATTAAAAAAGTAGTTGACAATAATTAGGAGCCGTGTTATAATTATTTACGGATTTGGGCTCGTAGCTCAGTTTGGTCAGAGCCCTCGGCTCATAACCGAGTGGTCGGTGGTTCGAGTCCACCCGAGCCCACCATGAAAATACCAGGATTTTTCCTGGTATTTTTTTTATTTCAAATATAATTGTATAACCAATTGATTAATTTGTCAAATATATTTAACAATTATTAACATATAATTTTTAAAATATGTTTTTCTTATGGAATTATTTTCAAAGATATAATTTTAAGTTGAAATAGTTAGAATAATAAAAAATCGACTCTGAATTTTCAGAGTCGATAATTTTTTATGCTCTTTTAACTTTTCCAGCTTTTAAACAAGAAGTACATACGTTAATTCTTTTTACAGATCCATCATCTAAAATAGATTTAACTTTATGTACGTTAGGTTTCCACCATCTTCTTGTTGTCTTTTTTGAGTGAGCAACACTATTACCTGCAACAGGCTCTTTTCCGCATACAGCACATCTTTTAGCCATATCAGTTCCTCCTCCCGTTTTATAAAAAATAATATTGTTATTTATTAAACCTTCTCTATTATACAATAACATTTTGGGTGCTTAATATTTTTTTACTTTAAATTCAATTAAAATTAATATTACTGTTCTTCTTCTTGTTCTTCATTCACCATTTTTTCTTCTTCTTCAAATCTCATTGGTTTTGAAAGAGGGAATGCTATGATATCTTTAATAGTTTGTGTATTGGTTAAGAACATACAAAATCTATCTATCCCTATACCAAGACCTCCTGTAGGTGGCATCCCATATTCTAATGCTCTTAAGAAGTCCATATCCATCAATTGTGCTTCATCATCTCCAAGATCTTTTAAATCAGATTGTGCTTTAAATCTTGAAAGTTGATCTTCTGCATCATTTAATTCACTAAAAGCATTTGCCAATTCAGAACCTTTTACAATCAACTCGAATCTTTCAGTTAATCTTGGATCTTCTCTGTGTCTTTTTGCAAGAGGAGATATTTCAACTGGATGATTTATTACAAAAGTAGGTTGAACAATTTTATCTTCTACAAGGTCCCATAATTCTTCAATATATTTTCCTTTTTCCTTTATTTCAACATTAACATCATGTTTTTTTAAGAATTCATCCATTGTTTCCATTGAATCTTCTAAAATGTCTATATCAAGATGTTCTTTTATAAAATCTCTCATATCTATTCTTTCAAATGGTGGTTTAAAGTCTATTTCTGTTTCACCATATGTAACTTTAGTAGTTCCATGAATTTTTTCAGTTATATAAGCTAGAACATTTTCTGTTAATCTCATTATATCATTGTAATCAGCATAAGCTTGATATAATTCTATTGTTGTGAACTCTGGATTATGTTTATAATCAATTCCTTCATTTCTAAATATTCTTCCAATTTCATATACTTTTTCCATCCCACCTACAACTAATCTCTTTAAATGCAATTCAGTAGCTATTCTAAGATACATAGGTTGATCAAAGACATTTAATTTCGTTATGAAAGGTCTTGCATTAGCTCCACCCATAATATTTTCTAAAATAGGTGTTTCTACTTCATAGAAACCTTGTTCAGTTAGATATTCTCTCATATATCTTATAGCTAATGATCTAGTTTTAAATACTTCTATTACATTATCATTTGAAATCATATCAACATATCTTTGTCTGTATCTTATTTCTTTATCTTTTAAACCGTGCCATTTTTCTGGCATTTGTCTAATAGTTTTAGTTAAAAGTTGAACTTCTAAAGCTAGTATAGTTAATTCACCGGTTCTTGTTTTAAAAGGAAATCCTTTTATTCCTATCCAGTCACCATTGCCTATATATTTTTTAAAGATTTCATAAGCTTCTTCACCTATTTTATCTTTTCTTATATAAGCTTGAATTCTACCAGTATCATCTTTTATGTGCATAAATGCAGATTTACCATGGGTTCTCATAGTCATAATTCTACCTGCAAATGAAAAAACCTCATCTTCTAATAATTGACCTGGTTCTATTTCATCTGAATATTTATTTTTAATCTCTTCAGCTTTATAGTCTTTGTCAAATTTATATGGATAAGGATTTATCCCTTGCTCTTTTAATTCCTTTATCATTTGTAGCCTTTGTCTTTTTACTTCACTCACTAGTACACCTCCGTTTGATGCTTTTTATCTATGAAATTATATCTTTTATCTCTATTTTTTTTGTAGAACCTTTGGCTGTTTTAATTGTCACTTTTTCGCCAATTTTTCTACCTAGTATAGCACTTCCTATTGCAGAATCTGAAGACAATTTTTTATCTTTTAAATCTGCTTCTTGTGGGGTAACCAACATAAACTCTGTTTCTTTTTTTAATTTAAAATCATAAATCTTGACGACTTTACCAAGTCTAACCTCTGAATTATCAGATTGGTCTTCTATAACTTCTGCATGATCTAATATATATTCTATTTCTTTTATTCTTGAATCTATTCTACCTTGCTCATTTTTTGCTTCTTCGTATTCAGAATTTTCTGAAAGATCACCAAGCTCTCTTGCTTCTTTAATCCTATCGGCAATTTCACCCATTAATTTTTTCTTTAATTCATCTCTTTCTTTCTTTAAACGCTCATATCCTTCTTTGGTTAATTGATAATTTTCTTCAACCATTTATAATACCTCCCGATCTATCTATTATTTTTTAATTCTTTTATAGCATCTAAAAAGCTATCTACATCTCTAAATTCTTTATAAACAGAAGCAAACCTAACATAAGAAACATGATCAATTTCTTTTAATCTGTTCATTATCTTGTCGCCGATTTCTGTAGAAGAAATCTCTGCTTTACCAGATCTCCTTAATTCATCTTCTATGCCTTCTACAATTTCTTCTATTTGTTCAGAAGTTACAGATCTTTTTTCACATGCTTTTATTAAACCATCTTTTATCTTTTCTCTGTCAAAAAGTTCTCTTTTCCCTTCTTTTTTTATAACTCTTATTCTATTTTCTTCAAATCTTTCATATGTTGTAAACCTACTATCACAATTAAGACATTCTCTTCTTCTTCTAACAGAATTACCATTTCCTGCAGGTCTAGAATCTAATACTTTTGTTTCCAGATTTCCACAAAAAGGACATTTCAATGAAATCACCCACCTTAATTGTTTTCCCCATCTCTTAAATCATTAGCAATTTCTTTTATTTTTTTTATTCTACTATATAAAGTTGATTTTTTCATATTGAGGTCTTCAGCCATTTCTTTTAAACTTTGATCTTCATTTTCCAATCTATGCTCTGCAATTTTTTTTAAATTTTTGTTTAAATTATCTAATCCAATTTTATCTTCTATAAAAAGTATATCATTAATTTGTTGAGAAGAACTTTCAGCAGTTTTTAATGCATTGGCAGTCAAAAAATTAATTGTTCTAGTTACATTTCCTTTTAACTCTCTGACTTTTATGATATCATTCAGTTTATCTACAGATTCGTGTGAATCCATAACTTCTAAAGCATTTAGTATATCTCTACTTGACTTTATATATAATTTTACTTTATTATTTTTTATTATGTAATTTGATTTTATTCCAATTAGATTATAAAATGTTTCAACTATTGTATCAGCATACTCTTCTGAGATGTCTAAGAAAAATTCAAGGTGATATGAAGATTTAAACGAAACAGAACCAGTTGTAAGAAACATTCCTTTTAGAAAAACTCCAAATAAAAATGGATCGTTTTTTATCTTTTTTGGTAATTCAGAAGAGTATATATCAATATCTTCTCTTCCTACTATTTTTTCTACAGAGGCTAAATCTAATAATATTTCGCCTGTTCTTCCTAGTTTTAATCTTCTTTCCATTTTAACATAAGCACTAATATAATCACCGAATAATAACTTACTCAATTTATATATTCTTTTCATTGAACTCAAAGAATTAACTGTAATTTTTATGTATTTTCTGTATCCATCAATTACAAAATCTCCCTTTCCTTTTATTGCTCCATATAGTTCTATTTCAGGGAATTCCATCTTAGTAGATACTAATGTCATTTTTACCTCTTCAGAGAAAGTAGCCAATTTAATCACCGATTATTTTTTTTATTATTTTTGATAATTTGGTTGAATCATGTCTTACTATAGTTTTTTCTTCATTAATAAAATAAACTAAATCATCTTGAATTATTCTTTCATCTTCAAAATCTATTTCAACTACTGTAGAATTTCTTTTTTCATATCTTTCAAGAACAAATTCAGGTATTTTACCAGAATTTGCAATAATATAATCAACTGTATAATCTAAATAGTATTCTATTTCTTCAACATGTTTTAACAAATTATAGTCATTTGATTCTCCTGGTTGAGTCATTATGTTTGATATATAAATTAATTTTGAGTTACTTTCTTTTATAGATTCCTTTATGCCCTTCACTAACAAATTCGTTATTATGCTTGTATAAAGGCTACCAGGACCTAAAATTATGCAATCAGCGTTTTTTAATGCAAGCATGCTTTCTTCATATGCTTCAGAATTCCCATCTAACCATACTCTCAATATCTTTTTGTTTTGAGAAACTAAATTTTTTTCTCCAAAAGATACAGTCCCGTCTTCAAATTCACCAGCTATTCGAATTAATTCAAAAGACGAGGGTAGTACTCTACCCTTTATATTTAAAAATTCTGATAATGTTTTTATTGCTAAAGGAAAATTATTGTTATTAATTCTGGTTAATGCTAACAAAATAATGTTACCAAGATTATGATTTTTTAAAAACCCTTCATTAAATCTATAACCAAGTAGTTTAGTTATAAGAGATTCTTTCTCTGAAAGTGCCATAATATTATTTCTAATATCTCCTGGAGGTGGTATTTCAAAATCATTTCTAATTATACCTGAACTTCCACCTTCATCTGTTACTGCAACTATAGAAGTTAGATTAATCTCTTTAAACCATTTTAACCCTCTCAATAATTGGTTTAATCCAGTACCCCCACCAATTACAACTATATTTTTCATAGAATCACTCCTTAGTCATATCTCTATGAGTGATGCTAACGTCTCTATTTTCTTCTATTAATTGTTCATAAATTTTTTGAGCAATATATACAGATCTATGTTTACCTCCAGTACAACCCACACAAAAATATGCTTCTACTCTGCCAGATTCGGTATATTTATCTTGAATGAATTTAGCAAAAGATGTTAATTTTTTTATAGTTTTTGTTGTATCTTCAAATTTTTCTAAATATTCTGAAATTTCTCTATCCAATCCAGTATATTTATAAATTTCAAAAAAATAAAAAGGGTTTGGTAGATATCTAACATCAAAAACATAATCTGCACTGCTTGGTATTCCATTTTTAAATCCAAAACTAACTATGTTTAGTTTTAAAGGTCTTCTTTTTTGCTTTATTATTTGAAAGAATTTTTTTCTAAATTCATAAGGTTCTGTATTTGAAGTATCTATTATTATGTCGCTTATAGATTTTATGTCTTTTAAGACTTCTTTTTCTTTAACGACAGCTTCTTCTAGAGGTAAATCAAGCGGATGACTTCTCCTTGATTTCCTAAATCTATTGATCAATGAATTTGTATCAGCTTCTAAAAAAACTTTTTTCAACTGCATTTTACAAGGAAGTTTTTTGTCTATTTCATAGAATGAATCAGTTAATTGTTTTGCATTTTTCCATCTTAGATCACTAACTATTGCAAGCTTATCTACATCACTAGAACATATCATATCAATAAATGATTCAATTAAATGAGGAGGAACGTTGTCTACTGTATAGTACCCCTCATCTTCTAATGTCTTTAATAAAAAGGTCTTTCCTGCGCCAGAAAGACCTGTTATTAAAAATATTATTGGTTTATTCATACAAATCCGCATCCTCTTCAACTAATTGTGCGTTCATGACAAGTCTTTTATAATTTGATTTATACTTCATTCTTCCAAGAAACCTTTTAGATAAGAATTTAAACTGTTCTAAGCTTCCGCTTATATAAAAATTTATTTCAGGTCGTCCTGTAATATAAGGTAACTTTAAATTGAATAGAGTTTTGATTATGCCATCAGCTGGGTCTATAATCTTCGATTTTACACTTTTTTGTATATGATTACTTAAAATTGGATAATGTGTACAACCTAATATAACTTTATCGTATTGACCCTCGCAGTCTCTAAGATAATAATTTATTATAGAATCAGCCATTGGCCCATACCAATAACCTTCTTCAATTAAAGGTACGAATAAAGGACAAGCTTTTTCATTAATTTTTGATACTTTAGCTTTATTTAAAAGCAACTCTCTATAACTACCTGATTTTACTGTATTAGTGGTTGCTAATAATAATACTTTTTCCTTTTCATTTATTTGTTCTATTCCATTATCTATTATACTTATATATCTAAAGCTTCTCTTTTCAACTGACGTAATCCCTTTTTTAACAAGAGAATCTGTAGTATTACAAGCAGATATCAATATATCAACTTCCATCTTTTCAAAAAAATCAAAAATATTTTCTAGCATATTCACTAAAAAATATTCAGGTTTTGAACCATATGGAACGTTTAATGTATCTCCAAAATAATAAAACTTGTGGTTATTGAAATTCCTAACCACTTTTTTCAAAACTGTAAGCCCACCAATTCCAGAATCAAAGAACCCTATTTTCATCTTGTTCACTCCCAAGAAATAAAACTGTCTGTATCTTTATCTTTTTCTATATCGCTGCTTTCGATTATATTTTCAAACTTATTAACGATACTTTTTATTTCATCTTTAGTTTTTAAAACATTTAACCGCTCATTTAATAATAATAGTAATAAAATGTAATTTATTTTTTCTTTCCCAAAATTTGTAGCCATATTTTCAACTTCTGATTTTATCTCATTTAAAATCTTATTAATTATTTCTTCTGGTTCATCAACTCTGTATTTATATTTTTCTCCTAATATTTCTATTTGTACATCTCTAAAATTAGACAATTAAAACACCTACTGGTCAATATCTTGATTTGGTTGGTTTTGATTATGCTCAACATTATCCCCTGTTATTTCATCACCAAATTTAGTCATAAGGTCTTCTTTTATTTGTTTTAAAGAAGATTCAAATTGAGTGTTTTTATTTGATACTTCTTGAATTTTATTGTTTAATCTATCCTTTTCTTCATTAACTTTTTCATATTCTTGAAATAGTTCATCATATTCAGCTCTCAATTCTTCTTTTTCAGATTTTACTTGATTATATTTTGTGGCTAAATTGTCAATCATCTGTTCCAATTCTTTTATAATTTCCATCTTATACCCCCCTAAAAATTAAATCATTTTTTCATTTATAATTATATCATAAACAACCATATTTTGTTTAATATAATGATTATTATAATAATTAAGTTAATTTTGTTAACCAATATGATATAATAAAATTGAATTTATTAAAGGATGTGGAGAATTTGAAATATATTAATAAGATATTAGAATTAGTATCTACTTTAGGTACACCTTCATTTCATTCTCTTTTGGGCGGGTTATTATTAACCGAAACTAAAAGCAATAGAATGTTAATAGTTCGAAATATAGAAAATTCATGGATTATTTTAGATGCTCAAAACATCACACCTAAAAAATTAGAATTCTATAGTTTAGAAGAAGTTATACAAGATTATCCAGATTTATTCCCATACGAATTTTCTTTTAGTACTTTTATTATTTGTGATGGGATTTTTGAGGATGAAAATAATATCTTATACCTTAACAATGCTTTTGATAAAGAAAAAGATTTATTTGAAAAACAAAGATTAGAAACAATAATAGACAGATTATCTTATCAATTATCTGCTATAAAATCTTTAGTTTTAAATCTTTCAGAACCATTAAAAGAAGAATCTTTTATAGAAATAATTCAAAGTACTCTTTCAGAAATGTTATTTAGTGGAGTTTATACTTTTAAAATATCAGGAATGCAAGCAAAATATTTTTCAAAAATAGG
>CAZRTN010000015.1:9962-20386 GCA_964603015.1 uncultured Thermotogaceae bacterium | reverse complement strand
ATTATATCAACTTTTTCTACTTTAAGCTCAGAAATTAGCTCATTAATTCTCATACTATTTTCACCAATACATGCACCAACAGCATCTACATCTGAGTCATTACTTTTTACAGCAACTTTTGTTCTTACTCCAGGTTCTCTATATATTTTCACGATTTCAACAATTCCCTCTTCAATTTCAGGGACAATAGATTTTAAAAGATCTTCTACGAGTTCATTTGTGACCCTTGTAACCATAATTCTTGGACCTTTTGTTGTTTGTTGTATATCTTTTACATGTACTTTTATCAAATCGCCAGGTTCCATATTTTCTCCTGGTATCATTTCTTTTTCAGGTAATTTAGTTTCTAATTTTCCGATTCTTATTTCAGCAAAACCAGAATTAACTTGAATTACTTCTGCATTTGTAATTTTGTCTTTTAGAGAAACATATTTTTCAAATAAGGCTTTTTTCTCTAATTCTTTGATGTTTTGAAGAATAACTTGTTTTGCAGTTTGAGCTGCAATTCTTTTAAAATCTTTTTTTAAATTCATTTTTTTTCTAATTTGTCCACCTATTTTTGCCTTATGATCAATTTTTTTTGCTTCTTCTAAAGTCAGTTCTTCATGTTCATCTTCAACTTCTTCTACAACATTCCAAACTTGGTAAACGTTGAATTTTGTGAGTTTATCATCCATTTCAACTTCAACATTTTTTGTACCGTAATTTTTTTTATATGCACTTTTTATTGATTTTTGAATTATGTCAACAAGTATATCTCTACTTATTCCTTTTTCTCTTTCAAATGTATCTAGTGCTTCCAATAAATTAATATTCATATCTCCACCACCTTATAAATCAATTTCTAGATTTGCTTTCTTTATTGTTTTAATTGGAATTTCAAAATCTTTCTTAGAATCTCTTTCATTGATAGTTACTTTTTCTTCGTCTGCATCCTTTATATATCCTATAAAAACTGTTCTGTTTTCAACTCTTTCACCAAGAATAAATTTGGCTAATTTATTTTTAAACCTTTTATAATCTCTTACATCTCTCAGAGGTCTGTCTATCCCTGGAGAACTAACAATTAAATTATAGCTGTTGAAAGGTACTTCTATTTCATCAAACCATGGCTCGATTTTCCTTGAAAAATTTTCACACATTTCTATAGAGACGCTTTCACTTGGATGATCTATGGTTATCTCTATATTTTTTTTTCTTTTCGGTCCTGATATATTTAATTCGAATAATTCTAAGCCTAATTTTTTTGCTAATTCTTCTGATTTGCTAACTATTTTTTCTCTAAACGTTTCACTCATTTCGTTTCCTCCTTTATAACAAATTTCGAGGGCGATTAAGCCCTCGAACTGATAGTATTTCTCTTCAATTTCTCAAAAATTATATCATATTCTTTTAATTAAATCAAGTTTATCGTTGATACATTAGTCATATATTATAAAAAAGTTTGATTAATATTTACCTAAAGTGATTTAATGTAAAAAAATATATGATACAATTAGTTTGATTATTAAATTAAGGAGGATTCTAATGAAGAATCTTGTGATTATTATTTTTATTATTATATTAGGGCTTACAGTTTTGAGTGAAGATGTTGCAATTTTAACTACTAAAAACGGGAAAATTTTGGAAAATTATTCTGTTAAATCAGAAGAATCTTATGGTATGGCTTATTATAATCTTGTTAATGATGTTAATGAAGATAATATTATTAATATATTTTTTAAGCAACCAGGAGTTATATATAATGCTATCTCTGAATTGATTGATTTAGAAATTAAACAAAAATATTTAGAGGATAAAGGTATTACTGTTGATGCTACAACGAATGTCTTTGTAGATAATATTGATAAAGAAAAAAGAAAAAAAAGTATTAACGAGATATTTAATAGAGAAAATGAGCTTAATCAATTATTACTTGATGAATTGAAAAAAGAAACGAGTTTAAAGAATTACGCTGAATTACACAAAGAAAATATTAAAAATAAATACGATGTTTTTGAGGTTAAGCAATATGAAATAACTAAATCTGCTACTATTAATACAGAATTTATAAGGAGTATTTTGAAAAATAACGATTTTATAAAAAAATATGTAGTTTTCAATCAATCTGATTTAAAAAATTTCTCTGAATTTAATGAACTCAATTTAGAAAATGTAAAAGTTTATTATAAAGAAAAATCTTTATTCACAATTAAAGAGATTATTGATCCAATGATGTTTTTGGATTACGATATTAAAAACAAAATTAATAAAGAATATGAAAAATATTTATTAGAACAATGGCAGAATACTTATCCTAATAATTTTGACTTTATTTTGGTTTATAAGCCACTAAAAGTGGAAGATAGACTAGACAATATATTGACGAAGAATAAAAAACTTTTACAAGAATTGAAAAACTTTTACACTGAAATTATTTTTAGCGATGAAAATATTCCTGAGTTATGGTTTTTATCTTATTACAATATTCTTGATAGTTTGGAAGAACTATATAAGAATGAATATGATGAATTGAATGTTCTTTATAAAACACTTCCTGAAGAGTATTTTTCTAAGAATTATTCACAATTACAAAAGATCACGGAAGAATCAACAGATTCCACTTTAACTTCTTATATTAATAATTACAAAAACTTTATTTATGAAAATGCTGAAGTTTCTTCTCGCGATGATTATATTTCTTATCTTAATGAATTTGATAATGATATTAAAACCATAAAAAAAGAGAAAAATGATATTCTAGGTATTGTTATTATGAAAGATTATAATTTTTTTTATGAAGTCATTAAAGAAAAATTTTCAGATGATATAGATTCTACATATCTTTTTTTCTATGAAAACTTTTTTGAATATCTAAAAATGAATGAAATAAATAATGAATCAGGTATTTATGAAATCCTTATTTCAAAATTGGAGAATATGAAAGAAACCCAAGAAGATCTTGTTGAAAAAATTAATTCGCTAATCGTGAGTGTTGAAAATCATATTAGAAAGAATCAAGATGAATAATAAATTTGAAATAATAGCAAATTCTATTTTAAACGAAGCTAATGATGTCAAATATGAAAGAGCAATAGAGTTATTAAACGAAAATAGAATTGAATATATTGATTATGAAGAAGATAAAAATGAATTAATAATAAAATCTAAAATAGAAGGCTTTCAATTGAAAGCCTTTATTTCTAGTATTTATGATTATAATTACGTTTGTGAATGCGATCATCAATCAAAAGGTATAGGTGTATGTGAACATTTAGCTGCAGTTTTATTGAACCTCAAATCTAACAAAAAACAAAATTTTAAAGATTATAATGATTTATTTGTTGATGATAATACAAAGCACGAAGATATCGAAAAATTATTTCTAAATAATTTAAATCATTATATATATATAGATTCAAAGAGAATAAATATAATTAGAAGTAATCCATATTATTATAAGGATTTGAATCACTTGATTGGATATAAAAATGATGATGGTTATATATTGAGATCATTTGAACTTCTAAAAGAAAAAGATATAGATATTTTTTTTGAAGATGAAAGTCGATTATCTTTTGCAGAAAACATAAATCTTAATTTATTTATTGATAAATTTGAAGACTATTATTTGCTAAAATGGGCTTTTACTGATGGTTTTAATGAATATGAAATGATTGATTTTTTTTATTCAGAAACGGATGTTGCCATTCAAGATTCAGAAGGGTTCGTCAGAATTGTTAATTTGCAAGATTTTTTTAATATCAGCGATTTAGATGATTTCATTTTAGAGAAAAAGGATCTTATTAATTTTTTGGAGAATTATACAGATAATATACTAAACAAAGGAATAAAAATGAAAACTAATGATGAAGAAATTAGTTTTTTGATAAATAAAAATAAATTTATTTTATATGTATATAAACTTATAGACGGGTTCAAATTAATTCTAAAAGTGAAAGTTGGTAATTCTGAGTATACTATTGAGGAAATTGAAAATAAATCATTTTCGAAAAATATTTTAAACAAATTTCATAATTTGAAAGATGATTTAAAAATAGATTTCAACAAAAGTGGGGAAATCTATTTAAAGCCTGATGAATTTATAAAATTTTTAGATAATATAGAAAAATTAAACAAATTCAATATAGAAGTAAGGTTTTCAAAAAATATAAATATAGTAAAAAAACCAGAATTCACTTTAAATACTTATAAAAATGATAATTATTTTACTGGAGAGCTATTCTTTGGTTTTAACAATGTCTTAGAATATATTGATCAAATTGAAAATGGTAAATACATAGTTTTTAAAAATGGAGATCTTGTTGAGATACCAGATAACATAAGAGAAATTGCAGAGAAGTTATATTATGAAAAAGATCTTAAATTTTCTGATTTAGTAAAAAATTCTGAAATAATTGAAGGTGAAGCATATGATTATCTTCAAGACTTAAAAGAAATAAAAAATATTAAAGACTACGAATTGCATAATTTTAATGGCGAATTGAGAAGTTATCAATATGAAGGATATAAGTTTTTGAGATTTTTAGATGACAATAATTTATCTGGAATTTTGGCAGATGATATGGGTCTTGGTAAAACAGTTCAAATAATTGCTTTTTTATCAAATATAATTTCAGAAGAAGAAAAGGTTTTAATCTTATGCCCTAAATCGTTAGTATATAATTGGGCAGACGAAATAGAGAAATTTTCTAATTTAGATTATCAAGTTTATAATGCAAATAATAAACTAAAGGAAAATATAATAATTTCTAGTTATGGAAATATATTAAATTCAAAAGAATTACAAAAAGAAAATTATGATTACATTATAATTGATGAGGCTCAGGTCATAAAAAACTCTTGGACAAAAACTTCGAGAGTAGTCAAAAAATTAGAGGGTAAAATTAAAATTGCTCTATCTGGGACTCCTTTAGAGAACTCTTTAGCAGATTTACACAGTATATTTGAATTTATTTTACCAGGGTACTTACCTAATAAATCTAAGTTCATTTCTGAGATAAACGAAGAAGAAAAAAAAGAAAAATATTTAAAAATGATAAAACCTTTTGTTTTAAGAAGAAAAAAGGAAGATGTACTTGAAGATCTTCCAGCAAAAACAGAAGAAAATATATTTTTAGATATGACAGAAGAACAGGATAAGCTTTATAGAAAAATGTTATCCGAGATTAGATCAAGATTTGAAAAAGAAGAAGTAGAATCTTTTTCGATTCTGGAAGGCTTGTTAAGACTAAGACAGATATCAAATCACCCCAGACTGGTTTTTGATAACTATAAGTATCTCTCAGGAAAAATTGAATTCATAAAAGAATTTATGGAAGATATACATGAGACAGATCATAAAGTTGTTATTTTTTCTCAATTTGTTTCTATGCTCGATATTATTAAAGAATTGTTAGATGAAAAAGATATAGAATACTCTTATATTTACGGTATCAGTAAAAATAGAACACAAATAATAAAAAAATTCAATGAAAATGAAGACAAAAAAGTTCTTCTTTTGAGTTTAAAAGCAGCTGGAGTTGGCTTAAATATAACTGGTGCAGACTATGTCATACATTTTGATCCTTGGTGGAATCCTGCTGTTGAAAACCAAGCAACAGATAGAGTTCATAGGATAGGTCAAAAAAGAAATGTTGTTGTGTATAAACTAATTACTAAAAATTCAATTGAAGAAAAAATACTAAAATTAAAAGATAAGAAAAAATCTTTGTATGATGAATATATAGATAAAAATATTATGAATAAAATATCTAAAGAAGAATTAATAGAAATTTTAAACATGTAAATAGTATTTTGGCGGTCGCAGAACCCGCCTAAAAAAACATGGAGGTGTCTCATGAAGACAAAAAATTTAGTTTTGGCAGGATTGGTTGCTGGAATATATGTGGTTTTGACTCTTATATTTCAACCAATTAGTTTTGGCCCGGTTCAATTTAGAATTGCAGAAGCATTTACTGTTCTTCCTTTTTTAAATCCAACTTTTATTCCAGGATTATATATTGGTGTATTGGTTGCGAATATAATTGGAGGGCTGGGTGCTTGGGATATTTGGTTTGGGAGTTTTTTAACCTTAATAGCCGCTTTTCTAACTTGGAAAATGCCAAATAAATATTTAGCCCCTTTACCACCGATTTTCGTTAATGCATTTGGTGTTTCATGGTATGTTGCTAAATTATATGAAGTTCCTTATTGGCCTACAGTTTTATGGATTGGAATTGGACAAGCTGTAGTTACTTATGCTATTGGACTACCAATTCTTTACATTTTTCAAAAACATTATCAAAAATAATAAAAAGCCCCTTAATTAATTATTAATTAGGGGGCTTTTTTATGTCATTGCTGCTAAGATGAAAAATATAAATCCACCTGAAAGCAAACCAATCAAAAAGAACAGTATCGCCAGAAAAAAATTCTTCAAGTGAATCACCTCGATATTATAATTTAATATTACCACAAGTTTTTTAAAATTATTATAATTGTACAATAATTTTTATAATTAGACAAAAAGAAAGCTTTTATATAATATTTGTGATTTTTCTCTTTTGTTGTTTACAAAACATGAATAAATATACTTAATATCTTAAGATTAACTTGTTAGAATATAATTGTATTTAAAATTTATGGAGGTGCATCAATGAAACCATATGTTGTTGATACCACATTAAGAGATGGACAACAATCTTTAATTGCAACAAGAATGAAAACAGAGGAATTTGTAGATCAACTTGAAAAATTTGATAAAGTAGGATATAAAGCAATGGAAGTCTGGGGAGGAGCTACCTATGATTCTTGTATAAGATATTTAGGTGAAGATCCATGGGCTAGATTAGATATTATCAAATCTAAACTAAAAAATACAAAAACCCAGATGCTTTTGAGAGGCCAGAATATTCTTGGATATAGACATTATCCAGATGATGTTTTAGAGCTTTTTATTAAAAAAGTATCAGAGCACGGAATGGATATTATAAGAATATTTGATGCTCTGAATGACATCAGAAATCTTGAAAAATCAATTGAATATTCCAAAAAATACGGACTTGAAGTTCAAGGTGCTATGTCATATACAGAAAGCCCAGTACACAATCTTGATTTTTATGTTGGTTTTGCTAAAGAACTAGTTGATAGAGGTGTTGATTCTTTGTGTATAAAGGATATGGCAGGACTATTATTACCTAAAAAAGCATATAATTTAGTAAAATCTCTAAAAGAAAAATTTGATATACCAATAGAAGTACATTCTCACAATACAACAGGGTTAGCTTCTATGTCATATTATGCTGCTATTGATGCTGGAGCAGATGGTGTGAATTTAGC
Source organism: uncultured Thermotogaceae bacterium (assembly GCA_964603015.1). Classification (GTDB taxonomy): domain Bacteria; phylum Thermotogota; class Thermotogae; order Petrotogales; family Petrotogaceae; genus Geotoga. The sequence goes on along the minus strand of CAZRTN010000015.1, from coordinate 13,066 downwards.
TTTGAGTCCTTTTGCAAATGGAACTTCACAACCACCTGTAGAACCTTTTAACGAAAGTTTTGATCTTGGATTAGATTCTGAACTTATTCTTGAACTAGACGATCATTTCTGGAAAGTAAGAAAAAATCATGAAGATCAAGATATGAAAATGACATCGATAAACGCAAAAATATTAGATTCTCAAATACCAGGTGGAATGCTATCCAATTTAGTTTCTCAGTTAAAATCTCAAAAAGCTGGGCACAGACTAGATGAAGTTTTGGAAGAAGTCCCTAAAGTAAGAAAAGATTTAGGTTATCCACCATTAGTTACACCAACAAGTCAAATAGTTGGAGTTCAATCAACTATGAATGTATTAACTGGTAAAAGATATAAAATGATAACAAATGAAGTAAAAAACTATTTAAAAGGTAAATACGGTAAAGCACCAGGAGAAGTCAACCAAGAATTAGTGAAACTAGCTCTAGGAGATGAACCAATAATCGATCATAGACCTGCTGACGATTTAGCTCCTGAATTGGAAAAGGCGAGAAAAAAATCTGGTGTAATCACAAATTCAGACGAGGATCTATTGACATATATATTATTTGGAGAAACAGGAATAAAACACTTGAAAGATAAATATAATAAAAATTTAAGGATAGATTTCGATATTGTGAACGAATATAATTCAGAGGATAGTTCAATTTATCCAGTATAATTCCTGTAGGATGTTTAAAATTATAACAAATCACGATTTTCAAGGAAAATCTATGTAAATAGAAATAATTAGATATAAGTTACTCTAATCTTTTATAAAACGTTTTAATAAAATGTGAATTTTCTTGAAACTATGATATAATTTTAAACGACAAAACGTTTCCATTACTTTTTTTACTTAATTAAGGGAGGTTACCAGGATGAAAAAGCTTATAGTTTTATCTTTAGTTGCATTATTTGCAACTGTAGCAGTTTTTGCTAATTCTATCGTTGTTTGGTCATCAGAACAACAAGTTGACTTTATGAGAAGAATTGGTGAAGATTTCGCAAGAGACACTGGTATTAATGTTGAAGTTGAGCAAGTTAATTTTGGGGATATCAAATCAAAATTCTTAACAGCAGCACCAGCAGGTGAAGGTCCAGATATTATTGTTGGAGCTCATGACTGGGTTGGAGAATTAGTTACTAATGGTTTAATAGAACCTATTCCAACATCAGCTGTTGAAACAGAAAAATATGCAGATTCAGGTATGGACGCATTCACATGGAATGGAAAATTATATGGTCTTCCATATGCAATAGAATCAGTTTCAATTTACTACAACAAAGATTATGTTGAAGAAGTTCCTACAAATATAGAAGACTTCAAAGCATTATCAAAAGAATATACAACAGATGAAACAGTAGGTTTCATTTATAGAGCTGAAGATTTTTATTTCTCATCAACATTTATCCAAGGTAAAGGCGGATATGTTTTTGATTGGTCAGCAGAAGAAGGATATAATGTTAATGACATTGGTTTAAACAATGAAGGCGCTATTGCTGGGGCAAAAATCATAGAATCTTTCTATGAAGAAGGTATAATCCCTCAAGGAGCTAACTATGATACAATGAACTCAATGTTTAAAGAAGGATTAGCTGCAATGATTCTTAATGGTCCATGGGCAGCAAAAGAATATTTAGACGCTGGTATTGACTATGGAGTATTTCCAGTTACTGAATTAAACTTAGGTAATGGCGACACTGGTAAACCATTCGTTGGAGTACAAGGTTTAATGGTTAATGCTAGATCAGAAAATAAGGCATTTGCTACAGAATTTGTTGTTAATTACTTAGCTACACAAGAAGGAATTTATAACTTCTATATTGCAGATCCAAGACTTCCTGCAAGAGAAGACGTTTCTGAAGTTATTGCTGAAAGAGGCGGACCAATTCCTGAAGAAATAGTATCAGCTTTCCAAAAAGCTGCTGCTGGTGGAGTACCTATGCCAAGTGTACCTGAAATGGCACCAGTTTGGAGTGCAATGGAAGAAGCTATATTAAACATTATTTCAGGAAACCAAGAAGTAGAACCTGCATTAAACGATGCAGTTAACAAAATAACAACAGCAATTTCAGAATAAATTATTCAAAATATAACAAGTAATTAATTAAAAATATCTATTATATATTGGGAAGGGGTTAATACCCCTTCCTATATTTATGTAACATACTCTTGTGGGAGGGTAAAATATGAATAAATTATTTCATCTTTTAGTATGGCTTTTTATAGCCACTATGAATGGCTTTATTGTTTGGGCCTCAGCAACTTTATTCATGTTAGGTAATAATGGTTTTGCAATTGTCATTGCATTATTTTTGTTACTAACAGATTGGGCAATATTTACGAAAAGAGGGTATCCATACAGGTATACATTGCCTGCTATGTTCTTTTTATTTATTTTAACTTTATATCCAATGTACTATACTGTATCTACAGCATTTACAAACTACGGGACAGGACATTTATTTTCTAGAGAACAAGCTATTGATATTTTACTGACAGATAGTTCATATTATTATGAGCCAGCAGATGCTGAACTATTAGACTTTAGCGTTTATGTAAAATACAATGAAGAACTGAAACCTACAGAAGATTTTGTTATCATGTATCAAGATGGAGACGGTAATAGATACCTGTCTCAAAAACCTTCCGTTAGAGAATTTGACTCTGATGGAAATTTAATATTCGCAGAAACAAGTATGCAAAAAGTAGAAAATAACTCAGCTAGAGTTAACGACAATCAATATGATTTGATAGTACAAGAAGAAAATAACAAGGTAGTTTCCATTGAAGGAAACAATTCAAGATATACATATTTTTATTCCCCCTATGACTCCTCAGTTTCAGCTAATTCAGCCTTTTATAACTCAGTTCTTAGGCAAAGATATTTGAAATCTCTAATAGTTAATTTTGGATCAAAAAGTTATAGTTTATCAAACCAATATATTTACAAAAAATTTGGAGAATCTTATAAAATATATGAAACTAGAGTTAAATCTAATATTCGTGGTGACAGAACATTTTATGAAACTGTAGTTTACAACACAAGAACCAATAAAGTTTTAATAGAAGACAATGGAAC
>CAZRTN010000015.1:0-9862 GCA_964603015.1 uncultured Thermotogaceae bacterium | reverse complement strand
ATTAAATGGTTACAGGATCCTTTTTGGGCCAAAGTAGCTGTTTTGATTGTTAATACATGGTTAGGATTTCCTTATATGATGACAGTGTCATTAGGTGCTCTTCAAAGTATACCTGATGAATTATATGAAGCATCATCAATAGATGGAGCTTCTAGGTTTAAGCAATTTAGAAGTATAACTTTACCTTTGTTAATGACGTCAGTAGCGCCTCTATTGGTTATGGCATTCGCATTCAATTTCAATAACTTTACAAATATATACCTTTTAACACAAGGTAGACCTGCAATTCCTGGTACTAATACACCTGCGGGTGCTACAGATATATTAATATCTTATACTTATAAGTTAGCATTTGAAGGTTCAAGAGGACAAGATTTTGGATTTGCCGCAGCCATTTCCGTTTTAATCTTTGCAATAATAGCCGTATTGAGTTATGTTAACTTTAAATTCTCAGGCTCATTTGAAGAGGTGAATAGATAATGGCTAGAATAGAACAAAAAAATTATTTACTAAGACATATATTTATAATTATTTTAATTATAATAATTCTTTTCCCTATGATTTGGGTTGTTTCTACTTCTATAAGAAGAGATGCTGCAGCTTTTTCACCTAGATTATTTTCGGACAGAATAACATTAAATAATTATTCTGATTTAATTTTTCAAACACCAACAGTACCAGAGCTAATGCAAGATTTAAATAAAGTTAGTACTTATATTAGTGAATATTCTGATTACACATATGAAGAAGCAGTGAAAGAATCAGAAGAAAAAATAAACGCTTTAAGAAATTATTTGCAAAGAACAGAAGAAAATATTAATACTATAACTGATAGATTTAATTTAATATATGATGAATATAATAGTGGTTATGAAAATGAATTATTAGAAAAAGTTAATAATTATATCAGTGAAAATGATGTGGTTTTGTTTGACGAAATGATTACTAAATTAAATGAAAAAGCTGATAATTATAATTTTTCTTTTCCAAGCCATGATTTAGAATCAATTACCAATCAATTTTTAGAATACAGAGATCAACTATTTTCTGAATTTATGAATTTAAATATTGAAGAAGAATCACAAAAAGCAGAAACAATAAAGACTATCTATAGTGTTCCTGTAAAAACAACACTTTGGAATATTAGAGTTGGAAGAAAAAATTCAGATAACCAGAATATTCAAGAATTTGGAGACTCGCTAGAAGAGTTAAAAAATAAATATTCAAATTTAGAAAAAGAAATAGAAAATACTAAAGAAGATATAAGGTCAAAATTAGAAGAAGATTTTAGTGGATTATTAGAACAAGAAAATGATTATGCTAGTAACCTCGAAAGTATAGAACAAGAAATATCAAGTTTAAATAGCACTAAAGATGACTTAAATTCAACTATAGAAGAATTAGATGAACAAATACAAGCAGTAGGAGATATTTATATACCAGAAAGTAATAAGATTATAGCCTCTTATGATATTATCAAAAATATAGATTTATCTTCAGTTGATCCTAAATCCCCTATGTTTGGTGATAATGTAGAGTTTAAGGATTTGGTTGCAGAGTATGCTGAAAAATTGAAGAAGTTTGTTGAAAACATGGAAACTATAGAAAAATATCAAGATGGAGATATTCTTTTAGTTATGAGAGATTTTACTGAAGTATATACTTTTTTAAATAATAATTTTGATAGAATATTTGCTGTAAGAGAAGAAAAACAAGTATTACCTTCTTTTCAGGCATTAAAAAACTTAACAGTTAAGATGGCAATATCTTTAGACGAACTAGTTCTTTTGTCTGAAAGATACAATGAAAATATGTCAAAACTTAATTCGGTTAGTGAAGAATTAAATTCTTTAAGAGAAAAACAAATATCTATAAATGAAGAATATCAATCATTTAAAAAGAATAATGATAACAAGCTTACTTTTATGAATGAAAGTTTATCCTATCCAAATCTAATGGTTTCCAACTATTTTAGCGAAACACAAATCGATAACTTTTTTGAAGCAGAATATTATGCAGATTTTATGGAATCTGATTTCTTTTCGGGGCTAATGCCTCAAAGAAAGAGATATGACCTTTTAAAATGGAAATCAAATTTAGATGAATCATACGAAAGATTCTTGCAAGGAAAAGGAGATATGGACTTAGTAATATCTGAAATTAGATCAAATATAAGAGTTTTTGAAGAGAATCTAGATGATTATTTAAGAATAAATTATGGCGGAAATCTTTCTAATATACCAGCTTTAACTATTATGAGAGATGTATACATAGCAGACTTTGGAGATGTAAACGCTAACATTGCAAGATCATCAAGAGTCATTGCAGATTTATCATACGTTACTGATGGAAATTTAGCTAATACAATGCAAGAAATAGATAAAGATTTATACCAAATACAACATTCATGGGAAGAAAGAATAAGAAAACCATTCCTTAGATGGTTGTTTAACTCTATTTTAGTAGCGGGTTTGACTGCTATTATAACAGTTTTAATAACATCTTTGGCTGCTTATCCTTTCTCAAGAATGAAATTTGTTGGTAGATCGACAGGACTTTATTTCTTGATGATAGTACAAATGTTCCCTATAGTTATGTTTATGGTTGCTATATATGGTATTTTAAACTTCTTAGGAGATTATTTGCCATTTATAGGGTTAGATACCCTTGGCGGTTTGATATTTGCTTATTTGGGTAATGTAGCCTATAATATGTGGCTGTTTAAAGGGTACTATGATACTATACCAGATTCACTTGAAGAATCAGCCATGATAGATGGAGCAACGAGATTCCAAACATTCTGGTTAATAGTTTTACCACTTTCATTACCAATTATTTCAGTAATAACAATATTGACATTTATGAACACATTTAACGAATTTGTTATTGCAAAAATAGTTCTTCAAAGTGAAGTTAATTATACCTATGCGGTTGGATTGCAGACATTCTCTCAAGGACCATTTGAGACTCAATGGGGCTTATTTACTGCTGCTTCATTAATAGGTGCGATTCCAATGGTGATCATCTTTTTAACAATGCAAAAATGGATTATTGGTGGATTAACACAAGGATCAGTAAAAGGATAATACTTTATATACATAAATTAAATGGCAACCCTTTTAAAGGTTGCCATTTTTTTAATATTCAAAAGTAGAACGTCCTATGAATTCTCTTATTACTGATTTTCTTGGTATTTCTTCTAATTCTGTCAAAGGTAAAAAATAATCTAAAAATTTTAGTAATCTTTTTGCTTCAGAATATTCAGCTACACTATTGTCTATTTTTAATAATAAAGGTTCAGCAAATATTTTTAAAATTGATAACTCGTAAATCAAATTAGAATTAAACATAACATCTGCTTCTTCTTGATAAGGGAAGATATTATGCTCTTCTCCTCTTCTTACACTTGGCCACATTTTAATTGTTGCCAGGGCATCATGCCCTCTAAAATTGAAATCTCTTACAATCCTTCTAATTATTCTTGAATCAGTTGTGGGGATTCTATTTACCTTGTCTATGTTCAATTGAGTTAAAGCGCTTACATAAACCTTGTATTTTTTATCTCTCGGTATGCTTTGAGTCAATTTCTCATTCAGTCCATGAATACCTTCTACTATAATAGGTTGATCTTTTGCTATCTTTATATTATTACTTCTCCATTCTCTTTTACCTGTCACAAAATTAAATTTTGGTAATTTTACTTCTTTTCCTTTTATGAGATCAGAAAGAATATTATTAAATAATTCCAAATCTAAAGCGTAAAGAGATTCAAAATCATAGTTTCCGTGTTCATCTAAAGGGGTTTTATCTCTTTCTACAAAGAAATCATCTAAAGAAATTTCAACTGGATGAAGTCCATTGACTCTCAGTTGTAAAGCTATTCTTTTTGATGAAGTTGTTTTTCCTGAAGAAGAGGGTCCTGCTAAAGATATCAACCTTATGTTTCTCTTTTTAATTATATCATCAGCTATTTGTGCATATTTTTTTTCATGCAAAGCTTCAGAAATTCTTATTAATTCTATTGCAGAGTGTTTACCCTGACTTATATAATCATTTAATTCTCCAACAGTTCTAATTTCCAAAATTTTTAGCCATTCGTTATATTCGTTGAATGTTGCTGATAATTTGTTTAGATGCTTATATTTTGGCACTCTTGAAGGTGATTTTTCATTAGGTGAAACAATTACAAATCCTTTATCGACTTTAATCAATTCAAAATCAGTTAAATCAGAAGTTTTTAATGGCATATAACCATAAAAATAATTAATATATCCATTTAACTTATAGAAGTTCACGGTAGTTTTTTTTCTGTATTTAAATAGAAGAGATTTGTCGTTTTGATTCTTGCTATCGAACATTTTCATAGCTTCAAACTTATCTATATTGAATTTTTCAAACTCTAAATCTCTATTTTTATAATCAATCATAAGTTTTTTGATTTTATCAAGATATTCTTCAGTAGGTACACCAGATTTCAATTCACAATATATACCATTTCCCAATGAATTATTAACTAATAAATCATCTTTATTATCTAAATCTTTTATGGCAGCAAAAAGAATAAAAAATAAACCTCTTCTGTTAATTTTAACTCCGTCGGGAGATTTTATATCAATAAATTCTATCTCTCCATCACAATGAACCTCTTTAAAAACTTCTCTAATGTTATTATTCAATTTTACCGCAAAGACAGTTCTTCCCGTCTCATTTTGATACTCTCTAGCTGGTTTTATGTAAGTATCACCTTTTTCTACTTGATATGTTTTGCCATTTTTAATATCTTTTAATTTAATCTTCATATAAAACTACCCCCTTTTCATTGACAAGTATTGGTTTCTATGTTATAATAATTTCGAACTTAGTTGCTGGGTCGTGGCCAAGCGGTAAGGCGACGGACTTTGACTCCGTTATTCGTAGGTTCGAATCCTACCGACCCAGCCAGATTTAGGTTATAAAAACCGGGCTTATGCCCGGTTTTTTTAATTTAATTTTTCTCTTGCTTATTCTCCAGTTGGAGATTCTAAAGAATCTGTGGTTCCCATGTCATTGTTTCCGTCAAAGTTACCTTCAAACTCTTCATCAAATTCTTCAAGTGGTTCTTCAGTTTCGGAAATTCCATTTATTTTGTTTTCTAATTCTTCTATTCTTGATTCCAAGTTAGTAATATATTCTGGATCAATATTTTTCAATTCTTTTAAATAAGATAATTCTAGAGAATCATCTTCTAACATATCTGCTAAGTCTAATCCAACCTCAATTGCATCTAGCTTAACGTTTCTCTCGTTATTACCAGAGATTACAGAAGATATATTAATTACAATATCTCTAATTTGTTGTCCGAAATACATACTCAAATTTTGTGCTCCTAAATAGCCTGCATACTGTTGTAATTGTTGCATTTGAACTTTTGCATAAGCTATTTTTACTTTAGGATCATTTGGATTTGCCTCGTAATATGATTGAACAACTCTTTGAGAAGAAGGATATCTATAGAATAATTCTTCTAATACATCAGTTCTATTTTCAGAAATTTCGTTTACAGAAGATTCTAATTTTTCTTTTTCTGTTTGAGCTTCTTCCATACTGTCTATGCCCATCTCTTCAATAACAGGTAGGGTTTCTTTATAAGTTATAGCATCAGTTATAGCCATTTTTTCTTCTATTAATGAATCTTGATTTTCTGTGTTATCTGAATCTAATTCTTCATTAATTTCATCTAATCTATTGTTTAGATTTTCTAATTCCATATTCATATATTCGTTTTTCACTTTCCCAGATAAAGAAACATATTTAGTGACATTAGAAAGCTTAGATTCGTAATCATTTAATAATGCCTTTGTTGTATTAATATACAAAGCCATATAATCTGTGTCTGTATCTATAGATACTTCACCATCATCATAGAAAACAAAATCTTGTAGTTCTGTTCTTAGATTTTCTAATGTATTTATATCTTCAGTGTTATTATTAAAAGTATATGTATATTCTAATACATCATTATAATAATCTCTTCCAAAGTTCTCTTCAGCTTTGTAATCAGCTAACCATTGATCGAATTTTGTTTCTTCAAGTTCATTTTGAATTTCTTTTACAATAGTTTCTTCATTCATAACATCTTCTGCGTTTTCAAAAACTTTTTTATCTTGTACTCTTATCAAATGGTAACCAAATTGAGTTTCTACTGGTCCCACGATTTCATTTACTTGAGCATTGAAAGCGGCTTCTTCAAATTCAGGAACCATGTCACCATGACTAAACCATCCTAAATTACCAGAATCAGTTGCATTAGAAGTATCTTCAGAAAATGTAGCTGCTGCTTCAGAAAAATCTAATTCTCCAGCTTCAATTTCATTTTTTACTCTATTAGCTGTAGCTTCACCAGAAATCAAAATATGTTGAGCATTTACTTCTTCATATTCTTTTTTAATTTCGTCAAATGTTTTTTCAATTTCTGCTAAAACATCTTCTCTATCAACTGACACTACATCTTTTCTAACATTTTCAATCATAACTTGAGTTTCAATACCAGCCATAGATTCATTTAAAATATTTCTTATTTCATTTTCTGAACCATATCTATCAATTAATTGAGACCAATTTGATTGATTAGATTTTAACTCTGATATATAGTTCTCAATTTCTAATTCAGTTCTATCTTCTACTTGATCTTTTGTTGGAGTTAAATCGTTGTTATCAGAATAGTACATGATCAATTTTAGATCGTATAATTGATTAGTCAAAGAAGATTTAATATTTAAAGAATCAAAAACCGGATCAATAGATCTACCAGATTGTTGTTCATACTGTTGAATTCTATTTTGATATTCGCTACTTAATTCAGATTCCATAACCCAATACGGATATTCCAAATCTTCCCCGTCTTTTGTTATAACTAATACAGAATTTTCTTTTGTGAATTCTTCATTTTGAGCTGCTGATCCACCATTGTTCATCGAAAAATAAGAACCTATTGACCACCAAATTATACCGATAACAAACAAAGAAACTATTAATATCGATATAAGTTTTTCATGTTTTACAAACCACTTATTCATATGTTTTTCCTCCTATGTAAATATATTAATTGAGCTATTATATATTCTATCATAAATCACTTAGATTTATGTTAAAAAAGCGGGGATTAATTAATCCCCGCCTAGTTATTAATAACAAAATTATTTATATTTTCTTTCTTAAAGGTTTATCTTTTGAAATTTCTTCTAATGCTAATAATCTTTCCCATTTAGCGTTTACATATTCTTGCATTTCTTCAATAATTTCGTCTGAATTATGTTGTCTAATTAATTTATTGAATCTTCCAAGTTTAGTTATGTATTCTTTTAATGGTCTGAAGTTCTTTGGTTTTTTAGTTACTTTGTATTCTCCCATGTCATATTCCCAAAGTGGCCAGTATTTACTTTCTACTGCCATTTTTGTTAGTTCTGGGCCTGAATCTTCTGGAACTCTCCAGAATCTAACACAAGGGGCTAATACTGCAATGAAAGCTGGTCCTTTAAATTCTAAAGCTTTTTCCATTTTCTTAATGAAATCCATTGGTTCTGAAGTTGATGCTGTTGCAGCGTAAACACCTTCATGTCCTGCTACAATATCAACAATAGATTTCTTGAATTGAAGTTTACCAGGTCTTTTTGATCCAACTGGTTCTGTTGTTGAGTCTGCTCCAGTAGGAGTTGATCCTGATCTTTGGTTACCTGTATTCATATAACCTTCATTGTCATATAAAACATAAACGAAATCATGTCCTCTTTCAATAGCTCCAGATAGAGATTGAAGACCTATATCATAAGTTCCTCCGTCTCCACCATAAGCAATGAATTTGATTTTATCATTGTCTAATTTTCCTCTATTTAATAATGATCTATATGCAGCTTCAGCTCCTGACATAGTAGCAGCTACATTTTCAAAAGCATTATGAATATAAGGAACGTTCCATGATGAAAATGGATAAATTGTTGATGATACTTCTAAACATCCAGTTGCAGCTCCAACTACAGGCTCATAACCTAAAGCTTTCGCTGTCATTGTTGACCATTTTGCTACCATAGGTGCATTACAACCTGGACATAATCTATGACCCTGCGTAAAAGGCCAATCATTCTTTGCAATAAAATCTACTAATTGTGGTAAATTAAGTGGCATTTAACCTTCACCTCCAAATTATTCTCTAAGACCGAGGTATTTCTGAATATCTGCATCAAGCTCGTCATTCATAGCTGCTTCAAAAGCTTCGTGAAGCATTTCTGGTGTTGTATCTCTTCCACCAAGTCCGTATACAAAAGAACCAATTGATGGTTTATTTTCTACATTATATAAAGCAGATTTAACTAATGTGTATAAAGGAGCTTCTTTACCAAAAGACATAGCTCTATCTAATACTACTACTGCTTTTTTACCTTCTAATGCTTCAATAATTTCTTTTTTAGGGAATGGTGTGAAAACCCATGGTTTAACTAATCCTACTTTATGTCCTGCTTCTCTTAACTCATCAACAACATATTTTGCTGTTGAAGCTGTTGAATTTAATACTACCATAACATAATCAGCATCATCAACTTTATATTTATCTATGAAGTCATATTTTCTTCCTGAAATTTTTTCAAATTCTTCGAAAACCCCTGGTAATAGTTCATAAGCTTTTTCCATTCCTAATTCTTGTTGTCTATGATGTTCATAGTAATAGTCAAAAAGGTCTAATGAACCGTGTGTAACAGGTTTATCAGTATTCAACAATGGATATTTAGCTTCCCATTGGCCAACAAAGTCTCTAACAACTTCATCGTCCATCATTTCAAATACATCTACTCCATGAGATGTAATGAAACCATCTAAGTTAACCATTGCAGGTAATAAAACATCATCTTTTTCAGCTATTTTTGTTGCAATTATTGTCAAGTCATAAGCTTCTTGATGATCTTCTGAGAAAAATTGTAACCAACCAGAATCTCTTACTAACATAGCATCACTGTGATCACAATGTATGTTAATAGGACCAGATAAAGCTCTATTTACTATAGGCATAACAATTGGTAATCTATATGAAGCTGCAATATAAACAATTTCAGCCATTAAAGCTAAACCGTTAGCAGCAGTAGCAGTCATAGTTCTAGCACCAGCAGCTGCTGAACCAACAACAGCACTCATAGCTGAATGTTCTGATTCAACTGGTACCATCACTGTATCTACAATTCCGTTTGCAACGAAATCTGCATAATATTGAACAATTGGTGTTTGTGGAGTTATTGGATAAGCAGCAACAACGTCTGGGTTAATTTGTCTCATAGCGTGTGCAACTGCATTCGCTCCAGTAACAGCTAATTTATTAGGCATTAATTAATTACCTCCTTTACTTCAAAAATTCGTTTTCAGATTTCATTTCTATAGCATCAACAGGACATACTTTTGCACAAGTTCCGCAACCTTTACAGTAATCATAATCGAAACCTAGCATTTCTGGTCTTCCATTATCTCCTGTTTTACCTTCTATTGCCATATCAGGACAATATAACCAACATTGCATACAATTAATACATTTTTCTTGATCGACTATAGGTCTTGTAACTCTCCAAGTACCAGTTTTGTATTCTCTAGCTGTACCTGGTTTGTCAACTACTCCACCTATTGGAACTTCTTTCCAACCTTTTGCATCAGCCATCGATCTTCACCTCCTGATAACCTCTTTCAAGAGCTCTCATGTTAGCTTCAACAATTTCGTCAGAGAATTTATGAGAAAATGCATCCGTAACTTTTTCTTTAACTGCGTCAAGAGGTACAATGCCTGTTATTTTTACCAAAGCACCAACCATAACTGTGTTTGGGATACCTCTTTTTATTTCTTCTAGTG
>CAZRTN010000014.1:5624-20557 GCA_964603015.1 uncultured Thermotogaceae bacterium | reverse complement strand
ATAAATCCTTTACCTGCAGGCATTTCTTCTTGGAATTGTCCTAAATCGCCTAATGCTAAGTAAATACCACCTAATGATGCCATTACACCTGACATAACTACACCAAAGTATCTAATACCTTTTACACTTATACCTAATGTATCAGCAGCTTTTGGATTTTCTCCAACTGCTCTCATCCTCAAGCCTAATGGCGTCTTATAAATCAAAAACCAAGATCCAATGATTACGCCAATTGCTATGTAGAAAAACAATGAAATGTTTCCAAATATATCACCTATGAAAGGTATTTCTCTTATAAAATCAATTCTAACATTTGGTATTTTTGAAACAAAATCACTTTGACCTTGCTGTCCAAAAACTGGTTCCATTAAAAACCCAACAATACCTTGAGCTAATATAATAATAGCTGTTGCTGAAACAATTTGGTTTGCAGCCCATTCTATTGAAAAATAAGCATGTATACCAGCAAGAATCATTCCAGAAATTATACCAGCCAATAATCCTATCCAAATATTTCCAGTGGCATATGTAAATGCAATAGAAGAAAAAGCACCCATTTTAATGATACCTTCTAAAGCAATATTAACTACACCTGTTTTTTCAGTAAAAACTCCTCCTATTGCTGCAAAAACTAAAGGTAAAGCAGACAATATAGTCAATTTATAGAATAAAGGAGAAGTTAAAGATTCAAAAATAGCTTGTATCCAACTCATTTATCTTCACCACCCTCAAGAGAAGGTTTTTGATTTTTTTGCATTTTAACTATCAATGTTTTTATAATTCTATTACCAGCAACAAATAATATAATAATACCTTGTATGATAGTTACTATATCATCTGGTATACCAACACTTTGCATCGAATTTGAACCTGCTCTAAGTGATGAGATCAAAAAGGCAGAAAAAATAATTCCAATAGGGTTATTTTGTCCTATTAGGGCTATTGTAATACCATCAAATCCTCTATCACCTGTGAAAGCACCAAATATTCTATGGTAAACACCCATAACTTCTACTGCACCAGCCAGTCCAGCTAAACCACCTGATATTCCCATGGTTAATACTATATTTTTACTAATCGATATTCCACCATATTCTGCAGCGTATGGATTATATCCCACTGCTTTTAATTCATATCCCAATGTAGTCTTTTGTAAAATTATATAAACAATTACCGCTGCTACTAGGGCAATTAAAATTCCCGAAGGAACTGTTGATGCTTGAACAGTTATCAAAGGAGGTAATTGTGCACTTTGAGCAATTTCTGGTGATTTTGGAACTCCTTGACCAACTGCTAAAGGTCCAGCTACTAAATAATTACTTAAATGATAGGCAACCCAGTTCAACATAATTGTGGAAATGACTTCATGAGCACCTGTTTTAGCTTTTAAAAAACCAGCAATTGAAGCCCATATAGCTCCCCCAACAATACCAGCTGCCAAGGTTAAAGGAATAGCAATTACTGCTGGAACATTTCCCATATTGATACCTACAAATACTGCCATTATTCCTCCAACAGCCATTTGTCCTTCTGCACCAATATTAAAAACTCCTGCTCTAAAACCAAAACCAACAGCTAAACCTGTTAATAATAGACTAGTCATTTTAGTAATATTATCTGCCCAAGATAATTGTGATCCTACTGCGCCTTTAAACATCTCTATATAAGCAGTTATTGGATTTTCACCTATCAATATTATAATTATAGCGGCAATAACTAATGAAAATACCACAGCTAATAGAGGAACTAAGAAGGGCATCCATTTATTATTTTTTATATTTGAAGCCATTATTTATCGCCTCCATGTGACTCAGAACCTGTAGTCATTTTAATATCATCTAATTTCTTACCTGCCATCATTAAACCCATTTCTTCTACTGTAACTTCTTCTGGTTTAACTTCACCCATTATTTGTCCTTCATACATTACAATTATTCTATCACTTAGAGATAATACCTCTTCTAATTCCATAGAAACCAACAAGACTGCAACATCTTCATCCCTTAAGTTTAATATTTCATTATGAACATATTCTATTGCACCAACATCTAAACCTCTAGTTGGTTGAGCAATAACTATGAATTCTGGATCAGCAGCAACTTCTCTGGCTATAACAACTTTTTGTTGATTACCCCCAGAAAGAGTTCCTGTATTTTGGTTTATATCTGCAGGTCTTACATCGAAATTTTTCACTAAACCTTCAGCATATTCATAGATTTCATCATGATTCAAAAAACCTCTATATGCAAAAGGTTCTTTGTCATGTCTGCCCATGATCATATTATAATAATTTGGATATTCTTGTATCATAGCATATTTATATCTATCTTCTGGAATATGGGTAACTCTCATGTCTCTTAACTCTTTAACATTATAATTAGTTACATCGATTCCTTGATAGTAGTATTTCCCATCTTCTATTTGTCTCAATCCTGTTAAAGCTTCAACTAATTCTGTTTGGCCATTACCAGCAACACCGGCAACACCTAATATTTCACCTTTTTTAACTTCGAAACTTATACCTCTAACTGACTTAAGATTTCTGTTATCTCTAACTTTAAGGTCCTCGATCTTCACAAATACATCGCCTGGTTCTTTTTCTTTTTTATCTACTCTTAAAACAACTTCTCTTCCAACCATCATATTCGCAAGTTGTTTTTCATCAGTCTCTTTTACACTTACACTACCAGTAACTTTTCCTAATCTCATAACAGTAACATTATCGGATATTTTCATTACTTCTCCCAATTTATGAGAGATAAAGATTATAGTTTTTCCATCTTGTCTTAATTTATCCATTATTTCAAATATTTCATCAATTTCTTGAGGAGTTAAAACTGCTGTAGGTTCATCTAATATTAAAATATCTGCTCCTCTATAAAGAGTTTTTATAATTTCTACTCTTTGTTGCATTCCTACAGGTATGTCTTCAATATTTGCATCAACATCTACTTTAAGTCCATATTTTTCTGATAATTCTTTTACTTCTTTTCTAGCTTTTTTAATATCCAATTTCCCAGCTTTTGTTTCTTCAGATCCTAATATTACATTTTCTGTAACTGTTAAATTATCTACCAACATAAAATGTTGATGTACCATACCGATACCTTTTTTTATAGCTTCTTTAGGGCCATCAATATCAACTTTTTCTCCAGATATGTAAATTTCTCCAGACGTTGGTTTATATAACCCATATAACTGATTCATCAAAGTAGATTTACCAGCACCGTTTTCACCAATAAGCGCATGAATTTCGCCTTTTTTTACTTTTAAATCAACTTGATCATTAGCTAAAACTTTTGGAAACTGTTTTGTTATACTATCCATATAAACAGCGTAATCCTTTTTATTTAAATCAGGATTTGATGACATTGTTACACCTCCTGTATATTTTATCCCTTTTTTAAAATATTCAAAAAATATTTTAAAAAAGGGATAGGGCTAACCTATCCCTAATATTAATAATTAATCAGAATGGAAATTGAACATCTGATGCATCAAATACACCAAATTTATCTCTTGTATCTGGAATTACCAATTCATCTTCTTCAACTATTGATCTTAAGTATGATAATTCAGCAAAAATGTTTGAAGGAACTAAACCTTTTGTGTATTTCATAGGTGATAAACCTACACCATCTTGGTTAAAGCCAAGAACGTTTAAACCAGATTGGAATGCTCTTGCTGATCTAGCTGATCTAATACCTAAAAATGCTGCTTGATCTACTCTCTTCATTGCTGAAGCTAATACATAACCAGGAGCTAAGTAATCTTGGTCTGAGTCAACACCAATTGAAAAATATCCTGAGCCTGTATTGTAGTAAGCATCTATTACTTCTTTTAAGTTAGCATCAGTAGATAATCCTAAATGTTCTGCTCCTACTTCTCTTGAAGCGTCTATAACACCGTTACCTGTTGCGCCAGCAGCATGGAAAATAATGTCTGCACCTTGTTCATATTGAGACATAGCCATTTGTTTACCTTTTGCTGGTTCTCCAAATCCACCTGAATAACCTGTGATAACTTCTATATTTGTGTTATTAATTTGGTTGTATGCTTTTATTCCTGCTCTATAACCTAATTCTAATCTTACAACAGGTGGTATTTCTATTCCACCAACATAACCTAATGTTCCTGTTTTAGTCATTGAAGCTGCTAAATATCCAGCTAAGAAAGTTGTTTGTTCTTCTTTAAAGATATAAAGAGCTAAATTACTTGGAACTGTTTGACCTTCTGATGGAGAAATATCAATTCCTATGAATCTTGTGTCAGGGAATTGAGGAGCTACATTAAATAATGCATCTGCCATCAAAAAACCTACTGCAACAACAACATCTGCATCTTGAGCAGCGTTTGTAAGGTTACCTACATAATCTGTTTGTTCTTTTGATACGATATAATCCACTTCTGCATTTAGTTCTTCTTCAGCTTGAAGCATACCATTCCATGTACCGTCATTGAAAGATTTGTCACCTAATCCTCCTGTGTCAGTAACCATGATTGCTTTTAAAGCAAAAGAACTAACAATAAGTGTTAAAACTAAAGCTAATACAGCTAACTTTTTCATAATTTACTACCTCCCCTTTTAATTGAGATTAAATTAAGGAATTAATTTTCCTTATCTAATTGTTTACTTAAGTCTTTTTCTTTTTTTATTTGAATTAAAACAGTAATCAATAACATTAATGCCCCTATTATCATATTAACAGAATAATCTTCTGAATACAATAAAGGATATTTTATCTGAGAAATAACGGTGATTGTTTGAGGGGTGATAAATGCCATTATTGAAGCAATTACCATACCTATAGTAGTAAATATTTTGATAAATTTATTTTCAAAGATCACGAAAATTAAAAGTGAAAATATAAAAACAACTAATACAACAGAACCATATACTGTATTATATAAGTTTAAATCTATACTATCTAAATTTTCGACATTGAAATAAGAAGTTATATCAATATCTTTTAAAACAGAACTATTTTCAAATAAATTGTTTATTTCTTTTTTATATTTTTGTCTGAATTCATCACTTGAATATTTATATACATTTTCTATGTTCGATTTTAGGTTACTAAAATCTCCTTCTATCCTATTGGCTCTAATTTCAGAACTTTCAAAAATATCATTAATTGAATTAGCATAGTTAGTGGCTATTCCTCTATAATTTTCTAAATTATTATAATTTAAACCATCTCTATTTATTATAACTTCAGTTTCTATTTCATCAGCATATACTTCCTGATAAATATTTTTCTCAATAGCAGACTCTAGAAAATTTCTAAGCTCTGAATTATAAACATCTCTTATTGCAGAATATTCAGAACCCAAATTTGATTTTAAGGAATTTATAGTTCTATGTGCGGGTGAGTGACTGTAAACTATAGTGTCATTTAAAAGCTGTTGTTCAAAAACAGACTCTTTAAAATCTTGGTTATTTTCCATCATCAAATCATATATTGAATAAGCAGGAATTGTTATGATTAATAGTATAGAAATAAACACAACTATGTTTTTAAATCTTTCATAGATATGAACATCTCTACCAAAAGCTTTTAGCAAAGAGGCTATAAAGAAGATCGCGGTTGCAAAAATAACATATGCACCATAAATGAATGAACTTATTTGATCTTGAATTGGATTATACATAAAAATCAAATAAAAAATTTCGAATGAATAAATTGCAAGAAAAACTGGTAATAATAATTTTCTAAACATAAAGAAAATCACAATAATTGTAACTAAATATATTAACCATCTAAAATTCCAAAAAGCAAATACAGCTTGGCCCTTCTCAACAAACATATTTAATGATTCTTCGACTTGATTATCAACTTGATTTGTTATTTCACCTGTAAACATATAAGATATATCATCAATTGCAAATTCTAAATCCATACCAGTTAAATCTTGTTCATGAAGATTTTGAATTTCTTCATTTAATGTTTCTTTGTTTTGAATTATTATTTCATTATAATTTTCGTTTGGTTCTCCTTGATAGAAATAAAAGTCTTTATTAGAGATTTCTGCATCGGAGTCATATCTTTTTATATCTTTATATGGAGATTCATCAAAAACTCCCAAAGCATATGCTATAACATTACCCATGTAAGTTAAAGCATCATTCTCCATATTATTTTTAAAATCTTGAACTGTAGTAAAATATGCAGGTAAAGATCGAATTATCTCTCTGGATAATCCCTCCCCGGATAGTTGTGCTTGGATATAACCTAAAAATCCTGCATAAGCTAATTTTTCTTCTTGTGAATCATACTCTAATAATCCATGTAAATCAGTTAAATATCTTTGAATATCAGAAGGTCTATCTGTATATTCAGCAGTACCAATCATTATATTCCTATAAAATCTATATGAACCTAAATTGTCTAAATGAGTTGCGAAGCCTTCTAGAGCACCTTCTCTATCTCCTAAAACATATTCATCCAAATTAGAGTATTCTTCAATAAATGTTGTATATAAATCTTCTACCTTTTGTACATTAAAAGATAATGAGACAACACTTATTAATATTATCAGTAAGAATATTATATTTTTTTTCATTGATCTCCCTCCTGTGATTTTGTTTCAAGCATTCTTTCTATTGCATTTTTTATAATGTTCATACCTTTTATATTGTTTACTCCTTCAGGTAAAACTATATCACATTTAAATTTTTGGGGTTCTATAAATGATTTAAATGATGGTGCAACAAATTTTCTATATTGAGATAAAATACTTTCAACCGTTCTCCCTCTTTCTATTGTGTCTCTTTCTATTCTTCTGATGAGTCTTTCATCTGAAGGAGCATCAATATAAACAGAGAAATCAAACATATTTGCTATTTTATCATCATGCAAAGTGAATATTCCTTCAACTAAAATTAAATCATTTGGTTTAAAATTTCTGGTAACTCCATCTTCTCTTCTGAAAGTAACCATATTATAAACAGGCATTTCTATTTGTCTTTCTTTTTTTAAATCTTCTAAATGAGTTCTTAGTAGTTCAAAATCAAATGCTTTTGGATCATCGAAATTGAATTTATAAGGATTAACCTGTGGAGGCAAATCTTTATAATAATCATCCATATTTAGCATTGAAGCTCTATCACCGAAATGATCTACTATATTTTTTGTAACACTCGTTTTTCCTGAACCACTTCCACCAACTATAGCAACGAGGACCAATAAACTTCACCTCTTTTTGACTTTTTCTGACATATTATACTACATATATTTACATTTTACAAAACTTATTTAAGCTGATTATTTATTTTTTAGGTGTCATGTGATAAAATAATGTTGAAAATTCTAAAAAGGAGGTATTATTATAAATTTTAAAAAAATTTTAATTACAATACTATTAATAATAAACATAACTTTTCTTTTTTCTAAAGATACTTTTATTATTACAGGAAGGCAGGATGTGGGTACCAGAACAAATTATATATCTTATAATCAGAATTATGTGATAGTACCAGATTATGATGGACAGGTTGATATTATAGATTTTTACTCTGGAGAAAAAATAGTTTTCAAAGATGCGGTTATTCCTTTAGGTGGTGTTTATAACGGTCATCATTTTTATATAATTGATAATTATACAAAAACCTTATATAAACTAAAAAAAGACAAAGTTGTTGACTCTATTAGATTAGAATCAAAACCAACAAATATAGAATTATTTGAAGGAAAAATATATATTACATCAACAAATCCTAATAGAGTTTATATTCTGGATAATAACTTAAATATTATTAATTCCATCAATCATTCAGTTTTGAGTCCAATAATTGTAAAAGATGAAAATAGATTATATATACCAATGATAGAAAATTTTGAAAATTCTAAATTCAAGTCAAATATTTTGTTTTTAAAACCTGCAAATAACACTTACATTTTAAATTATAAGAATATTAAACACCCAATCGATATTTTAATGAAAGATGGTGTTGAGTATATTCTAAATTATTATGAAGGTAATATTTATAAAAACCTTTTAACGACACAACAATTTTTAATACACATTAACAACTACACAACCAACATGGAAATTTATAATGATAATCTACTTATAAATTCATTAAATTCTGGATTATATCTTTATAATATCGAAAAAAATGAAAAAGAATTATTATTAGATATTCCTGTGAGAGATTTCGCTATTTCACCTAACAAAGAATATATATATGCTATATCTCATATTGAAAACAAATTATATATTATAAAAGATAAAAAAGTTTACCAGGAATTATCTGTTGGTAAATATCCTATAGATGTAGAAGCGCCAGATAACAATGTTATATTAATCTTGAATACAGAAGATCAAAAACTACTTACGATAAGGCGTTTTGAATAATCTCCTTAGTCATTATTATAGTTTCTTCTAGCTTTTTTTTATATATTTCACCATATTCTTTAAAATTATAATTTTTTGCTTCTTTTTCTGAAAAAAGAAAAGGAATATCCATGAGGTCTTTATAAAAAAAATCGTAGCTGTTATCAATTGTTTTTAAAACTCTTTTGTTTTTTGAACTATTGTATGTAAAAAAATTACTTTCAAAATATGCTGCAGTAATAGAAGAATGTAATCTATCAGAAATAACAATTTTTGAGCTTTTAATTTCTTCAATAATTTTATCAAAATCTTTAAAAGGGAAAACAGCATTTAAGTCTGTTTTCTCTCTTATTTCTTCAACCATATAATAGTTCATAATTGCATCTTGATTTGAATTAATTACCAACGTGGATACTTCATAATCATTAAAAACTGATAAAAAATTTATTAGATTTTTAATGTCATAATATTCATTTTTTAAACATAGAGATATTTTATTTTTTTTCTTTATAGGAGTATCATTAAAATAATATGGTCCTATATCTACACCAAGATATGATCTTTCATTGAAATTATTTGCATATTTATATGATGTATCATCCCTATACACTCCAATTAAATTCTCATAATTAACTATCTTTTTCAATTTAGGTTTTGCAACTTTATTTTTAATAGGGCCGAATCCCTGAGATAAAAATAGTATCTTTTTATTGTTTTTTATTGCTTGTTTTGCGATATGATAGTAATATAAAAAACTTTTCAAAGAAGTTTCTGTTTGAAATAAATTTCCCCCTCCATAAATAATTAAATCTGAACTTTTTATGTGATGGTTGATACTCAATATATCATATCTATTTATTTTTTCTATAAAAAAATTGTTATTAGAGTTGTATTCTGGCAATTCTTCTGCTGGAATAACTATTTTACCTTTGAAATCTATTTCTTCAAATATTTTTGTCAAAGTTTTAAATAGTAGGTCGTCTCCATAATTTTTAAAGCCATAGTATCCAATTAAAAATATTTTTTTCATAATGTTCCCCCATTTAAGGATTTTTTTAATTATTTAAAGAATAATAATATCAGGAGGGATAAAATATGTTTGATATAAATTTCGAAGTTTTGCCAAAAGCTATGGATGCTTCATTAAAAAAGCAACAAACAATAGCTCAAAACATCGCCAATTATAATACCCCTAATTATAAAAGAAAAACAGTGGCTTTTGAAGAAGAACTTTCAAAAGCATTAGGTGACAATAACGAATTAAAATTAAAAACAACAAAAGATCGTCATTTAAATAATACATTAAGTTATAAAAAAGTTCAAGGTGAAGTTAAAACACAAGATAATACTTCATTAAGAAATGATGGGAATAACGTGGATATTGATGCTGAAGTTTCGGATATGGTTCAAAATACATTAAAATATAACGGTTTATCAAGAATGATGACTTATGCAATAAATAGATACGGTACTGCTATAAGGAGTGTTAGATGATGGAAGGATTATTTAAAAGTATTAATATATCTTCTTCGGGTATGTCTGCAGAAAGATTTAGACTGAATATCATATCACAAAATTTAGCTAATTCTGATACAACCAGAACTGAAAACGGAGATCCCTATAGAAGAAAAATAGTAACTTTTCAAGAAGTATTAAATGGTGAAATTGGAAAATCAAAAACTGATTTTGGAGGGGTAAAAGTTAATTCTATCCAAGAAGACACTTCTCCTTTCAAATTAGTTTATAATCCGGAACACCCTGATGCAAATGAAGAGGGATATGTAAGAATGCCAAATGTGAACGCACTGAATGAAATGGTTGATATGATGTCCGCTCAAAGAGCTTATGACTCTAATGCAGCTGTTATTAATTCAGCTAAATCAATGTACAATTCAGCGATAAATATAGGGAAATAATGGAGGTGAACCATATTGATAGATAAAATCAACGGAATTCAAAATGTATCTGGAGTTAATAAAAGTAACCCCACTTCGAAAACTCAAGAAAACTCAAATGTTGATTTTTCAAACATGCTAAAAGATGCTATTAACGATGTTAATACCCTTCAAAAGAGTGCAGATAAAGCAGCTGTTGATTATTCAACAGGGAAAATAAATGATGTTCATCAAGTAATTATAGCTGCAGAAAAAGCCTCTTTATCTTTACAATTAACATCCGAAGTTACAGGTAAAATTATAGATTCTTATAAAGAAATTATGAGAATGCAGTTATAGTCTTTAGGAGGTATTTTTAGTGGAAAATGTTATAAAAGAAGTAGAGAATTTTTTAGAACAGCATCCTGATGCTGATTTTGATGATTTAGATAATTTTTTAAACAGTAAATATGACGATAAAACAATATCGCAATATTACGAACTCTTAGGAGATACATTAGGTGGTCTTGATAAAGCACTAGAAAACCCTAATGATTTATTTTTTAAAGATCAAACAAAAGAAATTGAATTTGAAAACTTCTTTTTAATAAAATTCCCAGAAGAAGAACATTTAAGAGAATTAAAAGTAAAAGAATGGGATTTAGTTAAAACTGATGGAACTATTGAAAAAGAAGTAGAAAAAATATACGTACAATCTGGAGGAATAAATGTTAAAGTGAATGAAGAATCTACAGAACTAACTCCAGGCGATTTATTTGTTATGAAAGAAAAAGGTAATGTTATTCTATCCACCAATGAAAAAATGGAAATATATATAAAATGAGAGCTTAAGCTCTCATTTTATTTTTGTATTTAAATCAGATAATTTTCTTTTTGCTATTCTAGGATTATTCATTATTCCAGGTCCACAAATACAACCACCTTCACAAGCCATACCTTCTAACAAATCATAATCTTCTTTCTTCAGCTCATTAAAAATTTTCTCAGCCTCTATCAGGCCATTCATTTGAATACTTTTAATTTTTTTATCTGTATAGCATTTTACCGCTTTTGTTACACCTCCAGATGCTGCAAAATTCCATCCTTCGTAACTCCCATTCAAATCCTCTTCTTCACAATTAGATGGTTCTACATTTTTTGTTATGAAAAGAATCCCAATTTCTTCAAACGTCAATATATTGTCCACTTCCCCATAAAAGAAATTCTCTTTTTCTTTTGCGATACAAGGACCTACAAATGTCAATTCCAAATTATCATATTCTTTTTTTAAATACTTAGCTAAATGGGTCATAGGTGATAAAGAAGGAGATATCTTATCTATATATTCTGGTTTATATTTTTTAATATATTCAACAAAAGCTGGACAACAGGATGTCGTTATGAGTTCATGATTATTTTCTAAATACTCAGCTTCTTCTTTGGCTACCATATCTGCCCCTACAGCTACTTCTATAGCGTCATCAAACCCTATTTTCTTTAAAGCATTTTTGATTTTTCCAATATTAACTTTTGGTCCAAATTGTGAAACTATTGAAGGCGCTATTAAAGCTACATTTTTCTTTTTATTTTTTTTCAAATTATATAATACTTTTATAAGAGATGAAGTTGTTTCTACTGCTCCAAACGGACAAGAAATATAACAAGCACCACAAGTAACACATTTATCATAGTTTATTTCTGCTGCATTGGTTTCATCTTTTTCTATAGCTTCAACAGAACATGAAACTTCACAAGGCCTTTCTAATTTCGTTATAGCAAAATAATTACATGATTGTTCGCATAATCCACAACCAATACATTTTTCTGTATTTATTGAAGCCCGACCATTTTCAAAAGATATAGCGTCTTTTGGACATGAATTCATACAAGAGTGTGCAACACAATTTCTACAAAGATCTGTTATATAATACCTACCAGACGGACATGAATCACATCCTTCTTTTATAATATGTATTTTTTTCTCTTTATCTAATAGTTCTGATTTCCCCTCTAAAATTTCATCTAAATGTTCAGAAATTTGAAATAATTCTAAATTTTTTGATTTCTCATAATCAAGTCCTAAAAATAATTTTATTCTTTGTTTTAATACTTCTCTTTCGTGGTATACAGAATTTCTGTAGGTACCTTCAGGACCTGGTAATAACTTTTTGGGTAATAAAAATAAACTTTTTTTTAATTCATTTTTTTCTAACAACCTAGACATTTCTATTAATGTTTGTCTTTTTAATTTCATAATTTCATTGAACACAAAATTTCTCATTTTCATTCATTCCCTATTTTATTTATAACAATTGATTTAATTTTTTCAGGATTTATATTTTCATAAAATTTATTATCAATTTTTATAATAGGTGGTTTCATTTGACCATGGCATAATTCAAAACATGTAGTATATTTCACATTAACTTTATCTCTATATTTTTTTTCCATTTCTTCAAGAGCTTCTATTATAGTAGATGAACCCATAAGATGGCATGTTGTGCCTACACAAATTTCAATTTTCATTTTTATAGCCTCCTCAACAATATACCACTTTTACTTCTTTTCCTAATCTTGTTAAATTAGTTTTTATGTCTCTTATAAGATTTGATCTAATAGACATATCAAAAGGTAACGCAGGGTTATGATAAAAAACATTAACTTTTCTTCCAACAAGCATTGTAATTTCATCACAATCTCTTAAAGTTATAAACATCTTTTCAGAAGCATCTAAATTCTTATCTTCTATATCAATTTCAAACAGATTATTTTTACATTTACTGAGCAATCTATTTAATCCTTTTAAAGTTAAAACACCTTCTGTGACTAAATCTACTCCTTTCATACTTCCGTATGGAGGAATATCACTTTTAGAATTTATATTAAAATTAATCTCTATTTCTTCATCTATTATTCTAGACACAATGTTACTCGTAGTGCCTCCACATATTATTTTCTTTCCTTCACTTTCCATAAACTTATCTACAAAATATTTATCTTGTTTCGGATCTAAAGGTGGACCAGTAAATATTATTGCTGTTGGTTTTTCTGTTATTTTGAATCCAACTACACTTGAATCATCTCCAGGTTGTGATCCATAATAACTTTTTGTTAGTTCAACTAAATTATCAACCATATATTTTATATCTCTCGTTCTTCTATAAAGTCTTTTTACATAGGCTGAAATATTTTCTATCCCCCAACCAAAATCCATCATGTTTCCTAACCCTGCATGAACAATTCCATCTGAAAAAACAAAAACAAAGTCATCTGGATCAAGGTAAAAATTTGAGATAAAAACAGCTTTACCATTTATAACCTTTTTTTGATATTTTGGCCAATATAAATCTCCGTCTCTTATTACAATTGGGGTAGGATTATCATAATTTACTATTTTTATTTTTCCATCTTTAAAAACTTGAACTATAGAAAAAGTAGAATAAGCTATCCCTCTAATTTTACAAACAGGCAGAGTTTTTGCTATTGTATGATATATTTCTTCTACTTCTACCCCTTTTTTAAACATTGTTGAAATAATCTCAGTAGTTAAAATTGATAAAATACTAGCTTTTATTCCACTCCCTAACCCATCTGATAGTACAGCAATTTTAGAATCAGAAGTCTTACTAAGCTGAAAATTATCTCCACAAACTTCCTCTCCAAATTTGTTTAAACTTTTTTTATATATAACTGAAGAAATCATTTTTAACCTTCCTTTTAATTTTCTTTTTTTAATATATCTAATAATTTTACCAAAGTTGCTTTTGTTTCAGCTGTAGTCTCTCCCAGTATAGAGGCTATCTCTTGACCTGTTTTCATTTGTTTATCAACAATTTTTTGAACTTCCTCAATTATATGTAATTTGAGATATTTAAGTTCTTTTTCTTTTTCTACTTGATCAGTAATATCATGAAATATTTTAACAATTAAATTCTCATCTTTTATTCTAAAAGTCACTTCTGACACTGTTAACCCATAATTTTTATATGTATGAATTTTTTTTAATATTTTTCCCTCATCTTCCATTATTTCTCTATAGTCATCAAAATCACTAAAGAATTCAAAAACTGATCTACCAATGATATCTTTTCCTTGAAGATAAAACATTTTTGCAAATGATGGATTTACTAATTTAATTGTAAATTCTTCATCAACTGCCATGATTCCGTTGGGGTCATAATCCATTATTAACTCCCATACATTTTTTGATAAATTATTCATTTTCATCACTCTCTTCAATTTCTACAATATAAGGGTAAATTTCTTCTTTAAATATTTTAACGGTATTCTCTGTGTTCATCTTTTTAAAAAATTTGTCTCCAACTTTTATAACTACACCTTGATTACAAGGACCTAAACAAAAAGATCCTTTTAATTTTACTTTTGCTTTTAATTCATATTTTTTAATCATATGATTCAAAATTTCTACAATATCACTTGAACCTTTTAAATAACATGCACTTCCCATACAAACATAAATTTCTATCAATTGAATCAACTCCAAGAATAAAAAGATTATTAATTATTTTTTTCACTAGTAGATTTTAACTTTTTTATTTTAATGTATTATTTTTAAAAAGGTAAATATTTAATGAAATTTTTCACTATATAACTATAAAAATTCAATCAATAAAATTTTCTTTTATTATTATATTAATAAAATAGATTTATAATTAATAAAAAATGAAGAAAGATTTACATCTCTCTTCATTTTAATTTATA
>CAZRTN010000014.1:1522-5524 GCA_964603015.1 uncultured Thermotogaceae bacterium | reverse complement strand
AACCATATAACTCTACTTTTCACTAACTTCCAAATTGAAGTATGGAGATATGAAGTATCAGTAGCATTAACTGCAGCCATTTTTTGTATGTCTTCAGTGGCGGATTCTTCTATAATATCTATTATGTCATCGACTGTTATTATACCCACCAGTCTTTTTTCAGAATCGACTACTGGTAAAGCAAGTAAATCATAATCTCTCATAATCTTAGCAGCTTCCTCTTCACTATCATATACACTTACATACAATGGATCATCATTCATTATATCTCTTATTGTAGAATTATCCTCAGAAAATATTATTTCATCTAAATCCACAACTCCAGTTAATTTTCTATTATCACCTATTACAAACAGCGTATAAATTGTTTCTGCTCTTTTTCCTTTTTCTTTTATTTTTCTTAATGCTTCTATTGCAGTTGATTTTTCTCTTAGATCAAATAGATCAGGAGTCATTATTCTGCCTGCAGAGTCATCAGGATAATTCAAAAGAATCTGTGCTTGTTTTCTCTCTTCTATAGATAAATATGCCAATAATTTTTTAACAACATTTGCTGGAAGTTCTTCGAATAAATCTGTTCTATCATCCGGGTCTAAATTAGTGATAATTTCTTTAATTTTTTCTTCTTTAAAAAGCGATAATAACCTTTTTTGATCGTCTTTTTCAAGCTCTGAAAAAACAAGGGCGGCTGTATCTTTTTTTAGAAGCCTAAAAATAATAGCTTTATCTTCTGCTTCAATCTCTTCTATCATTTCTACTATATAGGCTGGCTCTTGATCTCTTAAAATATCTTTTAAAATTTTCAATTTATTAGTGTCTATCAATTTTTTTATATCGATTTTCATATCTATTTTCATATTTTAACCTCCTGTACGCTTTTATCACATAATATTATATCATTTCATTGTGATTTTTATCTTCATCAAAACTTCAAATAGCGATAATTTATTTTATTTTGTATTAATCATTCTATAAGGTATAATTAAATGGATTAATCTATAAGAAGGGGTTTACTATGGTTGAAAAAGTTAAAGACTCATCTTTCTATTCTAATTTATCAAATATTATAATGGAAATTTCAAAAGTAAATGATTTAGACTCAGCATATAAAACTTTATCTAAAATATCAAGTGGACTAATTGATGTAGATAAAGAGTTTTTCTTTAAAATATCAGAAGAAGATAAGGTTCAAGAGATATTTAGAACAGCTTATGATGCTGATATAGAAGATATGATCATATGGTCTAATAAAAATCTAGATGTATCAATTTTCCCTGAAGAAAATTTTTCATATGTTTTCGTTCCAATCTTCAGTTTAAATACTAAGCATTTTGTATATACTGCAATAACTAAGGAAGACGATTTTTCTAATGAAATGATGATGCTTTTTAGAATTATTTCATTTATGACTGGTAATTTATTTGAAAATTTGGTTTTATACGATAAGATATTGAATAAAAACTTCATAATAGAGAAGAATAAAAATTTTCTTAACAGCATATTAAATTCTACTAATGACTCTATTGTTGTTTTTTCAGAAAATCAAGAAATTAATTTTAAAAATGAAAAATATGATAATTTAGATGAAGGCTTACAACAAGAATTAAATTCAATAATACAAAGAACTCTGGACACAGAAAAAAATCAATCTGAAGAAAAAGAAATTGAAGATAAGTTTTTTTCAATAGACTCAAATTTCCTAGAGTTTGAAAATGAAAAAAATGTTCTTTTAGTTATAAGAGATATAAGTGGAACTAAAGAATTAGAAAAAATGAAAAAAATAGACAAAATGAAGATGGAATTCTTATCCATGATGTCTCATGAACTAAGAACTCCTTTGTCAGCTATAAAGGCTTATTCAGACACTATTATAGATTCTTATGAAATGCTTGATAATGAAACTTTGATGGAGTTTTTCAGAACAATACAAAGTGAAACAAACCATTTGAGTCGTCTTTTAAATGATCTTTTAGATTTTTCAAAATTGGAGTTAAAAACTCTTCATCTCGAAAAAACCGAATTTAACATCAACGAATTAATACAAGAAATTTGCAATACTTTAGAAGAATTTTCAAATAACAATGATGTTGAGATTATTTTTCATAATAATGAATCTATTAAAGTTTTTATGGATAGAACAAGAATAAGACAAGTAATATTTAATTTAATTCAAAATGCTATAAAATATTCAGATAAAGAAAAAGAACATAGATTTGTTGAAATAACTACTGAAATAAAAGAAAATAATATTATTATAAAAATAAAAGATAACAGTATAGGAATTAAATCTGAAGATAAAGAGAAAATATTTGATAAATTTTATAGATCAGATACCTCGTTAACTTATGAGATACAAGGGACAGGCGTAGGCCTCTCTATTGTAAAGGATATGGTCGAATTACATGGTGGAACCATAGAATTAGATACTGAACTTGGAAAAGGATCTACTTTTATATTAACAATACCAAGAGGTGTTGAAAATGAGTAAAGTTTCAATTTCTGTAATATCAAAAAAAATTGAAGAATTACCTACACCTGATTTTATAGTTCAAAGAATAATAAATATTGCCTCTGACCCCAATTCGAGTGTAAAGGATTTGAATGCAGCTGTTTTGGAATCTCCTTCATTAAGTGCAAAAATTTTAAAACTATCAAATTCTGCTTATTATGCTTTACCTAGAAAAATAACAAAATTATCTCAAGCGATTAACATATTAGGTTTTAAAACTGTAAGAAATTTAGCTATGAGTATATTTACTGTTAAAAACTTTTTTAGGAATGAATATGATTTTTTTAATACTAAGAAGTTCTGGACACATCTTATGTCAACTGCAATAGGAGCTGAATTATTGGCAAAAACTATAAATTTCCCTGAAAGAGAAGAAGCTTTTTTAGCAGGGTTATTGCATGATTTAGGTAAACTTGCAATGTCAAATATTATGCCAGAAATTTTTGAGATGAATATAAAATTAGCAAAACATAAAAAAGTTAGCTTTAAAAAAGCTGAGGAATTATTAGAATCTTATTCCCATGAATCTATAGGTAAATTACTCTTTAAACAATGGGGTATGTCGGATTTAATTATTAATTCCGCAGGCTTTCACGACTCTATAGATAATTTAACTGACGACAACTCTAAAATGATTGTACAAATCATTCATATAGCTAACATAACTACAAATACCCTTTATTATGGTTATTCTGGAAATTTCGGTGTTGAAATACCAGATACAAACTCTTGGAATAATTTAGGTCTAAACCCAAAGAAATATTTTAATTACGTAGAAGCTTTGAAGAAAAAAATTGATGAATCAGAAGAATTTATGAATATAGACGGAATAGTAAATGATATGGAGGTAGATGAAAATGTCTGAATTTAGAAAAAAGATGATAGAATCAGAAATCATGAAGTTATTCAATAAATCATATTACTCTTTAAGAGATCCAGAAGTAAGAGGCCATATGATAAATACAAATCATGTTAAATTAGCAAAGGATAAATCATATGTAGATGTTTATGTTTCTGCTCTTGATGGAGACATTGAAAAAATAGTAAAAAAATTAAATAAAGCCCAAGGTTTTTTCAGAAAAGTAATAGCAGAGAACATTAGAATGTTTAAAGTTCCAGAAGTTAGATTCCATATTGATAAAGGATTACAAGCCAGTGTTAAAGTTCATGAATTACTTGACAAAGTAGAATACAGTGAACAAGATGAAAGCAAGGATGATAAAACTGATGAATAAATCAGGTTTTTTGAATATTGAGAAACCCAAAAATATTACATCACATGATTTAGTTGATATTGTGAGAAAAGAACTTAATACAAAAAAGGTAGGACACACCGGAACATTAGATCCTTTTGCAGAAGGCGTTATGGTTTTAGCAGTAAATCAAGGAACTAAATTTATAGAATTTTTTCAAAATTTGTATAAAACATACCATGTAGTAGCTGAACTTGGTATTATAACAGACACCTATGATTTAACAGGCAATATTCAAGA
>CAZRTN010000014.1:0-1422 GCA_964603015.1 uncultured Thermotogaceae bacterium | reverse complement strand
TTAATTATGGATATTGGATATAAAATAGGTTGTGGAGCTGTAACAAAAAATCTTAAAAGAACTGCTATTGAAAAATTCACATTGGAAAATTCTATCAAACCTGAAGAGATAGATTATGATAAATTATTAGATCCAGTGCATTATTTAGATATGGCTGAAATAAAAGTAAAATATGGATATAAAATAGAAAATGGAATCCATGTATATGTTAATAATATTATGGATGTAAAACATAATTTCAAAAAAAATGAATTAATAAAAATTTTCAATGAAAAAGACGAATTTATAGGATTTGCGAAGACAGAAAAAACTTCAAAATATCTGAATACTCTTTTGAAAAATAATAGTGAAAGCTTTGAAAGAGTAGCAAAACTCTATAAGATTTTTAACCAGAGGTGAAAAAATTGTATTCTGTTGCTATCGGAACTTTTGATGGAGTTCATAAAGGACACAAATATATACTAAATAAAAATATAGAAAATGCAAAAAAAAATGATTTAAAACCTCTAGCTATTATGTTAAGATATCCTATAAGTCAATATTTAAATGGTTTTAAAGGGTTAATTTATCCTTCTTGGGAAAGAGAAAAATTCATTGAAAATTTGGATACCAAAGTTGAAATTATAGATATGGAAAACGTTTGGAACATAACTCATTTTGAATATCTAGAAATTTTGAAAAAAAGAAATGTTAAATCAATTGTTTGTGGAGAAGATTTTAAATTCGGTAGAGGTGCAATGGGAGACACATCTTTTCTATTAAAACATTCTTACGATTATAATATAAAAGTAAATATTTTACATGATTTAAAAAATAAAGGTAGTAGGATAAGTTCTACAATGATAAGAAAGGCAATTAAAAAAGGAAATATAAAACTTACAAATAAAATGTTGGAAAAAACTTGGACAATAGAAGGACCAGTTTATGAAGATAGACATATTGGTCAAAAACTTGGATTTCCTACAGCTAATATTGACATAAGATACAAGGAAGATATTATATTCCCAAGGTATGGGGTATACCTAGTTAAAGGAAAAATTCAAGATATGGAAAAAGAATACTGGGGATTGATGAATGTTGGGGTTAGACCTACTTACATAGAAAATAAAAAAATTCCGAAAGTTGAAATTTTCTTTTTAGATTTTGATTATGATATCTACAACAAGTACGTGAAAATAGAAATTTTGGAGTTTATGAGAGATGAAGCAAAGTTCAATGGAGAAAAAGAATTAATAGACGCTATGAATGAAGATTTAAAAAATGCACGAGACTTAATTTACTAAATTATATTTTTTCAATTAATATAATATTAACTGCTTGACAGCTGAGATAATCTATGGTATTATTTACTTCGGTTATCAATTGATGCCCCCATCGTCTAGAGGCCTAGGACATTGGCCTTTCACGCCAAAGACACCAGTT
>CAZRTN010000013.1:14287-21068 GCA_964603015.1 uncultured Thermotogaceae bacterium | reverse complement strand
CATGGAGGTTTAGTTATGAGTGGAAAAATGATAGTTTTAGCAGGAAATGTAGGTGCTGGTAAATCAACCTATACAAGGATATTAGCTGAAAAAATGAATTTTATTCCTTATTATGAATCAGTTGATGATAATCCATTTTTGGAGGATTTTTACTATGATCAAAAATCATGGTCTTATCATCTTCAAACATATTTTTTATTCCATAGGTTTAAAAGCATCAAAGCTATTATCGAGTCGGGTAAAAACGCTATATTAGATAGAACTATTTATGAAGACGCAGAAATTTTTGCAAAAAATCTTCATCTAACAGGCAAAATGACAGATAAAGAATATTCAGCTTATAGAGATATTTTTTATACAATGCTCGAATTTATAAAAAAACCAGATTTAACAATATATATAGATACTAATGTTGAAACTATTAAAAATAGAATTGCAAAAAGAGGAAGAACTATGGAAATGCAAGTTCCAGAAGAGTATTGGAAGCAATTGGATAACTTATACAAATTATGGATTTCTAAATACAATCATTCAAACCTTTTAATAGTAGACGGGAATAAGAATGATATTGTTGAACACGAAAACTTTGTAGATGATTTGATTGAACAAATAGAAAATAAAATATATAATAAAGCATAATACCCTGTAAATGTATTTTTAAAACTCATTTTAATAAACTAAATCAAAAAGTGATACAATTTAAATGAAATAATTTTACTCGAATTTATATAACTGGGGATATAAATTCAGTATATAGGAGGGTATTTTTATGAAAATTGCTATTATTGGTTTAGGTAGAATGGGTAAAAATATGGCTAAAAGACTATTGAATGATAATCACGAAGTCTGGGTTCATAACAGAACTATTGAAAAAGCTCTTCAACTAGAAAAAGAAGGGGCAGTTGTAGCTGAAAAATTAGAGGATCTTATAAAAATGGAATCCCCAAGAGTTATTTGGTCTATGTTGCCTGCGGGAGATATAACAGATAAATATTTTGAAGATTTGAAAGATATATTGGAGAAAGGTGATATTATAATTGATGGCGGTAACAGTCATTATAAAAAAGATAAAATAAGATTTGAAGAATTTAAAAAATCAGGCATACATTATGTAGATGCTGGAATTTCTGGTGGAGTTTGGGGTTTAACTGAAGGATATTCAACGATGATTGGTGGGGAGAAAAATATTTATGAGCATATATTACCAATCGTTAAATCTCTAGCACCTGAAGATGGCTATATGTACTGTGGGCCTACTGGTGCGGGACATTTTGTTAAGATGGTTCATAATGGAATAGAATATGGACTTATGGAAGCTTATGGAGAAGGTTTTGAAATTTTAAAGGCCTCTGAATATGGAAATATAGATATGTCAGAAGTTTCTAAAATCTGGAATCATGGTAGTGTTATAAGATCTTGGCTTCTTGAATTGATACAAAACGCTTTCAAAGAAGATGCTGACTTAGATAAAATTCAAGGTTATGTTGAAGATTCTGGAGAAGCTAGATGGACAGTTAATGCAGCAATTGAAACTGGTGTTTCAGTACCTATAATAAGTAATTCTCTTTTCAAGAGGTTCCAATCAAGACAAGAAGACCTTTTCTCTGATAAAGTGGTCGCTGCTTTAAGAAATCAATTTGGTGGGCATGCAGTTTATTCAAAAAAAGAGAACGTCAAAACAAAAGAAGCAGGAGCTGGAGAAATTAAAGCCGCTAATCCTCAAAAGAGTGATAAATGATGAAAGAAACCAAAAAAACTTTGAATAATGTTGAATCATGCGAAGATATTAAAGGAGATCCAGCTTCTATAGTTATTTTTGGTGGGAGTGGAGATCTAACATTTAAAAAACTGATACCTTCACTTTTTAATCTCTACAAAAGAAATTTGTTATCGGAAAACACTTACATCTTAGGTGTTGGAAGAACAGAATTAGATACAAAATCATATAGACAACATATCAAAGAATCTTTAGGATATAATTATAAGATAATTGATGATTTCTTAGAAAAGATATATTATTTAAATGGAGATTATTCTAACATCAATCTATATAAAAATTTGGAAAATGAAATGAATGAATTGGATAAAAAGTTTCAAACAAATTATAATAGATTATTTTATTTTGCAACTCCACAAATAGTATATATGGATATAATAAAAAAACTTGGTAATTCTAACTTATTGAAAAAAACAGAAGAGATTTTTCCAAAAGTTATTGTAGAAAAACCTTTTGGTAGTGATTATAAAAGCTCAAAGCAATTGGATAAAGAATTACATAAATACCTCGAAGAAAAACAAATTTTTAGAATAGATCATTATTTAGGAAAAGAAACTGTTCAAAATATTCTGATGTTTAGATTTGCAAATACAATTTTTGAACCTATATGGAACTATAAATATATTGACCACGTACAGATAAACGTTACGGAAGATCTTGGAATAGGTGATAGGGCTGGTTATTTTGAAAATTCTGGATTATTAAGAGATATGTTCCAAAACCATATGCTTCAACTTTTGGCGTTAGTTGGGATGGAAGCCCCTGCCCAAATAGATGCTGAAAGTGTTAGAGACGAAAAATTCAAATTATTAAAATCTGTAAAACCCTTAAAAAAAGAAGATATAAACAAAAAAATAATTAAAGCCCAATATACTGACGGAATTATAGACGGAGAAAAAATTAAAGGTTATAGGCAAGAAAAAAACGTTAACCCAAATTCTCAAAGAGAAACATATGTCGCTGCTAAAATGTTTATAGATAATTGGAGATGGAGTGGTGTACCTTTTTATTTGAGATCAGGTAAAAGGTTAAAAACCAAAAATAGTCAAATAACAATACACTTTAAAGAAGTTCCTTACTCTATATTTTCTAAAAACAAATTAAAACCTAATAAAAATGTTTTAACTTTAAATATTCAACCAAACGAAGGTTTTAGCTTAAATTTACAAGCTAAACAACCTGGTTCGAAATTATGTTTAAACGATTTGAATATGGATTTTAGATATTCAGATTTCTTTGATTTTGATCCACCAGGAGCATACGAAAGGCTATTTTTAGACGTTATATTGAATGATCAGACTCTTTTTGTAAGATCAGATGCTATGGAAACTAGCTGGTCAATAATCGATGATATATTAGAAGAATGGGACAATAATGAGAATTTTTTAAATTATTATAAAGCAGGAAGCTGGGGTCCCGATATTGCAGAAGGTTTATTTAATGAAGATAAATGGGTTAATCCGGAGGAATGATAAAATGAGTATTTGTATTTACGATGATAAAATTGAATATTTCAAAAGTATATATAAAATTTTTAAGAAGAGATTTTATTATACCCTGGAAAACAAAGATATGTTCAACGTTTTTTTGTCTGGGGGTTCAACTCCTTTGGAACTTTATGATTATATAATCTCAAAAAAATCTCATCACAAAATTAATTGGAATAAAATAAATTTCTTTTTCGGAGATGAAAGATTTATTCCTCATGATTCTCCTGAAAGTAATTTTGGGAATGCAAAAAATCACCTTTTTGACAAATTAAAAGAGTACGATTTGAATCTTTTCCCTATAAAAACTGAAGGTGATTTAGAAGAAAGTGCTAACAGTTATGAAAAAACTATTAAAGAGAAAAATGCCTTAACCCCTGATTTAGTTTTTTTGGGGATGGGTGATGATGGACACACTGCTTCTTTATTTCCAGAAACAAACATATTAAAAAGCAACAAGTTAGTAGATTATGTTAAAGATTATGGAAATCCAAAAACAGATAGAATTTCTATTACTTTTAACCTTATAAATCAAGCAAAAAATATCGTTATTTTTTCCAAATTTAAAAATAAAGAAAAAATAATCAGACATCTTATTTTTAACCATGAACAAAAAATTTATCCTGTAGAAAAAATAAACAATGAAAAAAGCGAATATATATTTCTTAGAGAATAAATCAATGCTATATGCATTGATTTATTTTTTATATTCACATAAAAATAATGTATAATTAATTTAGAAGCTAAGTAAAAGAAATAAGGGGGGATTTTATGTATTTTGTACCTTTTGAATTTAGTAATTACAAAGCTTTCTTAATGGAAACGATAAACAAAGTAGTTCATTTTGTTGACAAAAACTTTGATGATATTGATGAATTGTACAAATTAGGTAAAAAGAAAAGTTATTACATTATGTTTTTGATCGATAGTTTTGGGACAAATTTTTTAGCTAATTATGAAATTGCTGAGTTATTGGCAGAAAAATATGCTGATCCTGAAAAAGAAAGACAAAACCCTTTAGAGATTCTTCAAAGATTTTATGTAGATTTATTTGTAAAAGTATCGGAAAATTCACATTTCCCAAAAGAAGAAGTTTTTGAAAAGGTTTTTGATAATGTTTATGATATATTTGAAAAAGATTATCAAATAAAACTGAATATAGTAAAAAAAGATTACAAAGAATTATCTAAAGAAGAAATAGTCGAAAAATTATTTAATAGTGAATATGATGAACTTCACGATGTGGTACCAACTTACAACTTATTGATTTTTCATTCTATTCATACAGATAACAAAGAATCTTCAAAACTTATTTTAGATATAATGACTAGGGCAATTAAAGAACATGAAATTTTAAAACAAGATGAGACAAAAGAAGCCTATACTGTTGAAGAAACAGATTTTGAAAAAGTAAGAGTAGAAAATGAACTTTTGAAAAAAGAAAATGAAGAGTTAAAATCAGTTTTAAAAAATGTTTACGCTAAATTAGACCAGGTTATCTAACAAAATCTCTGTATATGTTATAATTACCTTGAAGATGTTTTTAAGGAGACGTGTCCGAATTGGCAAGGGGCCGGTCTCGAAAACCGGTGAGGTTTTTCCTCATGTGGGTTCGAACCCCACCGTCTCCGCCAAATAAACAGCTATAGCTTATGAGGAGGGTAACCATGAAAGAACTTAATAAAGTTTTGAATCATTTAAAAGAAAAGATTAGCAAGGGTAATTATGATTATGCTATACCAAAAAGATGGATGCCAGAAGGATATGAAGGACAAGTGAAACTTAAAGGCAGGAAATTTTTTGTCAATCCTTATGAATTTCATTCAAATATAATTGAGGATATTATAAACAAAAGTGAAACTACTAACGATTATTCAAAACCTCTATCATATACAACTGGAGAAGAATCTCCAGATTGGATTAAGAAATCTGTTATGTATGGAGCACATATAAGAGCTACCGCGGCTTATACTCACGATAATTCATCTATTTTTATGCCTATAGATGAAAAGGGTTATACGGAGTCAGGAACTTTTTTGAAGATGATTTCTTTATTACCTTATTTAAAACAATATAATGTAAACTGTATATATTTATTACCTATCAGTCAATCATCTAATAAATTCAAAAAAGGTGAAGTAGGATCTCCTTATTCTGTTAAAGATTTCTTTAGTGTTGAGGAAGATTACAAAGATACTTTATTAAATAATGCTTTTACACCAAACGAACAATTTGGTGCTTTTGTTGAAGCTGCTCACATTATGGGGATGAAAGTTATGCTTGATTTTGTTCCTAGAACTGCTGCAAGAGATAACAGACTAATTTTAGATCATCCTGATTGGTTTTATTGGATTGATATTAAAGAATTGAACACTTTTAAACCACCAAAAATAAAATCTTTGAAATTTGTCTTACCATCAGAAGATAATTTAGAAACATTATATAACGATCCAGAAGTAAAAAAACATTTGAAAAAATTCAGATGGGATCCAAAAACACAAAACCCAGAAAAATGGGAAAAATTTGTCAAAGAAAACAAAGATAATCCTGATTTCTTAGATGAAATAGCAAAAGAATTCAAAGTCATAACAGTACCTGGATTTTCAGACTGGATTAACGACCCACAGCCACCTTGGGATGATGTGACTTTCTTAAAACTATTCAATACTCATCCAGCTGCTGCTCAAAAATTCGTTTCAGATGATCAACCACCTTATGTTCTTTTTGATGTAGTTAAATCAAGTAATTTCCCAGGAACTGAAAAAAATGAAGAATTATGGAAAATAATAGCAGATATAATGCCTTATTATCAAAGGAACTTCGGAATAGATGGTGCCAGACTAGATATGGGACATGCTTTACCAGATCAACTAGAACATATGATAATTAAAAATGCAAAAGAATATGACCCTGCTTTTGCTATCATTGCAGAAGAGCTTAATATGGATAATCACAAAAGGGCAAAGAGAAACGGATATGACGGTATTTTAGGAAACTCATGGTGGTCAGAGCCAAGAGTTGATGAAGGATGGCTTAAAAAATTCTCACAAAAAATTATGCCAGAGCTTGTTACTCCAGCTTTTGCAACAGCTGAAACTCCTGATTCTCCTAGAGCTGTAACAAGAGATTATAAAGAAAAATTCTCTAAAATGTCTGCTGTATTAAATACTTTTATGCCTAATGGAATTACATTTATAAATTCAGGATATGAAATATTCGAAGCACAGCCTATGAATACAGGTCTTGATTTTGAAAATCCTGTTGAAGAAAAATTCAAACAACTTCCACCAAACGATCAATTTTATGGAAAACTTGCTTTCTTCGATTGGTATGCTTTACATTGGGATACGGATCATCATATGGTTAAGTTGTTGAAATTATTAGGTACATTAAAAGAAGAATACGTTGATTTGACTTCTGATATTAATAATTTTAGATTTATAGATTTTGGAGAAAAAGGTTTTGTATTTTTCTATTGGAATGGTCAAAAAGGTATTTTAATTCCTGTTAATCTCAG
>CAZRTN010000013.1:1603-14187 GCA_964603015.1 uncultured Thermotogaceae bacterium | reverse complement strand
TTTTATTATTATTTTTTAACTACTAAGTATAAGTCTATTTCTTTTGTATCATCTAATAACCCTTTAAATTTTAAGATATTTCCATCTACAGCTACTTTCATTTCTTTTCCTTCTACAACAGATGGAGGAGTTATATTTATAGAATAACCAATTTTCTCCATAGCCACCGCAACAGAACCAGAAATCATGTTCCCAAGCTCTCCAACAGCAGATAAAGCCATTTCATCAATTGATTCTACTTGCATCATCCCTTGCATCATATTGTTAACTATTATCTTTGCTGAATCTTCATTTAGTGTGTAAATTAAATTACCCTCTAATACTCCGTTAAAACCTATTGTGGTTACTATTTCATACTTTTTGTCAATTTTATTTTGTAATTGGGGTTTATCTATTTTTATATCCGTTTTAGCAGCTGATTTGAAAGTTGATACCAGAGCATTCAAAACAGCATTGACTATCTTTACATCTATCATTTAGAACACCTCCGGAGAATATATATACATTCAATTATATCACTAATTAACTTATTATTAAAGAGTTATAATGTATCTTTTATATTATATTTAGTTCCCTCCGGTGTATCTTTTAAAACAATTCCTCTTTTTATTAAATCATCTCTTATTTTATCTGCGGTTTCAAAGTCTTTGTTCTTTCTTGCTTGGTTTCTGATATCTATATGTTCTTGAATTAAAAAATCAACTATGTCTTCATTTTTACTAGACTTTTCTGGTGCTTCAAAAAG
Source organism: uncultured Thermotogaceae bacterium (assembly GCA_964603015.1). Taxonomy (GTDB): domain Bacteria; phylum Thermotogota; class Thermotogae; order Petrotogales; family Petrotogaceae; genus Geotoga. The sequence goes on along the minus strand of CAZRTN010000013.1, from coordinate 13,442 downwards.
ACCTAATATAGGACCAATTACATTTTTTATCAAATGGTATATTTCAAGTGTTTTTTCTTCATCACTGTCATTTATAGATTTGTTTAATTCTTTAGAAAGATCAAAAATCTTTGCAATAACCCTTGGAGTATTAAAATCATCTGATAAATATTTTTTAATTTCTTCTATTATATTTTTCATATAATCAGAATGTGCTATGTTTGGAACATAATTATTGTAATTGTTTTCAACAATTTTTAATGTTTCTTTTATTCTCATAACTGATTTATTCTGAGAGACTAGTCCTTCTTCTGAGAATTCTAAAGGAGCTCTGTAATGCTTTGATAATATAAAAAATTTCACTGTATCCGCATCAAAATTATCTAAAAGTTCTCTTACAAGCCATATATTTCCAATAGACTTTGACATTTTATCCCCAGATGACTTTATCATTCCGTTGTGCATCCAGTAATTTGCAAACTCTTTACCTGTTTTTGCACAAGATTGGGCTCTTTCATTTTCATGATGCGGAAATATAAGATCATTTCCACCAGCATGAATATCAAAAGTATCACCCAAAATTTCAGTAGACATTACAGAACATTCTATATGCCAACCAGGTCTACCTTTGCCCCAAGGAGAATCCCAAGAAGGTTCTCCTTCTTTTGAGGATTTCCATAAAGTAAAATCTAATGGATCTCTTTTCTCATCATTGACTTCAATTCTTGTCCCTGACCTCATATCATCAATTTTTCTATGGGATAATTCTCCATATTTTTCAAAATTTCTTACATTGAAATATACATCGTGATTTTCTGATTCATATGCGAAGTCTTTATCTATTAAATCTTTTATAAAATCTATTATTTGAGGCACATAGTCAGTAGTTTTTGGATGAAAATTAGCGTTTCTCACACCCAATTTCAAAGCATCTCTATAGTATTCATTTATAAATCTATTTGCAATTACATCAATTGTTGTTCCATCAATTTTTGCTTTGTTTATAAGTTTATCGTCAATATCTGTAAAGTTCTGTGCCATTATTACTTTGTATCCGACAAACTCTAAGAATCGTCTAAAAGCATCAAAAACAATCATTGGTCTAGCATTACCCACGTGAAAATAATTATATATAGTTGGACCACAAACATACATAGTTACTGTATCTTCTTTTATTGGTTTGAAATCAACTAATTGACTTTTCAGACTATCATAAATCTTAATATTCATTTTCTATCACCATTTCCAATCTTTCTATGGCTCTAGCCCTCCCAATTAAGTGTACTGCTTTTACAAGATCTGGTCCATGAAATTGATTTGTTAATGTTTTTCTTAAAGCCATATAGAAAGGTTTTTTAGCTGGTTTAGCATCTTTCATAGCAACTTTTAAATTTTCTAAAACAGTTTGTACTGTCCAATCTGTATCATTGTTGAATTTTTCAAGAGCTATTCTTAATGCCTCTTTTACCCCTTCAGCTTTTAAATATTCAATAAATTCTTCATTATCTAATTCGGGTTTAAAATTATTTATAAAAATAGATATTTCCTCTGGAACTTCTGATAATTCTTCAACAGAAGTTTTTACTAATTCAATTGCTTCTTTTAACCATTTTTTATTGTCTTCACACTGTTCTTCAGACAAAACACCGGATTTAGTTATAAATGGAATTGATAATTTGAAAATTCTTTCTGTATCAGCATTTCTTATGTAATTTCCATTCATCCATTTCAATTTCTTTTCATCAAAAACCGCTGGGCTTGAATTTACTCTATCGAAAGTGAAATTATCTATGATTTCATTTAAAGTTAAAATTTCTTTCCCTTCTGGATGCGACCACCCTAAAAGTGCTAAATAATTCAACACTGCTTCTGGAAGATATCCTCTATTTCTGAATTCTTCTGCAGAAGTTGCACCATGTCTTTTGGATAATTTTTTACCATCAGGCCCTAAAATCATTGAAACATGTGCAAAGTTAGGTACTTCAACTTCAAAAGCTTCGTAAACTGCAATTTGTCTTAATGTATTTGATAAATGGTCATCTCCTCTTACAACATGAGATATTTCCATCATCATATCATCAACAACAACTGCAAAATTGTATGTAGGAAGTCCATTACTTCTAATTAAAATAAAGTCTCCAACTGCTCCATTTTTAAAGGTAACTTCACCTTTTATAAGATCATTTAAAACATAATCTTTTCTAGGCATCTTAAAGAAAACAACTGGATGTTTATATTTTTTCATGTACTCTTCTTTTCTTTCTTCAGAATTAAATTGAGTTATCATTTCTTCTGTGAAATGAGGAGGTTTACCTTGTGAGAGTAATTCTTCTTTGATTTTATCCATTTCTTCTGGATAAATATATGATTCGTAAGCTTTTCCTCTTTCTATTAATTCTGTTGCTTTTTCTCTATATATTTCTTTTCTTTCTGATTGTCTATAAGGGCCATATTCGCCTTCCATCTTTGGACCTTCGTCCCAATCAAGACCTAACCATGTCATAGCATCAATAAGTTGATTTTCTGACTCTATTGTCGATCTTTCTATATCAGTATCTTCTATTCTTAGAACAAAAGTACCTTTTTCATGTTTTGAATATAAAAAGTTAAATAAAGCTGTTCTCGCTCCACCAACATGCAAATATCCCGTAGGGCTTGGCGCAAATCTAGTTCTTGTCATATATTTCCCTCCTGTGATTGTTTTAATAATTCATATCTGGCAAAAGCAGCCAATGTTTTTGAATCAGTAATTTCGTTACTAAGGATTTTATTTTTAAAATCATTATAGTCTATTTTAATTATATCTAAAAATTCATCTTCATCTAAATTTTGTGCTGAAATTGTTATATTTTTTGCTAAATAAAGATATATTACCTCGTCTGAAAAACCAGCTGTTGTATATATTTTACCAAGAGAAATTAAATCTTCTGAAATTATACCCGTTTCTTCTTGAAGCTCTCTTTTTGCAGTTTTTTCTGGAGACTCATCTTTGTCTATTTTACCAGCAGGAATTTCAAGAAGAGTGTTGGAAATAGGGAATCTATATTGTTCAACAAGCCATATTTTATTTTCGTCATCTATAACAAGTATTCCTACTGCACCTGGGTGTCTTATTACTTCTCGAGTTGCTTTCTTTTTATTTGGTAATTCTATGTCGTATTTTTCCATGTCTATTATATTTCCTTGAAATATAACATTTTTATTCAATTCTTTTTCATAGTATTTCATAAAAACACCTCTTTTTTGTTGTTGGTTGGAGGATAGAATAGTGAAATAGCTATAGCTATTTCTAAAATTTGTTTTTAAAAAAAAGCCTTAAATAAATTAAGGCTGATTTTTATAATTATTAAACTTTTTTACCAACTAATAATGTTATATCATCATCAGGTTTCTCTTCATTTAAGAAATTCAAAAAATTATTTCTTATTTTATCTATTATTTCTGTAATATTATTTTCATTATCGTTTTCTTCTAAAATTTTTAATATACTTTCATCATCAAATTGAATACCATTTCTGTTTTCTGCCTCAACTAATCCATCAGTGAACATAATGAAAATATCGTCTTTTTTAAAATCTGATTCGTCTAACAATATGTTTTCATGATCTTTAATTAATCCCATTCCTAAAGGAAAATTATTATGATTAAAAGTTGTTATTTCACCTTTTTTGTATAAAATTGGTGATCTATGACCAGCATTACAAATTGTTATTTTATCTTCTTTTATCTTTATAAAAGCGGCGGTAAAATATACCCCGTCAGAAAAAAGTGATTTTTCTTTATCATCTAATTGAAATAATATTTCTCTCAAATCGCTATGGTCTTTATCTATAATTATACTTTCAACTTCTCTTTTTATCATCAAAGAAAGCATTGCTGAAGCTGCGCCATGTCCTGAAACATCTACTATATATATAAAAGTTTCATCTTTTTTTTCAATAATTCCAAATATATCTCCTGACACATTAAAAGATGGTTGGAAATGCCATTTCAATTTTAATCCATTAAAATTTTCTTTTATAGGAAGCATTTCTCTTTGAAATTTTTGTGCCATATTTAAATCTCTATCTACTTTTGTGATATATTCTTTTAATGCTTGTTGCATCCTATATAATTTAGAATGTGTTTTTATTCTAGCGATTATTTCTTTTGAATGAGCAGGTTTAGTTATATAATCAACCCCACCCACTTCAAAGCCTCTTGTTTTATCATCTATTTCATTTAATGCACTTACAAATATAATTGGTATTTCTTTTAATTTTTCATATTTTTTTATTCTTATACATACTTCATAGCCATCTAGATCTGGCATCATTATATCAAGCAAAATAACATCTGGGTTTTCCTCTTTTGCTTTTTGAATACCCATTATTCCTGAATCGGCTTCTATATATTTATAATTTGGAAGACTTGTTTTTATTAGTTTTTGAATGAAAACTCTGTTTATGTAGGAGTCATCTATGACAAGGACTTTATACTTATCCTCTTCATTATTTTTCATCCATATCCTCCTTATCAAAGCTATATGGCAGTAATTCATAAGTAGAGGTTTCTTTTATATCTCCTTTTAAATTAGCCAAATAAACTTTGTAATCACCAAACTCTGTCATCACCTGTCTACAAGCACCACAGGGGCTAACAGGGCCTTCGGTTTCGGCGACTACCATTAATGCCTTATATTTCCTTTTTCCGTCTGCATTTGCCTTAAATATAGCATTTCTTTCAGCACATATACTTAATCCATAAGATGCATTTTCTACATTAGCTCCAACATATATTTGGTCATCTTCTGTTAATAATGCTGCGCCTACTTTAAACTTAGAATAAGGAACATAGGCATTTTCTCTTACTTCTAATGCCTTTTTATATAATTTATCAATTAATTGTTTGTTCATTTTCTCCATCACCTTTATATTGTTCGTTATGATTCAAATAGGAAACTTTTACTTTATCTATTCTATTTACCGTAACAGAAATAACTTCAAACTCGAAGTCTTCAAATATAATATTTTCTCCTGGTTTTGGAAATCTTTCTAATTGTTCTAAAAGAAATCCTCCAATAGTTTCAAACTCAGTATCAGGAAAGTCTTCGTCTAACTCTCTTTCTATGTCATTTATTGGAGTAGAACCATTTACCATTAAACTATATTCGTCTATTCTTGATATGTTTGATTCTTCTACTAAATCATCGTATTCATCTAATATTTCACCTGTTAATTCTTCTATAATATCTTCTAAAGTTACAAGGCCAGCTGTTCCACCATATTCATCGACTACAATAGCCATATGAGTATGATTAGCCAAGAATAACTTTAAAACATCGTTTATTTTCATTGTAATTGGTACAAAAGAAGGTTTATGGATTAAATTTGTTATTGTATTAGTTTTTAATCCACTTAAATCATTAGTTTTATCTAATAGTTTAAAAATATCTTTTGCATAACATACTCCAATTATTGTATCCATCGATTCTCTGAATACAGGAAATCTTGAATACCCTTCTTCATTGATCGTTTGAATTAGGTCTATTAAAGTTTCATCATCTTCCATTGCGACAATCTCTACTCTTGGCGTCATAATTTCTTTTACTGATGTATCTCTCATTTCAAGAGACCTCTGCATTAAATATTTTTCATATTTTTCTATAACGCCTTCTTCATGGCCCATATCGAGATATGTCATGATTTCACTTTCTGTAATAAATGGAGGAGCTTGATCTATCTTTTCCCCGCCAAGTGCTCTTATAACAATGTTAGTAACTTTCACCAAAACCCATACTATTGGTGCTAGTATAATATTAAATAAATGAATTGGTTTAAATACAAAAGCAAAGAATTTTTCTTTATTTTCTCTAGCGAAAACTTTTGGCGTTATTTCACCAAATATCAATATCAATAAAGTCATAAATCCAGTCGCTATACCTACTGAAGTTCCTCTGGAACCTGGAAAAAGATTTATAACGAAAACTGTAGTCAAAGAAGAAGCCAAAATATTAACAATATTATTCATTATAAGAATAGTTGTTAGATATTGGTTTGGCTTATGCATAAACTTTTCTAATTTCTTTTTTTGTTTTTCATCAGTTTCTTTTTCTAAATAATCCTTCAATTTACCTCTTCCCAAGGAGGTCATAGCTGTTTCTGAACCAGAAAAAAATCCAGATAATACAAGTAACACTAATATTGATATAAGCGAATAAATCAGTTCGCTACTTTGGGGGTCATCCACTCCGTCATGCACCTACCTTTATTTATTTAATCTTTTTAAATCCATATCCTAACGCTTCGTTGTTAGGTAATATTATTACAAAAGCATTTTCATCTATTTCATGTAAATAATTTTTAAGCATACCAACTTCTGATCTAGAAATAGTAACCATCAAGACATTTTTTTCTTTTTTTGTGTATCCTCCAGAAGCCTTTAAATAAGTCAAACCTCTATCTAAATCTTGATATACCATCTCCTTAATTCTATCATGATAGTCGCTTATAATCAAAACAGTTTTTGTAGACTCTAATCCGGTCACAATACCGTCTATAGTCTTAGCCATTATAAATATTGTAATTATTCCATACATAGGTAATATAGGACTTATTAATATTGCAGAAGCTGTGATTACAGAATCTGCCAATAAAAGACCTGTACCTACTGAAACATGAAAATATTTATTGAAGATTATTGCAAGTATATCTGTACCACCTGTTGTAGCGCCTCTCCATATAACCAAACCCATTCCTGCACCTGTTACTATAGCGCCATAAACTGCAGTCATAAGCATCATATCTAACCCAGGATTTTGAGTTTGAGTCATAACATTTGGTAAGATTTCATTTAATTTAAATACCTGTTGAAAAACATCTGTGAAAACAGATAAGGCTATTGCAGAATATATACTTTTTATTCCAAAACCTAAACCTAAAAGTTTAAAGCCTAAGGCAAATAAGAATACGTTATACACTAACATTTGTAAACCTACCCACCAGCCAAAAAGCTCATTCATAACAATAGCAAGTCCACTAACTCCACCAGCTACTATACTGTACGGGACAAGAAATAACACTATACCTATTGCAGTCAAGATAGTTCCAAGAGTTATAATTGAATAGTCAAATATTTCTTTTTTCAAGTCAACTTTTTTCATTAATTTATTCATTTCCTGCCCCCTTTATTATTTAGATATTTATTTTCTTCAATTTTGCCAAGTCTTTTAAATGTTTTTTCTCTCTTAATCCTGGTTTATCTATTTTAACATTTATTTTTACGTAAATATCTCCTCTTTTTTTGCCTGTGAAATTAGGCATCCCAAGATTTTTTAATCTAATTACAGTTCCAGGATTAGTCCCTTCTGGTATTTTTTCCACAATTTCACCTTCGAGAGTTGGAATTTTTACTTCTGATCCTAGCGCTGCTTCTACGTAATCAACTGTAATTTGAGTTTCAAGATCAGAGCCTTTTCTTACGAAGTTTTTATTAGGGTTAACTCTTACATGTATAATCAAATCTCCTGCAGGACCACCGTTTTTCCCTGCATTACCTTTTTCTCTAAGTCTCAATACATAACCATCTTCAACTCCAGATGGAATTGTTATATCGAGTCTTTCTTTTTTATGTATTTTTCCATTACCACTACATTTTGAACATTTTTTATCTATTATTTTTCCTTGTCCATTACAAGTAGGGCATGCATATGTTTTTACGAATGTACCAAAAAAAGTTCTCTGTTCTTCGTTTATTTGACCTTGACCATTACATCTTGGACATCTTGAGTATGATGTCCCATTTTCTGCACCAGTTCCTTTACATGAATCACATGGTTCATATCTGTCATATTCGATAGTTTTTTTTACATCGTATAATACTTCGTGTAAATCAAAAGAAATTGTGGCATGAATATCTTGCCCTCTTTCAGGTCTCTTACCTCTTCTTGAACCTCTGGAGGAAGAGCTCCTTTCTGAACCGAAGAACATATCAAAAAAGTCTCCGAAACCTCCGCCAGCTTCTCCGAAGTTGCCAGAACCTCCGCCAAAGAAGTCTTTGAAAATATCTTCGACTCCTCCGCCACCTGGTTGGCCACCTCTTTGTTGGTATCCGCCACCTTCTGGTATAAATCCAAATCTATCGTATAATTTTCTTTTTTCTGGATTACTCAAAACTTCATAAGCCTCTTGAACTTCTTTGAATTTATCTTCAGCGTGTTGTTTGTTTTCTTGATGTCTATCTGGATGCCATTTTTTAACCATTTTTCTATAAGCTTTTCTTATTTCGTCTTGAGAAGCACTCTTATCTATATCTAATATTTTATAATAGTCTTTTTTCTCAGGCATTATTCATCACCCTCTTTTTTATTTTCCTCATTATTGTTTTCTTCTTTTTCTTCTACTTTCTCTTCAACTTTTTTCTTAGGCTTTACAGCAACGATAACCTTAGCTGGTTCAATTATTTTTCCATCTAATTTATAACCAGGATTTTGTATCGAGTGTATATGGTATTCTTTTATTTCATCTGTTTCTATTTTATCTGCTACATCATGTTCAAAAGGATCAAAAGCTGAACCTTTATCAGGAATAATAAATTTTAGATCTGATTTTTCAAAAGAATTTTTAAAATCTTTATGAACCATTTCAATTGCCTTGACAAATTGTGGGTCATCTTTATAGTTCATAGATAAGGTCATTTTTTCAAAAGGTTTTAAAAAGTTCTTTATTATTTTTTCTTTTGTGCTTTTTTTCAATTCTTTTTTTTCTTTTTCAACAATTTGTTGATAATGGTCAAATTTATCTTTTAAGTTATAAGCAGCCTCTTTGTACTTTTCCATTTCTTTTTTCGTTTCTTCATTTTCTTCTTCAATTTTTTCCATTAATTCTATCAGTTCTTCTTTTGGTAGATTTTGATATAAAACTTCTTCGTTTTCACTATCCTTTTCTTCTTTAGTTTCTTTTTTTTCTTTTGCTTCTTTTTTCATTTTTTCTTCTTTTTCTTTTAATTTTTTATCTTTTTTATTTATTTTATTCTTATTTTTTTTATCCATTAAAATGCACCTCCACATGCTTTAATCTATATTTTTATTCAAAAATTTCGTTTACTATAAGTTTTTTGATATAATTTCAGAGAAGCGAGAATTATATTCTTTTATGATTTTATATATTCTTTCGTAATCACAAAATTTATCTGTTATAAACAGCATTCTTCCTATAGGATTTGAACCTAAACTATAAGAAGTACTAAAGAAAGCAAAGTTTTTTAATGACTTTGTTTTTAAATCAGAACCAAAAAATATATTTAAATCATGAGTATATTCTAAATTATTGAAAATTTCATTTTTTATGTCATCATTTTCAATTATTTTAGTTAAACTATCTACGCTTTCTATATTAGGTTTGAATTTATTGATTATTTTTTCCAAACCTTTTATTAGATATTTATTTCTAGAAAACTCATTAAGCAAAACTTCTATCAAATTGAACATATTAGTCAATCGAATATCTTCAGTTTTTAGTTTTTGTGTCCTTGAGGCATATATGATGTCATGTAATGATTTACCAGCCAACCCTTCATTTAACATATTTTCTAGTTCTTTGGCATTTGGTAAACCGTATGACTCAACTGTTCTAGAAATAGTCATACCTAAATTAGTCAATAAAATTACAACATAATGATACTCTGTTAGAGTAGTTACAACTGCTCTTGTTACATAAATATATTTTGGATCAGGATATTCAAATATAACCAATCCATTAAGTGTAGAAGAAATAATTTCTGATAAATTCTCAAACATTATATTTAAATCATAGAATTTGTAATCTCTTGGCATTTCAAGATAATTTTGTTCTTCTCCATATGCCTCTTCTATTATTTCAAAATATAATTTCAAAGCCTTATCAGTGGGAATTCTTCCCCCACTTGTGTGTTGTTGGTAAATATATGATAGGTGTTGTAATTTTTGCATATCATTTCTTATTGTTGCGCTTGAAGCTTTTATTCCTGAGTTCTGAATTACATCATCAGAACTAACAGGTTTTGTACTCTTTGAATACAGTCCAACTATGCTCAACAAGACATCTTTTTGTCTTTTTGAAAGCTTCATCCCCATTTTTAATTATCACTCCTTTTTGTTGAGTGCTAATGATATGATATCAATAATTTTTTTTGTTGTCAAATATATAAATTAGATAATTAGGGGGTAATATATAAATGAAAATTTCTGAAATTTTGGACTTCTTGAAAGACGAAATCATTGATACCCGTATGGATATAGATGAAAGTATTGAAATTAACAATTTCAAAGATAACAGTGAAAATGTAGAAAAAAATGATGTGTTCATCGCTGTAAAAGGCTTTAGAGTTGATGGACATGACTTTATTTATTCTGCTGTGAGCAGAGGTGCTGCTTTTGTTATCTTGGATGACGCTGAAAAAATCCCAGAGGATACATCACTAAACTATGTTTTAATAAAAAACACTAAAAAAGTCATAGCTGAGTTGACTTATAAAAACAAACACATCACACCCGATGACTTTAAATTTTTTGCAGTTACTGGGACAAATGGAAAATCAACTGTTGCAACTTTAGTTCATCATATCCTACAAGAAACAGGTAAAAAATCAACACTTTTTAGTACAGTTGATATTAGGATCAAAGATAAAGTCATAGAAGAACCTTACAACACAACCCCTAGTGTTATTAAAATTTCAGAAGTATTAGAGAAAAGCAAACTAGAAAATGTTGAGTTCATAAACATGGAAGTTTCTTCTCATGCACTTCATCAAAAAAGAATTGAAAAACTCGCATACGATTTAGTATCATATACGAATATAACTAGAGATCATCTTGACTACCATCATACTTTTAAAGAATATTACAACACGAAATTATCTTTAACAAAAAGTATGAAAAAAAACGGAAAAGCTATTGTCAATATAGATGATATAGATATTAATAAATTTGATATTAACAAGAAAAAAATAATAACGTACGGTTTTTCTGAAGATTCAGATTATAAGATAAAAAGTATTAACCAAAGTATTTATCAGATGAATTTTAAAATAGATACTCCCGAAGGAGAGGAAATATCTATCTACTCTTCTATAATAGGGAAATTTAATGCTTATAACATAACAAATGCTTTAATTGTTTGTAAAGAGTATGGATTGACTTATGACCAGATTAAACATGGAATAATTACTTTTAAAGGAGTCAGAGGAAGATTTGAACTTATACCAAGTTCTAAAGCACTGGGTTTTTCAGTTGTCATAGATTTTGCCCACACACCAGATGCACTAGATAAAGTGTTATCAAACGCAAAAGAGATTGTTAAAGGTAGAATTATTTTAGTCTTTGGCGCTGGAGGTAATGCTGATATTGGAAAAAGAGAAATCATGGGGAAAATTGCCTGTAAATATTCTGACATAATAGTTCTAACAACTGATGATCCAAAAGATGAAGACCCAGAAAAGATAATTGAACAGGTTAAAGTTGGTATAAAAAAAGAAAGAAACTTTATTGTCATCCCTGAAAGGAAAACCGCAATAAATGCTGCTATTAATTTTGCAAATAGAGATGATTTGGTAATTATTGCTGGTAGAGGGCATGAAAAATTCCAACTTTTTGCCAATAACAAACAGATTAAGTTCAACGATTTTGAAATAGCTTCTGAATGTATCGACTCATTGAGAAGGAGCATGAAAAAATGACACTTGAAGGTTTATTTCTTAATAACTATCATTTTGAAATCGACTCTAGAAAAGTTGAAAATAATGATGTTTTTATTGCTTTAAAAGGTAAAAACACCGACGGACATAAATATGTAGAAGATGCGTTCAAAAAGGGCGCATCTTTTGCTGTAGTAAATGCTGATTATCC
>CAZRTN010000013.1:0-1503 GCA_964603015.1 uncultured Thermotogaceae bacterium | reverse complement strand
TTGGACGTTGCTTTTATAACTAACATTGGAACTTCTCATATTGAATTTTTTAAAACTAAAGATGCAATAGCAAAAGAAAAATCAAATATAATTAATAGTTTAGATAGAGGATTATTAGTTTATAATTATGATTCTCCTGAACTTAAAAAATATATTGATGGCTATAATAATAAACTAACTTTTGGACAAACTATGAACCAAGATTCTTATTTAATAGATTTTGAATATATTGAAAATAACACTAAAGTATATTTTAAATTATTTGGTAAAGAAGCTCTACTTACCCTTAATTCATTTTGGAACAAAGGACAGATAATGGATTTGCTAGCTGCTGTTACTTTTTCAGTTTTTGCAAAGATTCCCTTGGATCCTTTCATTATATCTGAAATAAAACTACCTGAGTCAAGATTTGAATTCATAAAAAATGAAAATAACATTATAATTAATGATTCTTATAATGCGTCTGAAGAATCATTTTTAAGTGCTTTTGAAAGTATAGAAAAAATAAAAAGTGAGAAAAAAACTTTAATCATGGCTGAAATAAAAGAAACTGGAGAAAATAATAAAAAAATTGTTGAAAATATTATAAGTAAAGCAAAAAATATTTTTGATGATATATTTTTTTATGATCCAGAAAAATCTTATGATTTAAAAAATGTAAATATGATATATAATTTTGAAGATATAGAAAAAATCTTGAAATCAGCTGAAGGAATTGTTTTAATAAAGGGTTCTAATTCAACTGGTTTATATAATTTTATGAAAGAAAGGGGTAAATAATGGAACTCTTATTATCTTTGATAGTCTTTATTTTATTATTATTTTTATATCCAATCTATATAAAATGGTCTAAAAAAAGAGAATTAGGACAATTCATAAGAAAAGAAGGACCTGATTTGCATAATTACAAAGAAGGAACTCCAACAGCTGGAGGAGTTTTATTCGTAATTGCAATTAGTTTTTTAAATTTTTCTTTTTATTATATGAATGAAAAGCCTCTATATTTTATAATTGGACTTACAGCATTTTTATTTGGTTTTATAGGTTTTTTAGACGATTTTTTAAGTATTTTCAAAAAACATTCAACTGGTTTAAACTCTATACAAAAATTGATACTTCAATTGGTGTTTTCTGGACTTATCCTTTTTTTCATTCAAAAATATTCACCAAACACAGAAATTTTAATTCCTTTTTTAAGCGCAAAAATAAATTTAGGTTTTTTATATATACCCTGGGGTATTATTTTTATTTCTGGGATGTCAAACGCTACAAACCTCACTGATGGTTTGGATGGACTGAACGCTTTTATTTTTATTTCCTCAATGATTATGACTGTTTTTATTAGTGGTATTGAAAATCTTAACTTTATATATGCTATAGTAATTCCTGTAATAGCTTTTTTATTCTTTAACATTAAACCAGCAAAAATATTTATGGGGGATACAGGATCTTTATCTCTCGGGGCTATTTTTGCAGTATATTTAATGTACTTTTCTATGGATA
>CAZRTN010000012.1:10682-22432 GCA_964603015.1 uncultured Thermotogaceae bacterium | reverse complement strand
GGAAAACATGAATTGATAAATTGTAAATATAATCAAGAAAAATATTTTAATAAAATAAAAGATTTTATACAATAAAAGTCGGGTTATTATATACCCGATTTTTTAAAAAATGGAGTTGAATTTTTATGGAATATTTTATTCTAAAAGATCCATACATTTTAAAAAGTGCTGATAGTGAAATAATTAAAAAATCACTAATAATAAAGAATGACGAAATTTATGAAATTATTGATTTTTCTGATATCAATGAAGAAATAAAAAAATCTTCTGAAATAATCAATCTAAAAGGTAAATTAGTTCTTCCAGGATTTATAAATACCCATTCTCATACAGTTATGTCGTTATTTAAAGGCATGGCTGATGATGTAGACTTTGAGGATTGGTTATTTAAGAATATGCTTCCAAGAGAAGATTTACTTTCAGATGAAATGGCTTATTGGGGTAGTTTATTATCCCAAATTGAAATGATCAAAAATGGTATTACATCTTTTGCTGATATGTATATGTTTACTGATCAAATTTCAAAAGCAGCAATTGATTCAGGAATGAGAGCATTTATTTCGAGGGGATTGGCTGCAGATACTGATCAAGGCTGGGAAAAAAGAATAAATGAAAATTTAAAAACAATAGAAAAATACCATAAATATGACAATAGAATTAAAATTGGATTTGGTCCTCATGCACCTTATACAGTATCAGAAAAATATCTAGAAAAAGTTGCAAAATTAGCTGAAAAATATGATACACATATTCAAATACATTTACTCGAATCAAAAAATGAAGAATATAGATTGAGTGATTTGGAAAAAACAGGTATTTTTGATGTACCCATTATAGCTGCTCATTGCGTTCATTCGACAGATGAAGATATTAAAGTATTATCAAAGCATGAAGTTAATGTATCTCATAATCCTTCAAGTAATTTGAAATTGGGTAATGGTATGATGCCTTTAAAGAAAATGCTGGAAGAAAACATAAATGTTTCAATAGGAACTGATGGAAGTGCGAGCAATAATTCTTTAAGTGTTCTAAAAGAAATACAGTTATCAGCCTTATATTATAAATCATTATACTCTCCAGATGCCATTAAAAATGAAGAATTTCTAAGAATGATTTGGGAAAATGGAGGTTTTGCATATAATGAAGAAATCGGTCGTTTAGATGAAGATTTCAAAGCTGATTTAATTGTAATTGATTTAGATACTCCAGAATTTAAACCTTTTGATCTTAAAAGAATAAAATCACATATTTTATATTCAATGAATTCATCAAATATAATTTCTTCTATGATTGCGGGTAAATGGGTCTATAAAGATAAAAAAATATTAAGCATTAAGGAGGAAGAGATATATGACAAAATCAAAATTCTTTACAAAAAACTTGAAAAATCTTTTAACAATTAGTTTTTTAATATTGTCTATATTTTCTTATTCTGCTGAATTTAATGATTATATTGAATTCAACCCTTCTTTGTATAATGTTGAAACAAGAGAAATAACAGACGATTCTTCATTTTTAAATTTTGAATTACCTGAAAATAGTCAGCAAATGAAGATAGTACTTGAGAGAAACAATTTATCATATAATATTTACATTCTTAATTTTAATAGTATATACAAGTTAAACAGCTTCTGGTATAATTTTGTTGAAGAATTCTCTTCTGATTTTAATGCGTTTATTTCCACAATACCTGCTTTATATGGGAGATATAATGGTTTATACGAAAACGAAGTAATGTATAGTTGGTTTGTTGGATTACAAAAAAATATGTTTGTTATAATTGGTCCTGATAAAACAATTATTGAGGATTTGAAATATAAGATAAATAAATTTAGGTGATTTTGTTATGAATTACTATAATAATTTAAGTGCATATTTAAAAAATAGATATGGAGAAAGAGTACAAAGACTACCAATAAATGCTGGTTTCACATGTCCCAATAAAACCGGAGAAAAAGGTATTGGTGGTTGTATTTTTTGTGAAAAAACTGGAAGTGGATTTGCTAGTACAAACGCTAGTGTTTCTATAAAAGATCAGCTTAAAACAATGATGAAAAGATACGAAGGTAGAGCTTCAAAATATATGGCTTATTTTCAATCTAATACAAACACATATGCCGAGCCTCACAAATTGAAAGAAATATATGATCAAGCTTTAATTTCTAATGATATACTTATATTAGATATTTCTACAAGACCTGATTGTGTAAGTGAGGAAAAATTAGATATAATTTCTTCTTATAAAAATGATTTAGATGTTTTTCTTGAATTTGGTGTTGAGTCTACTAATACAAAAACTTTAGTTTTCATGAATAGAGGACATTATTTATCAGATGTAATAGATGCAACGATGAGATCAAAGAAAAGGGAATTAGAAATTATATATCATTTTATAATGGATTTCCCTACGGATGATATTAATGATGTAATTGAAATGGCTAAGTTTGCAAATGTTATGGAAATTCAAGGAGTAAAATTACATTCTTTATACATAACAGAAAATACAAAACTTGGCAAAATGTATAAAAATGGAGAAATATCCCCTTTGAGTTTAGATGAATATATAAATAGGGTAATTACATTTTTAGAATACCTTAATCCAGATATTGTTATTCATAGATTAGCAGCAGAACCTCCAAAAACAGGTTTTTTGCATGGAAACTGGGGGTTTAGAAAGATTGAAATAATTAATAAAATAAACAAAGAAATGAAAAAAAGAAATACATATCAAGGAATTAATTATAAAGAGTAGAACGGTCGATCGCATATAAATGTGGAAAGTCCAGACTCCAAAGGGCAGGATGCCAGGTTAAATCCTGGAGAGAGTGATCTCTGGTTAAGGGCCATAGAAACGTAAACCGCCTTATATTAGGCAAGGTTGGAAAGGTGAGGTAAGAGCTCACCAGTGTCAGGGTAACCTGATAGCTTGGTAACCCCCATCTGGAGCAAGACCAAAAATGAAGGCAGGTTGCCCGCTCAATCCTTCAAGGTAGGTCGCTTAGATAGATGATCGGCTTATAACAGAATCTGGCTTATAGTTCTACTTAAAAAAATCCCCCTTTTAAAAAGGGGGATATATTTTTTAAGTTGTTTAGTAGCTTAACTTCAAATTTCTTTTAGAAATTTCACTTTTAATTGTTTTAATAAATTCATCAACATTAATGTTATTTACGTTGTTATTATCTCTTGTTCTAATATTTACTGTGTCACTTTCAGCTTCTTTTTCTCCATAAACAATCATATAAGGAATTTTCTTCATCTGTTCTTCTCTTATTTTGTAGCCAACAGTTGCATCTGTTATGTTAAGGCTAACTCTAATACCTTCTTTTTTCAGTTTATTTGCAAAATCAAGTGCTTTATCATTGAATTTTTCTGATACAGAAATAACTGATACTTGTTCAGGGGATAACCAAGTAGGGAAAGCACCAGCAAAGTTTTCTATCAGAATCCCAAAAAATCTTTCTACAGAACCAAAAATTGCCCTATGCAACATAACCGGTCTAACATGTTCGTTATTTTCATCTATATAAGTAACATCAAATCTTTCAGGCATTTGAAAATCTAGTTGTAAAGTAGCACACTGCCATTTTCTACCTAAAGAATCAGTAACGTAAAAATCAATTTTCGGTCCATAAAATGCTCCATCACCTTCATTGATTATATAAGGAACATCTTTTTTTTCAAGTGCCCCTTTTAAAGCATCTATAGCTTTATCCCAAGTTTCAACATCTCCCATGTGGTCATCAGGCATTGTTGATAGGTTAGCTTCATATTGGAACCCAAAAGTAGAATATAATTCATCTGTCAAATTCATAACTCCAACTAACTCTTGTTCAATTTGTTCATTAGTACAGAAAATATGTGCGTCATCTTGTGTAAAATATCTGACTCTGAATAAGCCGTGTAATACTCCACTTCTTTCATATCTATGAACTTTACCAAATTCAAACATTCTAATAGGTAAGTCTCTGTAACTTTTCATGTCATTCTTAAAAGCTATAATATGTCCTGGACAGTTCATAGGCTTTACAGCCATCTCAGTTTCTTCTTTTTCTGTAAAATACATATTTTCTTTATAGTGATCCCAATGTCCTGATTTATGCCATAAATCAACATTCATTATTAAAGGAGTTTGAATTTCAAAATAACCATATTTTTCATGTATTTCTCTAGAAAATTCAAACAGTTCACTCAATGCTTTCGATCCTCTTTTTAAGAAGAAAGGCATTCCTGGAGCAACATTTGGATCAATCATAAAAAGATCTAGTCTTGGACCAATTTTTCTATGATCACGTTTTTTTGCTTCTTCCAAAAAATCTAAATATTCATCCAATTGTTTTTTCTTTGGAAAAGCAGTGGCGTATATTCTTTGAAGCATCTTTTTATTTTCATCACCTCTCCAATAAGCACCAGAAACTGATAATAATTTGAACTGTTTCACAAACCCTGTTGAAGGTAAATGAGGACCTTTACAAAGGTCAACAAACTCACCCACTCTGTATATACTTACAACATCGTCTTCTATGTCTTCTATTAATTCTAGTTTGTAAGGTTCTTTCTTAAAAATCTCTTTTGCTTCATCCTTAGATACAACTTCATGAGTTATTTCATGGTTTTCTTTAACTATTTTTTTCATTTCTTGTTCTATTTTTGGAAAATCTTCTTCTACAATTTTTTGATCTAAATCTAAATCATAATAAAAACCATTTTCAATAACTGGTCCTATGGCAATTTTTACATTATCGTGTCCATAAATTCTTTTAACAGCCAAAGCCATTATATGAGCAAGAGTATGTCTGTAAATTGTTGGTGCTTCTTCGTCTTTCAAAGTAATTATTTTTAATGAAGCCTCTTCATTTATAGGTGTATTTAAATCTACCATTTTCCCATTTATCAATGCTCCTATTGAATTTCTAAATAACCCTTGAGATATTGATTTTGCAATATCTGCAGGAGTTATACCTTGTTCATACTCCTTAACACTTCCATCTGGTAATTTAATTTCTATCATTCTTCATCACTCCTGTTATCTTCGTATTTTATATAAGGTTTTAAGTTAATAAGATTAATAAAACAATGTTTTTTATTTTCATAGGCAAATTGCATAGAATTATAGTTTATATAAATTAATATGAGGTTCTGGAATAACCAAAAATAAATATTCAAATTTAAAAAATATATCATCAACAAAAACCCAATGGTTAATACCAAAGGATATGATATTGTATTTTTTAATTTTTTATCTTTTAAAAAATCATTATAAATAACATAAATGCCTGTTATAAAAATGAATTGCGTCAAAAAGTAAAGAACAATAGATAAGTATGAATTTTGAGTTCCATTACTAGAATCTACAAAGCTACTGAATAATGATAAAAGAAAAAAAATCGAATACAATTTATTAAAAATCATGAAATCCCCCCATATAAATTATTAAATATCTACTTTTTCCAATTTATTAATTAAATCTCTTTCAGTTAAAGCATCTATTAGTTCATCAATATCTCCATCCATAATAGCTTCTATTCTATGAGTAGTATAATTGATTCTATGATCTGTTACTCTATTTTGTGGGAAATTATATGTTCTGATTTTTTCACTCCTATCCCCTGTACCTATTTGAGATTTTCTTTCGTTTGACATTTCTTTATTTTGTTTTTCAAGTTCTTGCTCAAAAAGTTTTGTTCTCAATATATTCATAGCTGTATCTTTATTTTGATGTTGAGATCTACCATTTTGACATGTAACGACTATACCAGTAGGTTCGTGAGTTATTCTTACAGCTGAATCAGTTTTATTAACATGTTGACCACCAGCTCCACCAGCTCTGTAAGTATCTATTCTTAAATCATTGTCATTTATATGAATATCTATATTACTAACTTCAGGCAAAACAGCTATTGTAGCTGTAGAAGTATGAATTCTTCCAGAGGATTCAGTTTGAGGAACTCTTTGAACCCTATGAACTCCCGACTCGTATTTAAGTTTCTCATAAACATTTTTACCCTTAATTTTTATTACTGCTGTTTTTAAACCACCTATACCATTATCTGCTATATCAAGAGTTTCATATTTCCAGTTTTTTCTTTCAGCATATCTAATGTATAATCTCATCAATTCATGAGCAAAAAGACCTGCTTCATCTCCTCCTGCGCCACCTCTTATTTCCATGATTATATTTCTATCATCATATTTACCTTTTGGAACCAATAATTTAATAATATTTTTTTCAATTTTAATTATACTGGTTTCCAATTCTTCTTTCATAGATTCATATTCTTCATCTGATATTTCCCCATCAGAATGCATCTCATGAAGAGCCTCTAAATCTTCTTTATTTTGAAGGTATTCAGAATATTTATCATTTAATTCTTTTAAATTATTATGTTCAATTCCTAACCTTTGTAGTTTTTCTGGTGAGTTAGCAGTTTCTGGATTAGCTAATTCTTTTTCAATAATTTTAATTTTATTTTCAATACTCTCTCTAAATGCTAATAAATCCAATTTGTAATCCCTCCATTTTTTATTTTAATTATACCATAATAGTGAATACTGATATATAAAAAAAGAAAAAATATATGTAAATAAAAAAAGATAAAACTAGTTATTTTGTAATACATGAAATCTTCTCAAAGAGTTTACAAAATATTATTTTCATTTAAAAAAATAAAAAGTAAAATAGTAGAAGCTGAGGTGATATTTTTGTACAATGAAAATTTAACTAGTGAAAAACTAGTTTTTGAGATTGATAAAATTGAAAATAAGTTATTTAAACATTTTTCTATAGAAGAGTGGGATGAAATAGACACACTTAACGATACAGCAAAAATATTAGAGCCTGTTGAAGTTAATATTGAAATAAAAAGAACTTCAAAAGGTTTTGATTTATTTGGTGATGTAAAAACGAAACTTTCGATAAAATGTTCTAGATGTTTAAAACCTTTTGAATATAAAGTAGAAAATGATATACTTGCATACTACATAAATAAAGAATTTGAGAAAGAATCAAACAAAATAGAACATCTTTCTTCTTTAGAAAATACAATTTATTACGAAAAAGACTCAATTGATTTGACAGATAGAGTTATAGAAGCTATAATATTAGCTGTGCCAGAAAAACCTTTGTGTGAAAAAAATTGTAAAGGTTTATGTTCTATTTGTGGAGAGAACTTAAATGAAAACCCCAATCATTCTTGTGAACAAGATGAAGTGGACCCAAGATTAAAAGATCTTTTGAAACTAATTGATGATAAAGATTAATATAAAAATATCAGAGGAGGTAATATAAATGGCTACACCTAAACAAAAACCGTCGCGAGCGAGAACTCACAGAAGAAAAGCAAAATTTTATTCAGCTATTAAAGTGAACGTGGTGAAATGCCCTAGTTGTGGTGAACCAAAATTACCACATAGAGTTTGTCTAAATTGTGGACAATATGGTGGAAAACAAGTACTTGAGATTGGTGAATAATAATATGATTAATAAAATTGGGTTAGACTTATATGGTGGCGATAATGCACCCGAATCTACGATTCAGGGTGCACTTTTTGCGTTAAAAAATAATATGTTAAAAGATGCAGAGCTATATATTATTGGAAATGTGGAAGATAAATCTGTTTTCCAAGGGTATGATAATGTTCATTATATAAATGCTGAAAATTCTGTGACAAATGAAACAAAACCAAGCAAGGTTAGAAGAATGAAAGAATCATCAATCTACAAAGGTTGTGAAATGTTAAAAATGGAAGATTTAGATGCATTTGTTTCTGCTGGGAATACAGGTGCTTTATTGAGTGCAGGAATGTTTGTAGCAGGAAGACTAGAAGGCATAAAAAGACCTGCTTTAGCTTTAGCTCTTCCAGGGAGAAACAATAAGCCAAGAGTTTTAATAGATGCTGGTGCCAACTCCGAAGTTAAATCAGAACACTTTTATGATTTTGCAAGAGAAGGAATAGCCTATGCAAAATTTTTAAATATTAAAAATCCAAGAGTTGGAATTTTAAATATTGGTACTGAAGAAGAAAAAGGAACTACTATTGTCAGAGAAGCTGCTGAAATTCTAAAAGAAAAAGAGGATATCGATTATGTTGGCTTTATTGAAGCTAGAGATATTTTTAATAACAATTTTGATGTTTTATTAACTGATGGCTTCACTGGAAATAATGTTTTGAAAACTATAGAAGGAACAGCTTATTATATATTAGACGAATTAAAGGGTGCTGTAAAAAGAGGCGGATTATTCACAAAACTCGGAGCTTTATTGATGAAGAATTCTCTATATTCATTAAAATCAAAAATCGATTATAGACAATATGGAGGAACTTTCTTTTTGGGGGTTAATGGACATTTAGTGAAAGCACATGGTTCATCAGATGCTGAAGCTATATCGAATGCTATTTATGTTGCAACAAAAGCTTCGAAAGAAAATTTAGTTTCCAAAATTACCCTTTAAAGAGGAGGATATTAAATTGTGTGGGATTGTAGGGTTTGTAGGTAAAGATATAAAAATAGAAGATTTAGTTATAGGCTTAAAAAAGCTTGAATATAGAGGTTATGATTCAGCAGGAATTGCCTACAATAATGATAAAACAATTGAAATATCAAAAAAAGAAGGAAAAATTGAAATATTAAAAGATCATTTAAGTGAAGATTTAAATAAAAAAATAAAATCAGGTATTGCCCATACTAGATGGGCAACTCATGGTTCTGTTTCAGATAAAAATTCTCACCCTCATTCTGGTGAGAAAAATGAAATAGTGATTGTGCACAACGGAATAATAGAGAATTTTCAAGAGTTAAAAGATGAGCTAATAGAAAATGGTGTAAAATTTAAATCTGATACTGATACTGAAGTAATAGCCCAAGTTTTAGAAAGAGAATACAATGGAGACCTTTTTGAAACAGTTCGAAAAGCTGTTAAATTATTTGAAGGTGCCTATGCAATTGGAGTAATGCATAAAGATGATCCTAACACTATCATCGCAGCTAGAAAAGGTAGTCCTATGGTTATTGCAAATAATGGGCAAACATCTATTCTTGCTAGTGATGTGACTCCTATATTAAAATATTCAAAAAAAGTTGTATATTTAGATGATGGAGAAATTGTTAAACTAAAACCTGAAAAATATGATATTTTTGATTTGAATAACCATAAAATAGAAAAAGAAGAAATAGAAATAAAATGGGACGAAACCTTAGCTGAAAAAGGTGGATATGACCATTTTATGGAAAAAGAAATAAACGAACAACCTCAAGCAATAAAATCTGCTTTAGCAGGAAGAATAGAAAATGGATATCCAACGATAAAAGAATTGGAATCAATTGAAGATTTCATAAAAAATAAATTAGAAAAAATATATATAGTTGCCTGTGGTACAAGCTATCATGCAGGTTATTCTATGAAGTATTTAATAGAAGCTTATTCAAATATAAATATATCTTTAGAAGTAGCATCTGAATTCAGATATATGAACCCACATGTCGATGACAAAACTCTTGTGATAGCCGTAAGTCAATCAGGAGAGACGATAGACACCTTGGAGGGTATAAGACTCGCAAAACAAAAAGGTGCTCATGTGTTAGCGATGAGTAACGTTGTGGGCTCAACAATCCCTAGAGAATCAAACTCAGTTGTTTATATGAATACAGGTCCAGAAATAGGAGTTGCAGCTACAAAAACGTATACAGCTCAAATTGCAATTTTATATGCAATTGGAGCCCAAATTATTCATTGGAAAGGTTATTATACCAATGAAATTAAAGAAATCATAAAAGAATTAGAATTAATACCAGATATCTATAAAGAAATATTATCAAATAAAGATCATATATTAGAGTTGGCAAGAGAATATACTCACTATAAACATATGATGTTTATAGGTAGAGGATTTGGATACACAGCATCTTTAGAAGGTGCTTTGAAATTAAAAGAAATAAGCTATATAAATGCAAATGGCTATCAAGCAGGTGAATTAAAACATGGACCAATTGCACTATTGGATGAATCTTTTCCAGTTTTTGCAATAGTTCCTTTTAATGGTTTAAGAGAAAAAATGGTTAGTAATATAATGGAAGTCAAAGCAAGAAAAGCAAGAGTTATTGCCATTAGTACAAAAGGTGATAAAAAAATAAGTAAAATAACTAATGAATACATTGAAGTTCCAAAAACATCAGAAGCCATTTCTCCTTTAACAGTAGCTCCAGTTACACAATTGTTTGCATATTATGTAGCGATTTTAAGAAATTTGGATCCTGATAAACCAAGAAACTTAGCAAAAAGTGTAACTGTTGAATAGGAGGTGTAATTTTGATAACAAAAGAAGATATTCTAAAACATGTAGAAAATCTAAGAGAAATATTAGATGAAAAAGATGCTGATGATATAAAAATAATAGATATGGAAAAAACAGCTTTGATGGTGGATTTTTTCATAATCGTTACAGGAAATTCAGACACGCATATGGCAGCATTAAGGGATTATGTGATACAATACCTAAAGGAACAAGACTTACCTATATCTAATTATGATAAAGGAAAAGGATATGATTGGATGACAATAGATGCTGGCTCAATTCTAGTTCACATTTTCTCTGAAGAAGGAAGAGAATTTTATGATTTAGAAGGACTATGGGCTGAAGCAGAAAGAATACAATAAATCACTCACAACTTTATGTTTCTTTTACCTCGGTGTCTAATTTTAGACCGGTAAAAGCAAGAAAGTTGGAGGCAAAAACCAAATGGAGGTGTATTTTTAGTGTCAGTAGTAAGCATGAAACAATTGTTAGAAGCAGGAGCTCATTTTGGGCATAGAACAAGAAGATGGAATCCGAAGATGAAACCTTATATCTTCACAGAAAGAAAAGGTATTCATATCATCGATTTACAAAAAACCTTACAAACTATTGATGATGCATATAATTTTGTAAGAGACAAATCTTCAGAAGGCGCAGATGTTTTGTTTGTTGGTACAAAAAAACAAGCTCAACAAATTGTAGCTGATGAAGCAAAAAGATGTGGCGGATATTTCGTTAATAACAGATGGTTAGGTGGATTATTAACTAATTTCAAAACTATTAAAAAAAGAATCAACAGATTAGAAGAGCTTGAAGAATATGTTGAAACAGAAGATTTTCAAAAATTACCTAAAAAAGAACAATCAGCTATGAAAAGACAATTAGATAAACTTGAAAAAAACTTAGGTGGTCTAAGAGGATTAAACAAAATGCCTGAAGTTATGTTTTTAGTTGACCCTAAAAAAGAAGAGATAGCTATTGAAGAAGCAAATAAATTAGGAATTACAACAGTATCAATGCTTGATACTAATTGTGATCCAGACGTAATCGATTATGTTATCCCTGCAAATGATGATGCAATAAGAACAATTATGCTAATTACATCAAAAATTGCAGACGCAGTTATTGAAGGAAGAGAAGGAAGAGCAGATAATGCTGAAAAAGCTAAAGAAACTGAAGAAAAATCTGAAGAAATTCCTGAAGAAATAAACAAAAAACTTGATGCAGAAGACAAATACGAAGAATTCGTAGAAGATATCGAAGAAGAAGAAGAAGAATAATCAAAGTTATAATTTATCCAGCCACATATGTTGTGGCTGGATTTTTAATAAGGAGGTCATTATGAAGTTTTATATTAAAACATTTGGGTGTCAAATGAATGTAAATGAAAGTGAAATAATGACAGGACTATTAGAAGATGAAGGGCATGAATGGACTGAAAATCCAGAGAATGCAGA
>CAZRTN010000012.1:0-10582 GCA_964603015.1 uncultured Thermotogaceae bacterium | reverse complement strand
TGTAATAAATATTGTACTTATTGTATAGTACCTTACACAAGAGGTTTAGAAAAAAGTAGAGATTTAAATGATATTTTAAAAGAAGCAAAAAAATATTCTGAAAAAGGATATAGAGAGATAACATTTTTGGGGCAAAATGTAGATTCTTATGGAAAAGATTTTGGGGATAAAAAACCAAAGTTAAATAAATTAATTGAAGAAACATCGAAAATGAATAATATAGATAGAATTTGGTTCACTACCTCATATCCTACAGATATTACAGAAGATTTGATTCAAACCATTAAGGTTACGCCTCAAGCAGCTAAATATTTTCATTTACCAGTTCAAACTGGTAGTGATAATATACTAAAAAAGATGAACAGAAAACATAGTCGTCAAGAATATATAGATATGGTAAAAAAGATTCAGAAAGAAGTACCTTATGTTACTATAACCAGCGATTTTATAGTTGGATTCCCTGGAGAAACTCAAGACGACTTTATGGCTACAGTAGATTTAGTAAAACAATGTAGATATGAAAAAATAAATATAGCAGAATATTCTCCAAGAAAAGGTACTATAGCAGATAAGTTTTTGAAAGATGATATACCTAAACATATAAAAAATAAAAGATTCCAATATCTTATGAATATACAAAAAGAGATCAATAAAGAAGAAAATGAGAAATATCTTAATAAAACTTTGAGAGTTATACAAGAATCTCAGACAAAATCAGGTAAATATTTAGGGAGAACAATAAACAATAAAGTTGTTATATTTGAAAGTAACGAAGATTTAAAAGGTAAATATATAGATGTATTGGTTGATAGAATATCAGCGGGTCCTTTGTATGGAGAAATAATAAAAACTGAAAATGATGAAGGCTTTTCCAAAAAAGAAAATTATTTAGAAAAAATTTTTGTATAAAAAAAGGAGTTCTCATTTGAGAACTCCTTTTATCTTTGTGGTTTAGAAAAACTATTTATTATATTTTGAGTTAAAGGTTTTAAACTAGTTTTGGTTATATTTTGAGAATATTCAGCGTTTATCATTTCATTAAACCATTTTTCAGTATTAGATTTAGGAATCAATCTATCTTCCTCAAATAAAGGGTTATCATTCATTTTATTTAATATTTTTGTGAACATAGTACTGACAAGTTGTTCAGAAGTTTCTTTTATATTTGTATTTTTATAAGAAATATTTGTATTATAAACAGGACCTACCATATTACATCACCACTATTTCAGCGTATACATGAGATTTAATTGCTTGAATAATTGATATTATGTCTTGAGGTAAAGCTCCAGCAGCTTTTAAAGCACCTATTAGATTCTGAATACTGGCCTTTCTATCTCCGATTTTTCCATTTTCAACAGTTATAACAAAATTACCATAACTTAAAGTAAAATCATCTATTTCTACATTTCCTCCTAAAACTACAGTTCCAGTTCTTTCATTAATAATAATTCTTGCAGTTTGATCAGGTTTTACTTCTATTTCTTCTATCATAGCAATAAAAGAAATAACATCATCAGAAAACATAGAAGGGATTTCAACTTTAATTGAAGCTGCATCTTGAGCTTTGGAAATATTTCTAGATAAAGCGTTATCTATTGCCATAGCAACTCTTGAAGCTGTTGTAAAATCAGGTTGTTTTAGATTAACTGTTATTGTATTGTTATCTATAATATTAGAAGGGATTTCTCTTTCTATTATAGCACCATCTGGAATTGAACCAACAACTGTATATTTATCTTGTAAATTAGAACTATCATTTATATTAGCACCACCGGTAACTACATTTCCTTGAGCTACAGCATATACTCTATTATCCGCTCCATATAAAGGCGTTTGCATAAGAACACCATTCTGAAGAGATTCTGATTCTCCAATAGCTGCGACACTTATGTCTAATCTCATACCAGTTTTATAAAAAGGAGGTATATCAGCATAAACCATAACAATAGCCGTATTATCTGATTCTAATTGTTGGCTTAAATCAATTCCTAAATTATTAATCATATTATCAAGCATTTCAGAAGTAACTTCACCACCATCACCAGTACCATCTAGTCCAGTGACTAATCCTATACCAAATAATTGGTTATCTCTAGCGCCTCTGAAATTTGATATATCTTTTAATCTTACTGAAAAAATAGTTATACTTAAAACTAATAAAAAAATTATTAAAAAATTCTTTTTCATTATAAAATCACCTCATAGAATCAAAAAAATACGTTAGCTATTCCCGATAACAACCAAGAAGTCCAAGATGGTTCTGAAGGATCTTGTTGGAAAATTATGTCACCATCATACCAAATTTTAGCATTTGCTATATCAGAAGAATTTACTAATCCAGATCTTGATATTGATTTTTCTGATACATATCCTTCAATTATCATTTTTTGTCTATTAGAACCTACTTTTAATTCTTTTTCTCCTCTTAATTTTAATAACCCATTGTCTTTTTCTGTGATGACAGATGAAATTAATAATTCTACATTTGCTTGGGAAGATGATTCTTGATTCTTATTTTGAACATTTAAATCATCTGGATTGGTAGCTCCCAAAGGCAAAAAGTTTTTCAAATCTATTCCACCTAAAGAGTTGAAAAGAGAACCTATGGTATCGAGAGATGCGCCTTTGTTGTCATTCATATCATCGCTAATAGAAAAATTTGGGTTTTCTAAAACTTGTACAGTAAGAATATCTCCAACATCATAATTGTTGTTATATGTATATAATGATTTATTAGAATCATTCCATAATGATTCAGAAAAAATCATAGTAAAAATTAACAATATTGAAAATGTTAGTATAGTTTTTCTAATGTTATTCACCTCCCAGGTTAATAAAAACTGAGGGACCTTCTTTTAAAATTCCAGTTATTATCTCATTAGTTTCAATATTTCTCAAAGTGATAGTTTGACCATAAACAGAATCTTTTAAAGATTTTCCAATTGTTTGCACTTTAATTCCATTATAATCAACAAAGATAGTAACTAAGTCACCTTTTAGAACATCTGGAATTATTTTTAGGTATGTTTGATTAATCGGTTCGTTTTTCTCAAAATTTTTATTGATCTTATACTTTCCAAAAGTAATATCCTCTTTTGTTGTGGTTCTAAAGTTATATTCAAGAACATTTACGGTTGCTTCAAATGTATTGTTAAGTTGTAGTATATCTCCTCTTTTAAGCTGATTATTCGCAAAAATTATTTTTTCTAATTTTTCAACTTTTATTTTCAGAGAGGAAAATTTAGATATATTATTAGATTCGTATTTTATTGATAAAAATAAATTATCTTTGTTTAAAAAATGATTTATCACTTCAATATTTTTAACATCTTTAACTTTTGGTGTTTGAACTATTTCTAACGGTTTTATATTTGGATAGTTCTCTAAGATAAAATCTTCAAAATAGCTATAAAAATCAAAATAAAATTCATTATTTTCTTGAATTATTTTTTTGATGGTAATAGTATCTGACTCATATTTCACTTTAAAATCTTTAAAATAAATTTTTAGAAATGGTTCTATTTTTTCTCCTATCTCTTCTTTTGTATAAGAATATTCATCATTAGACAAATAAGTTATAGTTCTATCAAAAGCAATATCTTCAAAAAAATCTTTAAGCGATAGTCTTTTGTCGACTGTGTATATTGTTTCTTCGACGACAAAAATCTCAGCTGAAAATATTGATAATAAAGAAATAATAAAGATTAATATAGTTAATCTGTATTTCAATTTTTAATTACCTCTTATCTTTTTAAGTTTGAAACCGTTTGAAGCATTTGATCTGATGTTGTAATTGATTTTGAATTTATGTCATATGCTCTTTGAGCAACAATCATATTTACCATTTCTTTTACAACTTCAACATTTGATTTTTCTAGATAACTTTGTCTTATTCCACCAAATCCATCTTGATCAGGAATTCCTTCTACTGGATCACCAGAAGCGTTTGTTTGTTGATATAAATTATCTCCAAGTGGTTTTAATCCTGCAGGATTTGAAAATCTTACAAGACTTATATTACCCAAATTTTGAATGTTTCCATCAGCTAGTTCAACACTAACTATACCATCTGAAGAGATATTAACCCCTGTTGCATTTTCTGGGATTACCATATTTGGTACCATTAACAAACCATTGCTAGTAACTAATCTTCCGTCTGCGTCTCTTTTAAAAGCACCATCTCTTGTATAGGCAATTCTACCATCTTGTAATTGTACTTGGAAAAATCCATCTCCCATAATAGCCATGTCTGTAGCCACTCCAGATTCTTCAATATTACCTATGGTAAAAATTCTGTTGGTTGCTGCTAACCTTGTACCGTGACCCACATAGAGACCTGTAGGTAGCGTTGAATTTTGTGCTGTTGGAGTTCCTGCTTCTCTAACAGATTGATAGAGTAAGTCTTGGAATTCTGCTCTTTGTCTTTTATAACCCGTTGTATCGACATTTGCCAAGTTATTTGATATTATATCTAATTTTGTTTGTTCAGCATTCATACCGGTTGCTGCACTGTAAAGAGATACTAACATAATTTAAAAACCTCCTTAAATATTTTGAGCAATTTCATTTATTTTTGCATTTAAACCGTCATTAGAAGATACAGCTTTTTGTAAAATGTCAAATTTTCTATTTGCATTAATCAAATTCACCATTTCGTTTAAAGCATTGACATTAGATTTCTCAACTGCATATTGTCTTAATGTGAAATCTTCAGCTAGTATTTCATCACCTTGAAAAAGAGTGTATCCATGTTTTTCAATATTTTCAAGATTTACTATATTAATATATTCATTAGTGTCATTTATATTTCCATTTCCATTCACATTGAAATTATCAGAAACTTGAATTCTTTCATTATCTACATTCAAAACATAATCTCCAGAGTTATTTACTAGGAAACCTTCAGAATTTCTTTTGAATTCCCCATTTTTACTATAATAAAATTCACCGTCTCTTTCGACTTTAAAGAATCCATTACCTTCAATTGCAAAATCAAATTTATTTCCGGTTTCTAATATTTCACCTTGTGAAAAAACAGGAGATATATCATCTAAGACTGTTCCTGAGTATATGTTTCCAAGGTTTTCTATTTTATGTTTTTTGTTGTTATAAGAACTAATTTCTCTTTCATATACAGCTTTAAAAGAATTGATATCTTTTTTGTAACCGGTAGTATCGACATTAGCTAGATTATTAGATATGGTGTTTAAATCTGTTAATGAGTTTAACATACCATTTCCAGCAAAGTATACGCCTCTCATTTATATTCCTCCTAGAATTATTCAACATTGACTCTGTTTAATAATTCTACATCTTCGAGCAAAATTCCTGTACCTTTTGCACAAGATAAATGTGGATCTTCTGAAACACTAGTGTTTACGCCTATTTTTTCTGTTATTAATTTATCTAAACCTCTAATTCTTGATACTCCTCCAACTAGAACTATTCCATTTTGACTAACATCCGCTGCTAATTCTGGGGGAGTTTGTTCTAATACGTTTTTAATTTTTAAAATTATTTCATTTAAAACAGGTTTTATAGCGTTAAATATATCCATAGAGTTTATTTTTAAAGATGAAGGTAACCCTGTTTTTATATCTTGTCCTTTTATATCAATATCAATGTCTTCTTCATTTTCATAAGCTTTTCCTATTTGGATTTTTATTCTTTCAGCAGTTGCTTCACCAATTGAAAATCTATAATGCTTTTTAATATATTTTACTATTTCTTCATCCATTGCTTCCCCAGCAGTTTTTATAGATTCAGATTTTACACTTCCACCCAGAGATATTACAGATATATCTGTTGTTCCTCCTCCAATATCAACAACCATATGACCATTAGGCTCAGTGATTTGCATATCAGAGCCTATAGCAGCTGCTAATGGTTCTGAAACAAGGTACACTTTAGAAGCTCCAACTCTTTGGGCTGCTTCTTTTACTGCCCTTCTTTCAACGTCTGTAGTTAATGCTGGGATTCCAATTATCAATTTCGGTTTAGAAAAGCTAACCCCTTTTCTTGCCTTTTTAAAAAAGAATCTTAAAACTTCTTCAATTATCATAGGGTTAGTGATAACCCCATCTTGGACAGGTCTTATAACTTGGATTTGATCTGGGGTTTTTCCAACCATATTTTTAGCTTCTGTTCCTATTGCTATTATTTTTTTCTTTTTTTTATCTACTGCTACAACTGATGGTTCTTCTATTATAATTCCTACTCCCCTTTGATAAACAACGAAAGTAGCTGTTCCTAAGTCTATACCTAAATCATGTCTTGACATAAAAATACCTCCCGGTAAAGAAATTATTTTCTATATTTATCTATATTTTCTAAATTAATTATGATATTAAAATCGCTCTTTTCAGTTACTGAATATTCAGTAAAAATATTTCTATTAAAATAATACCAAAATAACCAAGGATCTTTTATTTCATATTTAAAAGTATCTTTTGGTTTTTTTATAGCAAGATTTTCTATTAAAACACTTTTATCTTCTAATTGATCTTTATCTATTGTATATATTTCTTTTTCTTCAATCAGGTATCCTATGTTTTCATTTTTTAAAAAAACAGAAAGGATCAAAGCAGCACTGTTTTGATCCTTAGTTTTTTTGATTTTTTTAGAATTGACTTTTCCTTTCATTTCATTATATAGAGATTGTGTTGTTAATCTTTCATCAACTAAATAAAAATCGTTATCTAAATCTTTTGATAGTTCAATTGCTTGATTTATGGTTTTGAAACTCTGTTTAGAAAAGTTAGAAGACATAGATTTTGGTAATCCAAAAACAACTATATCTTTTGGTTTTAATAGATCATGCAAATATTTTTTTAATTGTTTTTTATCCACTGTAGTAAATGGAGACGCAATTTTCAGAATTTCATTTGCTTTTGATATTCCACATTTTTTATCTCCATAATCAATACCGTAATAATTCAATTTTTTAACAACTCCTGTATTATATCTTTTTCTAAATGCTTAATATAATAATCAACACCACTTTTATCTAATAAATTACTAATTTCATCTGTATCTTCACTACAAAAAGATATTAAAGGAGCACAACTCTCTAGAATTGTCTTTGGAGCTGGATATATTTTGGAAAAAATATTATTATTATCTATTAACATTTTTATTTGTATAAGTTTTTGGTTTTTAATTATTAGAACCGAATTTAAATCTAATGTTGTTTTCATTTATTAAACCTCTCTATTTTTCACATTGGTTATATCATTTTTTAACATATCCATAAATTCTTTTGTATCAACATTTTTGTAGAAATGTACAGTTTCTTTTATTATCCAATCATCAATTATGCTTTCTTTATTTCTAACAGTTTTATGTAAAGATTTTAGATTAAAATTTTCTATAATTTCTAATTCATTTGAATTTTTAATTATCAAACCTGAATCAATTAATTCGTCTATGACTATTTTTTCAAAATCTTGATCGCCTTTAAAGAACAAATCAGTTAACTCATTCTCTTTTTTAATATTTTTTTCTTTTATAAAGTCATAAGTTTGTTTTAATATATTGCTTGATGGGTAAAATCTTGAATAATCATATAATAATCTAGCTTTGAATTTATCGTCATAGCCAAGTACAATATCAAGAGCACCTTTTTTTGAACTCCAGGTAGAGAATAAATCTATTAATTCCAATCTGCTTTTAGGTAAATCCAAAATTATAAAAATTGGATTTTTATTTTGATTTTCAAGTGGTAACCCGTTAGTTGAATATGATGTAATTAAGACATTTGAAGAATGTTTTTTTATGTTTTCTCTTGTCATTAATTTTGATGAAAAATCCATTGAATGATTAAAAATTCTTATTCCATCATTTAAAAAACCAAATTTTTCTTTCAATACATTTGATAATATTTCTTGTTTTTTCTTATCATTTAAAACTATCACTTTTTGTTTCGGTTCTTTTAAGTATTCTTTCAGAACTGACATTAGACTTTTATCTTCTTTAATTATTTCATAATTAGATACGTTAACATTAGAAACTAGAGTTTTAAAACCAGCTCTTTTGAAAAACTCTTTTAAACTTGCGTGAAATAAAGTACCGAAAATTGAAATGTTATCTTTTTTATAAATTATATATTTTCTAAACTCTTTATATTCGTTGATGTTTTTGATTGCATTATGAGATATAGAATAATATGGTTCATCTATAATTATTTCAAATTTGTCAGAATTAAATAATTTAGCATTATGAAAAAAAGCTGGTACTGTAAGCATAATGATTTTTTCCTTATCTATAGTTTTACTAGTTATTCTACTTTTTTTATTGTAATAAATATTATTCGGTGAAATATATGAAGTTAAGACATTATGTGTATGCCTCATTATTAAGTGAGACGATGAAATGATAATAACCTTTTTATTATTTTTAATACTATCAAGTGTTTTTTTCAAAATAGCTGCATATTTTAGTTTGCTAGGTAGAAACATAGCTATTTTTTTACTGTTTAGATTTCTTTCTATAACTTCCATTTTTGTTATTTTGTATAATTCTTCTTTTAAAAGAGAGTTTGTATCAAGGTTATCGGGGTTTGCTGTGATGGTTTCATTGTTTTTAAGTTCTAAATCTTTAAGATAAAACTTTAGAAATTTATGTCTTAAATTATAAGAATTTTCTTCTCTAAAGTTTCCAACAATATCTATATATACACTATTTGGATTATTATATCTAATATCTTTTAACTTAGGCGCTAAACCATATCCTATAATATCCATTATGAAATCTTTTTTATTCCTCATTTTTCCAGCAAAGCTTTCAACAGCATTTCCAAAAAATTTCAAATTATCAACTCTAACATTTTTCATCATAAAAACAGGCTCTGGGTTTTTATATCCATAAGGTTCTAATTTCGCAATATCATCAAAAAAATCAGGCCATATTTTATCTATTTCCATATCTATCGTCACCTCTGATACGGGAATAGTATCGCCATATATTTTATTATAAGAATTATTTATAGAATTTCTTAATTTATCTATATTTTCATTACTTAGAGAAAAACCCGCTGCCAATTCATGTCCACCAAATTCTTGGAAAATGTTTTCTTCAGAACTCTTTTTGAAGATATTAATAAGACTGATACCTTGTAAACTTCTTGCGGAACCTTTTCCGTAATCTCCTTCTTCTGAAACCATCAGAACTGGTTTGTTGAATTGTGATGAAAGTTTTGAAGCTACTATACCTAAGACTCCTAAATGCCAATTCTCCCCATGTAAAACAATAACTTTATCTTTTTTATACTCAGGGTTCACATCCATTAAACTCAAAGCAAATAAATATATTTCTTTTTCTTTTGTTTGTCTTTTTGAATTTAACCTTATTAAAGCAGAAACATTTTTATCTATTTCATCTTTATTTTCTGATGTCAGTAATTTAAATGCAGTAAAAGCATCAGCCATTCTTCCTGCAGCATTAATTTTTGGTGCAACTTTATAAGCTATCACATGAGATTTAATCTCAGATGGAACTATCCTTAATTGTTTTAATAAAGCTGCAACCCCTTTAGTTGGATTAGTTTTTAGTTTTTCAACACCTCTTCTAACAAAATATCTATTTTCTGATAATAAAGGTACTATATCAGCTATAGTTCCAATAGCTACTAAATCAATTAAAGTATACGGGTCAAAATTAGAATTCAGATGATCAGTAAGTGCTAACAAAAATTTAAAAGCAACCCCAACACCAGCAAGCCCTTTAAAAGGATAATCCCCATCTTTTCTTTTTGGGTTTATAGTTGCATCAGCTGGAGGCAAAATTTCTTTTTGTTCGTGATGATCAGTTACAACAACACGCATACCTAATTCTTTGGCGTATTTAATTTCTTCAACAGAAGTTATACCACAATCTACAGTTATAATGTTTTTAAAGCCATTATTGTATAAATCATCAATAGCATCATTATTTAAACTATATCCTTCATCCATTCTGCTTGGTATATATGCATCTACATCAAATCCTAATTCTTTTAATCCCAAATACAATGTTGAAGCAGCAGTAACTCCATCAACATCATAATCGCCAAATACTACAATTTTTTCTTTGTCTTTTAATATTTCACTTAATACTTTTACCCCTTTTTCCATATCTTTTAATTTAAAAGGATCTATTACTTGGTTTTTATTCGGATTTAAAAATTCAAGAGCTTCTTTTTCATCAGTTATACCTCTTGTTACTAATAATTTTGATAAAAAATCAGAACAACCTATCTTTTCGGATAGTTCTTCAGCAGCTTTTAAATGTTTTTCATACTCCGAATCTTTTGGGTCCCAAAAGACCCTCCAGATATTTTTCATATAGCCCTCTCTCCTTTTTTTCTTTTTGTATATATTATACTAAAATAATGTTTAAATAACAATAAGAAAAGGAGGCTATATTTTAAATTGAGGATTATTTTATTAAAGAATACTTTAATAAAATGGTATTATCATTTAATTTTGAATATTCTTTCAATTTAAAATTAAATACTTTATTTATTTTATAATTGTCAAAAATATTTTTATCACCAGAAAAAACAATAGGTTCAATTGTTAAACAAATTTCATCAATTAAGTCA
>CAZRTN010000011.1:16329-22945 GCA_964603015.1 uncultured Thermotogaceae bacterium | reverse complement strand
GAAAATTATATGAAAGAATATCAAGGAGAAAAATTTGATATAATAGTACTAGATCCACCATCTTTAATAAAAAAGAAATCCGAAAGAAAAAAAGGAGTAAATATTTTTAAAAATATTGTGGAACTTGCAAAACCTCATATTAAGGATGAAGGTATATTGGGTGTTTGTAGTTGTGCTTATCATGCCGATTTAGATTTGTTAATCGAATCAACAAGAAAAGCTTTTTATGCAGACAAAAAATTATTACAATTTGTTGGAATGACATATCAATCATTAGATCATCCATGGATTCTTCAGATCCCAGAATCACTTTATTTGAAATGTTTGTGGATGAAAATCATTAATTTATAAAAGAAGGTGTTATTATGAAAGTTCTGGGTTTGATTTTATCGGGATCAAGTCATGATAACTTAGAAAAACTAACTGATAAAAGAACTAGTTCAGCAGTGCCTGTTTTTGGGAAATATAGAGCGATAGATTTTACTTTAAGTAACATGGTAAATAGCGGAATAAGTAAAGTAGGAATACTAACTCAATATAATCCAAGATCTTTAATGGATCATGTTGGAAGTGGAAAAGAGTGGAATTTGGATAGAAAAAGAGGCGGTATTTTTATTTTGCAGCCTTTCATGACAGATGAGAATCTTAATATGTATTATAAAGGAACAGCTGATGCTATCTATCAAAATATGACTTTGTTGAAAAGAGCTGACGAAGATTTTGTTTTAATAGGAAGTGGAGATCATATATATAATATTGATTTTAGAAAAGTTTATAAAAATCATATAAGAAATGGAGCAGATATAACTTTAATAACTAAAGATTCAAAAAATTATAATGTTGAAGATTATGGACAAGTTGAAGAAAAAGAAAATCATAGAATAACAAAAATACACGAAAAACACAATGAAAAAATTTCAGATAAAATATTTCTTGGTGCATATTTCATAAATAAATCTCTACTAATGGAGTTATTGTACTCTCATGTTCCTAATGGAAGTAATAATTTGCTTTTAGATATCATCATTCCTAATTTGAAAACTTTAAGAGTATTTAGTTATGAACATACAGGTTATTGGAAAAATATAAAAAAATCTATTAAAGAATATTATGATACAAATTTAGATATACTAAAAAAAGAAGTTAGAAAAGAATTATTTTATTCGGGCAGAAAAATATACACAAAATTAAAAGATGCTGCACCACCAAAAATAAATATTACTGCTAAAGTTAATAATTCATTTATTGCTGATGGTTGTATAATAAACGGAACTGTAAAGAATTCTATATTCTCAAGAGGTGTAATAGTTAAGGCTGGAGCTATTGTTGAAGATTCAATAATATTACAAGACTCTGTTATTGAAGAAGGAGTTCAAATTAAAAATTTAATTATAGATAAAAATGTTGTGGTTAGAGAAGGCAAGAATATACAGGGGAGTAGCAAAAATATCGTTACTGTTGAAAAAGGCACAGTATTATAGGGGGCTAAAATTATGAAAATGTTGGCGTTGATACTTGCCGGTGGGCAGGGAACTCGATTAGGAGTAATGACAAATAATTTAGCAAAACCAGCTGTTCCTTTTGGAGGAAAATACAGAATAATTGATTTTGCTATCAGTAATTGTGTAAATTCAGGAATAAACACAGTTGGTGTAGTTACACAATATATGCCACACCAATTAGTTTCTCATATTGGAATTGGGAAACCTTGGGATTTAGATATAAAAGATGGAGGAATACATGTATTACCCCCATATCTCAGTAGATCAGATACCTCTTGGTATAAAGGAACAGCTGATGCTGTTTATCAAAATATAGAATTTATTGATAAATATAAACCAGATGTTGTTTTGATATTATCTGGAGATCATGTTTATAAGATGGATTATAATGATATTGTTGATTATCATATAGAAAAAGATTCAAATTGTACCATTGCGTGTATGGAAGTTCCTAAATCAGAAGCTCACAGATTTGGAATTATGGTAACTGATCCTTTTAATAAAATAATACAGTTTCAAGAAAAGCCTTCTGAACCTAAAGGAACTTTAGCTTCTTTGGGTATATATGTTTTTGACTGGGAGTATTTAAAATACTTGTTGAAAGAAGATTCTAATGATAAAAATTCATCTCATGATTTTGGAAGCAATATTATTCCAAGGATTCTTGATGAAAATGCAAATTTATTTGCTTATAATTATGAAGGTTACTGGAGAGACGTGGGAACTATAGATACATTCTTAGATAGTAATTTAGAAATACTTGGACCTTTACCTCCTTTAGATATACATGATAAAAAATGGAAAGTATACACA
Organism: uncultured Thermotogaceae bacterium; assembly: GCA_964603015.1. Lineage (GTDB taxonomy): Bacteria > Thermotogota > Thermotogae > Petrotogales > Petrotogaceae > Geotoga. Next base: position 20,630 of record CAZRTN010000011.1, on the reverse strand, counting down.
CAATCAGAAGAATTACCACCAGCTTTCATTTCAAACACTTCAAAAATTATTAAAAGTTTCATTAGTGAAGGTGCTGAAATTGATGGAGAAATAGAAAATTCTATGATTTTCCAAGGTGTATCTGTTGGAGAAAATTCAAGCATAAAAAATTCAGTTATAATGAATAATGTAAAAATAGGTGAAAATTGTGTAATAAATAAAACAATTGTAGCTGAAAATACAGTAATAGGTGATAATGTAGAAATAGGTGTGGGTGAATATAAAGAATCGAATATTGACAAAAAAATATATAATACAGAAATTAGTCTTATTGGATTTAATACAATTATTCCTGATAATTATTCAATAGGTAAAAATTGTGTAGTAGATAATAATAAAGATTTGAATGAATTACAAACTAGAAAATTAGATTCTGGTGAAGGAATAGTTGATATAATCTAGGGGGTTTATTAATGGATTTTTATGCGATAAAATTTATGGCTACTTCTGATTTAACAGGAGAAACATATATTGGGTATATGTTTGGTAAAAAAAGGCAAATGCCAGAGTTTAATATATTAGTTCTAAATAAGAAAAAATTAAGACAATATGAGATTCCTGATTTGAATTTAGATTATATACAATTCAAATCAAAAGTTGATCATCTTGCTTATAAAATAACTCAAGATAAAAGTTTATCCTCTAGCAATAGACAATTTAAAGCTTTTATCTATACTACTTTAAAAAAATATGGAATGGAAATAATAGGCTCTAAGCTTTTTATTAGTGTTGAAGAAGGAGATCCTTTTGTAATAAAAGCAATTGTTCAAGATATTTTATTTGATTGGAGTGGAGACACAGAGGTAAAATTAATAGCTCAAAAATATTTTTATGAAGATTTGACTTGGCTTCAAGCTGCGGAAAAAGAAGGCGAAGAAGGAGTTTATGAATATTTAAATCGAGGAGATGTACAAAACGCAGAAGAAGTTTTCCCTGTAATTGATCCGATTGATGGATTCCCAATTTTAAAGTTAGATATTGGTGACCCTCTAATGGTTATCAAAATGGATGAAGCTAATAATAAACAAAAGATTCCTGTTTTTTTAATTTCTAAAGAAATGATCCCTAGAACAAATTATCTTTTTTTGAAAATTGACATGGGAGAAGGAAGAATTGGAAAGACTGTAGTACAAAAAAATCTTAAAGTTAATATAGATATTGAAAAATTAGAAGATGCAAGGAAAAGAAAAGAAGAAATTGCAAATGGAGACACTGAAAGTAAAATAATTGGAGATATAGCTGATGAATTTGGAGAATACAAAAAGTTCAAAGGAGATTCGAAACTTTCCTCTTTTGACATTGTTCTTATTATAAGTTTTTCTATAGTTGGTATACTTTTAATTGTCTTGATTGGAATTTGGCTTGGAGCTTTTTAATGAAGTTAGTGATGAATTTGGTTTCTTTTATAATTATATCCATTTTTTCTTTTTTGACTTTGAAATATTTAAATGAAATATTATTATTTTTAGATGAAAAACAAAATAATATAAAAAATACTACTAAAATCATAGAAGAAAATGAAAGAATCCAAGCATTAGACTTGGATTCTTTTTTAAGTGAAAATCTTTATAATAATACATTTAAAACTGATACAGCTACTATATTTATTTATAATATTGAGAATTATGATTTTGTTTATATAGAGGAGGATTAAATTTGAAAGTATCTTATGCAACAGCAGTAGTTATGGGTATAAAAAAAGCTAAATTAAATTTTGAAATGCCTACTGCTTATTTAATGATTGGTGAAAAATGTATATATAATTGTTCTTTCTGTGCTCAAGCAAGAGAGGCAAATTCAAAAAAAGACCATTTATCAAGAATAACTTGGCCTGAAATAACTATTGAAGAATTTTTAAGTAAATTTGATCCTAAGTTGTTTAAAAGAATTTGTTTGCAAGTCGTTTCGTCAATAAATTATGAAAATGAGTTAGAAAAAATATTGGAATATCTTAAAGATAAAAATATATTGGTCTCTGTTTCTCTAAGACCAAAAAATGAAGAAGAAGTAGAAAAATTATTTAATAAATATAAAATAGATAATATGGGAATATCTATAGATGTTCCTGAAAAAAATCTTTTTGAAAAAATCAGAGGAACTAACTACGATAAATATATGCAAATATTGATTAATTCTTCAAAAAAGTTTTTACACAAAATTACCACACATGTAATAGTTGGACTTGGTGAAAATGATTTAGATATAGTAAAATTTATTTTGGGGATGAAAGAAAAAAATATCAATGTTAGCTTATTTGCATTTACCCCAATAAAAGGAACTAAATTAGAAGATAGAGAAAAACCTTCTTTGGAAAGATATAGAAGAATTCAATATGCGAAAGATATAATAGATAATAATAAAGTTAATATTGAAGAATTTAATTTTGATGATAAGGGTAATCTATTAGAATTACCCTATTATGATGTAAATAAAGAAGAAGCAATTAAAACATCGGGATGTTCTTGGTGTACAAGACCCTATTATAATGATTCACCTAATAAAACTTTTTATAATATACCAAAAGTAAGAAATTTCAAGGAGGGCTAAATATGGGAATTTTGTCTTTTAAAGGCGGAGTACATCCTCCAGAAAAAAAGGAGCTAACAGAATCAAAAGAAATTAAAAAAGCTCCGCTTCCAGATAAAGTTTATATGTATGCAACAAATCATCTGGGAGCACCTGCAAAAATCATAGTTGAACCTGGAGACCAAGTGAAAACAGGTCAAAAGATTGCAGAAGCAAATGGTTTTATTTCTGCAAATGTACATTCACCTGTAACAGGGGAAGTACAAAGTATAGAAAAAATGGTAAATGCAGGTAGCGGAAGAAAAGAGGATGTAGTAGTAATAAAAAGAACCAAGGAAGATGAATGGGAGTTAATTCCTCATAGAGAAAATTACCATGAACTAAAAAAAGAAGAATTAATTAACATTATAAAAGAAGCTGGAATAGTTGGACAAGGTGGAGCGATGTTTCCAACACATGTGAAGTTCATGATACCTGATGGAAAAAAGGCTGAAAATGTAGTTATAAATGCTGCAGAATGTGAGCCTTATATTACTATTGATGATAGAATGATGAAAGAAAAAACCAGAGAAATTTTTAAAGGTTTAGAAATAGTACAATACATTTCAGATGTTCCTAAAATTTTTATAGGAATAGAAAGTAATAAACCTGAAGCAATTTCTATAATGACTGAAATGGCTAAAAGTAAAGCTAATATTGAAGTGAAGGTTTTAAAAACAAAATATCCTCAAGGTGCAGAAAAACAATTGATAAAAGCAATTACAAAAAAAGAAGTGCCTTCAGGTGGTCTACCAATAGATATAGGAACAATAGTTCTGAATTTATCAACTGTATATGCGATATATGATGCTATAATCAACGGAAAACCTTTAGTTGAAAGAGGAGCTTCTTTTACTGGAGAGGGAGTTAAAAATCCAGGAAACTATTGGTATAAAATTGGTACTAGAGCAGATGAACTATTAAAAATAGTTGGAATTAAAGATGATGTAGAGATAGATAGAGTTTTATACGGTGGCCCAATGATGGGGATTGCATTACCAAAAATAGATTTACCAACATTTAAAGGTAATAACGCTATAACAGTAATGACAAAAGAAGTAGCCCCAAAAGAAAAAGATTATCCATGTATTAGATGTTCAAGCTGTGTAAACACATGTCCTATTGGGTTACAACCTTATTTATTAAAAAAATTAACAGATAATAGAGAATATGATAAAGCAAAAGAAAACGGTCTAATGGATTGTATAGAATGTGGTACTTGTTCATATGGATGCCCTTCTGGAATAGACCTTTCAAAGAGTTTTAAAACTGCAAAAAAAGTTATCAGAGCTATGAGCAAAAGGAGGGGTTGATTTAATGAAACTGAAATTAGCAGCAGCACCTCATTTTCGCACAAAAGATTCAACAAGAAAAGTTATGCTTGATGTTTTAATAGCTTTGATTCCAGCTATTATTGTATCAACATGGGTGTTCGGAATAAGAGCATTATATATTATGTTGTTTTCAATGTTATTAGCAGAAATAATTGATTTTTCCATAGTAAAATACATTAGAAAAGTTAAAAATTATGTTCCAGATTTATCAGCATCCGTGACAGGTTTATTATTGGGTATGAATCTATCAATGGCAGTTAGCTGGTATCATATATTAATTGGCGTAGTTTTTTCAATTATTATTGGGAAACAAATATATGGTGGTCTAGGACAAAACATATTTAATCCAGCATTAGTTGGAAG
>CAZRTN010000011.1:11840-16229 GCA_964603015.1 uncultured Thermotogaceae bacterium | reverse complement strand
TTTTATATGTTTGATCCATCATATGCAACACCATTATTTCATGTTCTATCTGGTGGATTAATGCTTGGAGCTTTATTCATGGCAACTGATATGGTAACATCTCCAATGTCAAAAAAAGGACAATTTTTATATGGTGCTGGAATGGGATTGATTACTATGGTAATTAGATATTTTGGAGCTTATCCAGAAGGAGTTTCTTTCTCAATATTAATAATGAATGCATTAGTTCCATTAATTGATCTTTGGGGAAAACCAAGAATATTTGGAACCTCTAAGAAGGGGGCTAAATAATGAAAGATTATTTAAAAACAGGATCTATACTAATGTTATATATGATAGTCGCTGCATTTTTAGTAGCTGCTATATATAATTTTGTTAATCCTTACATTCAGAGTGCAGAATTCAATGCAAAATTAGATGCTATAAAGGCAGTTCTAGTTGATTTTGAAACTGATGATTATTATATTGAAGATATTCCTCAAACCTCAGAACAATTAGAAGAATATATATGGGAAGAAACAGAGGAAAATGTAATGATGACAAATTCAGAAAATTCAAAAATAATGTCACCAGCTTATAAATTTGAAACTGAAGATAAAGAAATATATGTACTAACTATAGCTGGATTAGGATTTGGGGGAGATGTAACTTCTGTTGCTTCTTTCGTAAAAGAAAATGAAAACGTGAGATTAAATAAAATAGAAGTAATAAGCTATTCTCAAGAGACACCAGGACTAGGTGCGAAAATAGCAGAAGAAGGTGTTCAAAGCAGATTTTATAATATTCCTGAACAAGGATTAGAATCAAATGTACAGGTTGATAAAGATGCAGGAGCATCATCAAATCCTTCAATGAGAGAAGAATTAAAAAAAGAAGGAACAGTTCAAACGAGTGATGTAATGACAGGTGCAACAATAACTCCAAGAGGAGTAGCGAATTCTTTAAATATTGCAGTAGAATTCCTCTCAGAAAAAGGAGTGATGTGAAATGGGTTCAAGAATGAAAAATTTTAAAAGTGGATTAATTGATAATAACCCTATTTTTGTGCAAGTGTTGGGAATGTGTCCAGCCTTGGCAACAACAACAAATGCTGAAAATGGACTAGGTATGGGTTTGGCTTCATTATCTGTTTTAATAATGTCAAATATAGTTATATCCTTAATAAGGAAAATGGTTCCACAAAAGATTAGAATTCCTGTTTACATAGTTGTTATAGCTTCTTTTGTAACTATTATTGATTTGGTAATGCACGGTTTTACATATGAATTATGGAAAACTCTTGGTTTGTTTATTCCATTGATCGTAGTTAACTGTATGATTATGGGAAGAGCAGAAGCTTATGCATCTAAAAATGGAGTAGTTGATTCGATTGTAGATGCTCTAGGAATTGGACTTGGATTTACAGGTTCTTTAGTACTTTTAGGATCAGTAAGAGAATTATTAGGTAATGGAACTATCTTTGGTTTAGATATATGGGCTGAAGGGCTAAAAATGTACGCTTTCATTTTACCTCCAGGTGCTTTTATAGCTTTAGGATTATTACTAGCTATGTTTAATTATATTGGAATAAGAAAAACTGAAAATAATAAAAAGAAAAAGGCTGGTGGAAATAAATGACAAATTTAATTTTAATATTTTTATCAGCAACACTAGTTAATAATTTTGTACTATCAAGATTTCTAGGGATTTGTCCTTTTTTAGGTGTTTCTAAAAAGATAGATTCAGCTGCTGGTATGTCAATGGCTGTTATTTTTGTTATGACAATGGCAGGAATAATCAGTTGGGGTCTTAATTTAATATTAGTAGTAACAGGATTAGAGTTTTTAAGAATAATTGTATTTATATTAGTTATTGCCTCATTAGTTCAATTTGTTGAATTCTTTATAAAAAAAGCTTCACCTTCTCTTTATGAAGCATTAGGTATTTATTTACCTCTTATAACGACAAACTGTGCTGTTCTTGGTGTCGCATTAATTAATATTCAAACAAATTATAATTTTATAGAAGCAACAGTTAATTCTTTTGCTTCATCATTAGGATTTGCTATGGCTTTAATTATTTTCTCATCTATTAGAGAAAAAGTAGATTTAAACAATGTACCAAAAGCTTTTAAAGGAACTGCATTGGCATTAATAACAGCAGGATTATTGTCAATGGCATTTATGGGTTTCTCCGGACTTGTAAAGATATAAGGAGGTTAATCAATGGAAACGATTATATATGCTGTAATAGTTTTAGGTCTTTTAGGACTTTTAGCAGGAACCTTTCTTGCTTTTGCAGCAAAAAAGTTTGAAGTAAAAGAAGATTCAAGAAAAGTTATAACTGAAGCAGCTTTACCTGGTATCAATTGTGGAGCATGTGGGTATCCTGGATGTGCCGCTTTTGCAAAAGGATTTATTAATGGCGAAGTAAATAAAAATGATTGTCTTCCAGGTAAAAGACAAGGTGTTCCTGAAAAATTAGAATTAATTAGCAAAATGTCAGATGAAGAATTAGACAAATTATATGAAGAAGCAAATGAAGAGGAAGATAAAATTAAAGAAGAATTAGAGAAAAAATTATAATTAATTAAAAAATGCAGGCCTTAGCCTGCATTTTAATTATTTTAGTATAATGGTTCAAAGCCCATTTCATCCCAATAATCTTTCATCATATCTCTATATAATGCGTATAAAGTATCTCTATGAGTTTTTTCCCAATCAGCTAATTTTTTTAATATGTCAATGGCATCTTTATCTTCAATATTCTTAGCGGCATTTTCATAGAAATTTTTGAAATCATCTTCGATTAAATAAGCCATTCTTAAAATAGAAAGATCAGAAGTCATATCTTCAATATCTTTTTCAACAATTTCATTTTTCTTTCTAGTTTCAAAAAAACTATTATCTTCATCAAAAATTACTTCATTAAGCTTTTTATTACCTTTTTCAGTAGTTTCTATTAATTCTTTAATATATTTCATGTGGTCATATTCCATTTCGGCCAAATTCTCAAAAATTTCTCTTAGTTGAGAGTTTTTAACTTTGTCTTTGTTATTTTTATAAAAAATATTTCCTTCTTTTTCTCTAGATAATGCGTATTTTAAAATTCCTAAAACTTTACTCATATCAATTACCTCCCAGTATTATGAAATATATTTCAATTATAACATTTATTTAACCAAAAGACAAAAATTAAAATCCATTATTTAAATAATCTTCTTGTTCAGGAGATAGCTTATCGATTTCGATATTCATCGTTTCAAGTTTTATTTGAGCTATTTTTTTATCTATATAATCAGGAACAGGTTTAACATTTATTTCCATATCTTTTGTTTCTAAAAAATATTTTGCAGCTTCGAGTTGAAGACTAAAAGATAAATCCATTATTTCTATTGGATGGCCATCACCATTAACAAGGTTAACAAGTCTACCTTTTGCTAATAAAAATAATGATTTATTATTTATTCTATATTCTTCAACTCCTGGTTTAATTTCTTCTTTTGATTCAGCTATTTTATTCAAATCATTAACAGAAACTTCTACATCAAAATGACCTGAATTAGCTAATATAGCTCCATCTTTCATATTTCTAAAATGGTTTTCAGTAATAATATTTATATCTCCTGTAGCTGTTACAAAAATATCACCAATAAAAGCAGCCTCATCCATTTTCATAACTCTAAAACCGTCCATGATAGCTTCGTTAGCTTTAATAGGATCGACTTCAGTTACAATCACCTGAGCTCCTAAGCCTTTGGCTCTTAAAGCAATACCTCTTGAGCACCAACCATATCCACCAACAACTACATTTTTACCAGTGACTGTTGTATTAGTAGATCTAATAATGCCATCCCAGGTTGATTGTCCAGTTCCATATCTGTTGTCAAAAAGATATTTCATTTTTGAATCGTTAACTGCAATTACAGGAATAGGTAGTTTACCTTTATTATTTAAAGATTTATATCTCATTACACCAGTTGTAGTTTCTTCACAGATGCCTATAAGATCGCTTGTATCATATTTTTCTATAAATCTTGAACCTAAATCCGCCCCATCATCTATAATGACATCAGGCTTATGAGATAAAACTTTATCAATGTTATCCCAATATACGTCTTCATCTAAAGTTTTATCTGCATATACATTCAATCCAAAATCCTTAAGTGCTTCTGCCACATCAGGTTGAGTTGAGAGAGGATTACTTCCTGTTATTGAAACATCAGCGCCTAATTGTTTAAGAATAATAGCTAAATATGCTGTTTTTGCTTCAAGATGAATACTCATAGAAATATTTTTGCCTTTAAAAGGTTGATCTTCCATATATAAGTCTCTTAGTCTATTAACTACTTTCATGTACTTTTTTACCCAGTTAATTTTTTGATGTCCTGATTTTTTTAAATCCATTTTT
>CAZRTN010000011.1:7164-11740 GCA_964603015.1 uncultured Thermotogaceae bacterium | reverse complement strand
ACACAATAAAATCCTTCAATAGTATCGTCATATTTTATAAGCATTTGATAAATCAAGCTCCTTACTAGTAAAAAGAGGTAAATATTTTCCATTTTTGTTTTTGGATTCTGATATGAAATAACTTTTTAGAATATCAGGATCTCTGGATAAATTGGCTAATTTAAGACCTGGAACTTCAATAAAATATTTTGCCCTTTTTAAAACAGCACCAATTTTTTTTAATTCATCATAAGTTATTGTAGAAAATTTTCTCGACATTACGATTCTTTTGCATGTTTTTATACCAAAACCAGGAATTCTAAGTAAATCTTGATAGGAAGCTTTATTTACATTAATAGGGAAATGTTCTGGATGATTTAATGCCCAAAATATTTTTGGGTCTAAATGTTCATTTAAAAAATTATCAGATTTATCAAAAATTTCTTGAACAGTGAAATCATAATATCTAAGAAGCCAATCAGCTTGATATAATCTATGTTCTCTATTTCTTTGTATTTTCCCTGTATAATTAATTTTCGGATCATCATTTACAGGAACATATGCAGAAAAATAAACTCTTTTTAGATGAAATTTTTTATACAATGACTCTGTAAGATTTAAAATCATGTTATCATTTTCTGGTGTTGCTCCAACTATCATTTGAGTAGTTTGACCTGCGGGTACAAATTTTGGTGTTTTTTTGTATTTCTTCTTGTCTTCAATAGCTAATAAATTACTTTCACCGATAAATTTCATAGGTTTAAAAATATTTTCTTTGCTTTTTTGAGGTGCTAACATTCTTAAACTCTTCTGTGTAGGGAGTTCAATATTTACACTCATCCTATCAGCTAAAAAACCAGTTTTTCGTATTAGTTCGATATTAGCTCCAGGTATTGCTTTCACATGAATATAACCATTAAATTTGTAATCAGTTCTTAGTTTTTTCACCACCAAATACATTTGCTCCATAGTATGATCTGAATTAATAAAAATAGCAGAACTTAAAAATAAGCCTTCAATATAGTTTCTTTTATAAAACTGTATTGTTAGATTAACTAATTCATCTACAGTAAGAGACCCTCTTTTTATATTATTAGATTTTCTATTTAAACAATATGCACAGTCAAATATACAATCGTTAGACATAAGAATTTTTAATAGAGAAATACATCTACCATCTGATGTCCAACTATGACAAATCCCTCCATATGAAGCATTTCCAACGCCATCATCATTTGATCTATTACTTCCACTTGATGAACAAGATACATCATATTTTGCAGATTCTGATAATAACTTTATTTTATCTTTTAAGTTTTTTGCCATTTTATCACCTCGTTATACGTACGTACACATACATTATACCATAAAAAAATTAGACCTTAAAGGCCTAATTTATATAAAATATTTTTTAATTTATCGAAAGCTCGAAATCTATGACTAATTTTGTTTTTTAAATCTTCTCCTAATTCAGCGAAGGTTTCATCATAACCTTCTGGAATAAAAAAAGGATCATATCCAAAACCATTATTTCCTTTAATACTTTTTGAAATAGTTCCATAAACTCTACCTTCAGTTGACAATAATATATTATTTATTGGATCATAATATGTTGCAGAGCTAGCAAAATAAGCTTTTCTATTATCATTTATTTTTTCTAAAAGAGATTCCATTTTTTCTTTATAAGAATGATCAACCATAAATCTTGCTGATCTTACGCCTGGAAACCCATTTAATTCTTCTATGCACAAACCTGAATCATCTGCAAAAACAGGTTTTTTTATAATATTTCCTGCTGTTACTGCTTTAATAGTAGAATTTTCTATAAATGAATTTGCACATTCTTCTGGATCAAAATTATCAATCTCTTCAAAAATAGAATGAATTTTAAAATGTTCTTTAAATATATTTTGAATTTCAATTAATTTGTGATTATTTGATGTAGCAAAATAGATATTTTTCATTTAACCTGTTCCTTCATTAATTTTATTTCTTTTCCTGGATTATTTGATTTAAAAATAGCTGATCCTGAAATAAATTCAGTAGCTCCAGCATCATATAATGGTTTTATTTTATCTTTATTAACTCCACCATCTACTTGAATATTAACATTTAAATTTTTCATATCAATCATTTCTTTTAATGATTTTATTTTATCATAAGAATATTCTATGAAAGATTGTCCTCCGAAACCAGGATTTACACTCATTATTAGAACACTGTCTACAATATTTAATATGTTTTCTAAAAGATAAACACTCGTATGAGGATTTATAGACACTCCTGCTTTTATACCTTTTTCTTTTATAGCATTTATAGTTCTGTCTAAATGATTTGTAGCTTCATAATGTATTGTTAATGAATCAGAATATTTAGAAAAAGAATCAATATATTTTTCTGGATTATCAATCATAAGATGTGTATCCAAATAAATGTTAGTATTTTCTTTTACTGCTTTTATTATTGGGTTTCCAAAACTTATATTTGGAACAAAGTTTCCATCCATAACATCCATATGCAATCCATCTGCTATATCCTTAACTTTTTGAATATCTCTTTCAAGGTTATAAAAGTCAGCAGATAATAAGGAAGGGTATATTTTTACCATTTTTTCACCTTCTTTTCAATTTCACTATAAATAGATAAATAATTTTGGTATCTAATATCTGATATGTCACCTTTTTCAACTGCGTGTTTTACTCCACATTCAGGTTCGTTGACATGTTGACAATCCACAAATTGACAATATCTTGAATATTGGTAGAATTCATAAAAATAATCTTTAAGATTTTCTTTTTCTATATTGTATGTTTCGATGTTAGCAAATCCTGGAGTATCAGCAACGTATCCACCAAAATCAAAATGAAGAAGTTCACTATGAGTAGTGGTATGTTTCCCTCTTTTTAATCTATCGGATATTTCTCCAACTTTTAATTCTAAACCTGGTGAAATCATATTTAAGATAGATGATTTTCCAACACCAGACATACCAGCTAATGTACTAACTTTGTCTTTCATTTTTTCTCTGATTAAATCTACATTCATATTGTTCTTTGTAGATGTTTGAATGACAGTATATAGATTAGAGTATATATTCATGAATTTGTCTTTTAGTTCTTGATCTGATTCATTTAAAAGATCAACTTTGTTAAGGATTATTATAATATCTAAATCTTCCTTTTCAGCTTGTACTATAAATTTGTCTACAATGAGAAAATCAACTTCAGGATTTTTTAGAGTAGTAACCAACAAAACTTGATCTAAATTAGCAATAGAAGGTCTGTAAAGAATATTCTTTCTTTCTAATATATTCTCTATCTTACCTATATTTTCGTTATCTTTTATACTATATTCTATATAATCTCCAACTATAGGGCGTATTTTTAATTTTTTGAACTTGCCTCGAAGCATACATTCGATGTATTCTCCACTTTCTAAATCATTAACAGTAACCATATTTGAATGAAATCTGGTAACTATTCCTTTTTTCCAAGACATTAATTTCCTCCCTCATATAATCCAACATTTAAGACTATTTTATTAGAACTCAATTCTTTTCCAGGAGTTGGGGTTATGCTTATAACAATACCATTTTTATCAACATCATATGTTCTGATTTTATTCATTTCATATTTTAATCCGTATTCAATTAGAAATTGTTCAGCAACTTCAAAAGGTAATCCAATTAAGTTAGGGGACTTTTGCTTTTCGAGGTTTCTCATCTGGACAATAACATGATGACCTTTTTTTACTTTTACGCCAGCATCTGGTTCAGTATATATGACTGTATCTCCATTACCAATGAAATCAGGAATTAAACCTTTTTCTTCTAATGCTGCATTTGCTGTTTCTATATCGTTGTTTATGAGATAAGGTACCTCAACAATTTTTGAACTGTTAGTGTATGTAAGCATAAAAAAATAGAATAAAAGTCCAGCAGAAATAATTCCAAATATAAAAAAACCTAATGATTTAAAGAATTTACTGATAAATTTCATATTATCCCCCTATTATCTAACGTGTTTCCCTTTTAACTGTCCACAAGCAGCGTCTATATCTGTTCCTTTTTCTGCTCTTATAACTGTATCGATACCTTTATCTTTTAAAATATTAGCAAATTGTTTTAAATATTCTCTTTTTGGTGGTTCATATCCAGCTGGATTAGGGTTAACAGGAATAATGTTTACCATAGATTTCAATCCGCCAATTAGTTCAGCTAATTTAAAAGCATCTTCTTTTGAATCATTAAAACCTTTAATTGCTATATATTCAAAAGTAACTCTTTTATTTGTTTTTTCTTGGTATATTCTACAAGATTGCATTAATTCTTCTATTGGGTGTTTAGTATTTATGGGCATTAATTTATCTCTTTTTACATTATTAGATGCATGCAATGAAACTGATAATCTAATTTCAATATCTAAGTTTCCCAATTCTTCAATTTTATCTGTGATTCCAGAAGTAGAAACTGTGATATGTCGAGCACCAAGATTTCTCATCTTTTTATCATTTAAATTTAAAATACTATTTACTACATTATCATAATTTAACAATGGTTCACCCATACCCATATATACAATATTATTAATTCTTCTAT
>CAZRTN010000011.1:0-7064 GCA_964603015.1 uncultured Thermotogaceae bacterium | reverse complement strand
ATATCTACTATTTCTGGGTTAGAAATCTTATAATTTTCAGATAATTTTTCTCTGGCTTCTTTAGAAATATTAGTCATCTCTTCAAAATGAAAAACATGTTTATTATATACCCAATCAAGAATTTGATCAGTCCTAAATTTTTTAAATCCTAAATTCTCTTGTAAATCATTTTTTAAATCTTCATACGAAAAATTCAAAATATCTTTTTTATTCAATTTTATTTCCTCCATTATTTTTTTACAAATTTTGCTATATAAAAAGGTATTAATGTTTCATCTGGAATTATGTAATGACCAAATTTGTCAAACTGACTTTTTATATTGTATTTTTTTAAATCTTTCTTAATATCAATAAACTCTATTTGATTGTTTTCTTTAATGTGTTTCATATTGTAGGTATTTTCTTCTTTAAAAACAGTACATGTTGAATAAACAAATTCAGTTCCTTTTTTAGCCTGATTTATTAAATTCGATAATATTCCTCTTTGTAATTTTGAATAAAGTTCTATATTTTCTTCATCTAATCTCAACAACACTTCAGGGTGAATTGAAGAAATACCTGCAGAAGTACAAGGAGCGTCAATTAAAATTTTATCAAATTTGTCTTCTAATGCTACATTCGATGAATCAGTCAAATTGGTATTAATTATATCAATATTAAGTCTTTTTGCGTTGTTATTGACTTTTTCTAATCTAATTATATCGTTTTCAAGAGCTAATATATTACCCGTATTATTCATTAATTCAGCTAGATGAGTTGTTTTACCTCCAGGTGCTGAACAGGCATCTAGTATATTATCTTCATCTTTTGGATTTAAAATATAACTAACTAATTGAGAAGACTCGTTTTGAACATAATAATAACCTTCCTCATATAGATGATTAGATAATAAAACATCTTTGTTATTTTCTATTATAAGACTGTTGTCGAAGTGATTTGATTTTTTGACTTTAATTCCAAGTTCTTCAAATTGTTTTTTAAGATCATTCTTATTTGTTTTAAGTGTATTAATTCTTATAGTTATATTAGGTTCATTGGAATGTTTTTTAAGTATTTCATCTCTGTGCTTTAAAAATTTAATTTTATCAAAGATCCATTTTGGATAGCTATATTCTACATTCTTTGGTAATTTTCTTAAAATTTCTTCTTTATTTCTAATGAAGTTTCTTAAAACTGCATTCACAAAATTTTTCTGCTTTTTATTTTTAATAAGTTTTACAGTCTCATTTACTGAAGCATATTCATCAATTCCTAATAACAACTGTGAAATTCCCAGCCTTAAAAAAGTTTTTGAGGCTGGGGGTATAGATTTATAATTTTTAATTAATTTTTTTAAAATAAAATCAATCTTCACATGATTTCTAATTGTATAATTTAGTACTTTTGTAAAAAATCCTCTATCTTCTGAATTATAATTATCTAATGCATAAGATATTTTCTCTTGATCTAAAATATTTCTTTTATAAAAATTTTTCAATACAGTGTACAATGATTTTCTTATCAAATTAATCCCTACTTTGAGCTAATAATACCATTCTTATTAGCTGAGATACTGCCATTAAAGCAGATGCTACATAAGTCATTGCTGCAGCGTTTAATACTTTTTTTACTGTTTCAACTTCACCTGAAGGCATACCTACTAAAGGTAATGTCTTTAATGCTCTTGAACTAGCATTAAATTCAACAGGTAATGTTATAAGAGTAAAAGCTACAACGAAACTAAACAAAATTATTCCACCCCATAATAATTGTGGAATTGAAAATAAAAATCCGACTATCAAAATTATCCAGGATAAATTACTTCCAAAAGAAGCAAATGGAACTGACATATTTCTTAACACCAAAGGCTTGTAACTTTTTTGATGTTGAATCGCGTGACCAACTTCATGAGCTACAATGCCCAATGCTGCGACCGATTGTGAATTATAAGTTGAATTAGATAATCTCAAAACTTTGTTAGTAGGATCATAATGATCAGATAAATGACCACTAACTTGTTCAACTTTGACATCAAAAAGACCTAAAGAATCTAATAATCTTCTTGCAAAACCATGACCTTTTTCATTTAACGATGATTTAACCCTTGAATATTTATCGAAAGTATTTTTTACTTTCATTTGAGCCCAGATTGATAATAAGATAGCTGGGATTAATATTAAGATTGACGGATGAAAAAAGAACATATACATACACCTCCACTTTAATAGTTGATTTTGTCATCAACCATAAATATATAATTTTTTAAGTATTCAGTTTCAAAAATATTTTTTTGCACTGGATGATCAGGCGATTGGTAACCTTTATGAATTAGTTTTAATGATTTATTTGTATCTTCCATTGCTTCAAAAATAATTCTAGAAAATTCTTCTTCAAAAATAATTTGGGTACAAGAAGAAGTAGTTAAAAACCCACCATTTTTTGTAATTTTCATTGCTCTTAGGTTTAATTCTTTGTATCCTCTAAAAGCATTTCTTTTTGATTTTCTTGATTTAGCTAATGAGGGTGGATCAATTAATGTCATATCAAAATATTTGTTAGTTTCATCAAATATTTTCAAAACATCGAAAGAATTTCCATTTATGATTTCATACTTAGAAGGATTTATTGAATTAGATTTGAGAGTTTCTTCTAAAACATTTAAAGCCCTTTCAGAATAGTCTATAAATGTGACTTTGTTTGCTCCTCCTTTTAGTGCATGAAGCCCAAAATTACCTGTATAAGAAAAAGCATCTAAAACATCTAAATCATGACTCAATTCCATAACTTTCTTTGCATTTAACCTTTGATCTAAAAAAAATCCAGTTTTTTGTCCTTTCATATCTGCAAAAAAATTAATACCATTCATCTCAAAAGGTATCAATTCTGGACCTTTTTTATAAACCCAGCCTTCTATTGGTAGAAACCCTTCTATTTTAGCACTTCGTTCATCATCTTTTTCAAATATACCTTTTGGTTCTAAAAATTTTATTAAAGATTTCAATATCATATCTTTGTATTCATAAACACCGTAAGTATTTATCTGCATAACTAAATAATCTTCAAATTTATCAATTATAAGGCCAGGTATACCGTCAGATTCAGCGAAAAACAATCTATAAGATTTTTCATTTATAAATTTTTTTCTAAAATCTATAGCTTTTTTTATTTTTTCATCAAAAAAATCTTGGTCAATTTTTTTATTTTTTCTGGTCAAAAGCCTTATTGTAATTAGTGAATCTAAATTAATATATCCTCTTCCTAAAAAATTGTTTTGATAAAAAACATCTACTATTTCACCTTTAATTATTGAATCGTTTAAATTATTAATTTCATTTTTATAAATCCATGGATGTCCATTTAAAACTCTTGATTTAATTTTTTTATTCAAATTAATGACCATGAACTAACCTCCGTAAAATGATTGTATGAAAAATATTACTTATCAATATATTATCATATATATGTTTAATATTTTTTACAAAAAAACATATATAATGAGCTTAAAACAACTTTGAGATTAAAAAATGTAACATCTTTTGTTATAATATAGATTAGAATGAATAAAAAAAGAAAGGGAGAATTTAAATATGTTAAAAATAGGATTTGTAGGTTTACCAAATGTTGGGAAGTCAACATTATTTAATGCTTTATCAGAAAAACAAGTTCCAGCAGAAAATTACCCTTTTTGTACAGTTGACCCAAATATTGCTATTGTAGAGTATGAAGATGAAAGACTTGAATTTATTGCAAATCTACAAAACTCAGATAAAAAAGTCAAACCCTCTATTGAATTTGTAGATATAGCTGGACTTGTTAAGGGCGCTAGTAAAGGTGAAGGATTAGGTAATAAATTTTTAGATAATATAAGTAAAGTAGACGCCATTGCTCATGTTGTAAGATGTTTTTCTGATTCGAATATAAGTCATTCAAGTGGAGAAATAGATCCAGCAATAGACGCTGAAATAATTGATATGGAACTTATAGATAAAGATTTAGAGACAATAAAAAATAGGTATGATAAAAAATTCAAATTAGCTAGAGCAGGAGATAAAGAAGCTAAATATGAAATAGAATTATTAGAATCATTGATCAATTTTTTAGAAGAGGGAAATCCTGCTAGAAATTTTAGAATTGAAAGAAAAGAAAAAGATCAAGAAATTATAGATTCTTTATTTTTATTAACAGAAAAACCAGTAATTTATGTAGCTAATGTAGATGAAAATGAAGATGAAAATAGTAAATATGTTGAGGAACTTAAAAGTTATACTAAAAAAGTGAATGGAAAATTATTTGAAATAAATTCAAAAATTGAAATGGATTTATCACTAATGGAAGATGAAGAAAAACAAATGTTTGTAGAAGAGTTAGGTATAAAAGCAGATAGTTTAGAAATATTTATAAAAGACTCTAAAGATCTCTTAAATCTAATTACTTTTATAACAGGAACTAAAAATGAAGCGAAATCTTGGAATGTTGAAAAAGGTACAACAGCTTTCGAAGCAGCTGGTAAAATTCATACTGATATACAAAAAGGATTCATAAAAGCTGAAGTGATAAATGTGAATTTGTTAAAAGAAAATGGGGATTTGAAAACAGCTAAAAATAAAGGTTTACTATCAATTGAAGGGAAAGATTATATTGTAAATGAAGGAGATTATATCTATTTTCATTTTCATTAAGGAGATTAAAAATGAATGCATTAGGGATAATAGTAGAATATAACCCATTACATAAAGGTCATATATATCATCTGAAAAAATCAATAGAAAAAACAAAAGCATCTCATACAATAGCAGTTATGAGTGGCAATTTTGTTCAAAGAGGAGAACCATCATTAATCAATAAATTTTCAAGAGCTGATATGGCTTTAGAAAATGGAGTTGATTTAGTTTTAGAACTTCCCTTTATTTATAGCATTCAAGACGCAGGTGGATTTGCTAATGGTTCTATTGGGATTTTGCATAGAATTAAAAAAATTAAAAACTTAGTTTTTGGTAGTGAATCAAATGATTTGGAAACATTAGATAAAATAGCTGAAATACTATATAACAAACCTTCTTATTACAACAGTAAAATAAAAGGATATTTAAAAAAAGGTATATCTTTTCCAAATGCAAGAAAAAATGCATTATTAGATGTTTTAAAAAAACCTGAAGCGAGAAAAATTATAGAAAATTCTAATGACATATTGGGAATTGAATATCTTTTACATCTTAAAAAATATAAATCCTCTATAAATCCTAACTCAATAAAAAGAATAGGTTCAGATTACAATAAAAAAACTCTTGAATCAGAAATATCTTCTGCAACTGCTATTAGAGAAGAGATTTTTAAAAATGGTTTAGATAATCTTAATGATTTTGTTCCAAAAAAAACACTAACAAATTTAAAAACTGAAATAACATCTTATAGAGGACCTATAAACATAAAAGATTTAGAACAAATTGTTTTTTATAATTTGTATTCAAAGACAAGAGAAGAATTAGAACAATATCATGGAGTCATAGAAGGACTATCAAAAAGATTTTTAGATGCTTCTAAGAACTCAAAAAACATATATGAATTAATAGATAATGTGAAAACAAAAAGATTTACCAGAACAAGGATAAAAAGAACTATAATAAATATAATTTTTGAAATAAAAAAAGAAGACATAAAACTTGTTAATAAATATGGACCTCAGTACGTTAGAGTGTTGGGTTTTAATTCAAAAGGGAAAGAGTTTTTATCAGAAATAAAAAAACAAGTTGAAATACCAATTTTAACAACATTATCAAAGTATAATAAGATAAAAAATAGAATTGACGAAGATCAAATAGCTCAAGAAAAATTTAATGTTAACTCTGAAGTCATGGATTATATATTCGAAAAAGATGTTATGGCATCAAATATTTATTGTAGTTTTTATTCTAACAAATCACAACAATACCTAGAAAATATGGATTATGATAATAAAGTAATAATAAAATAATTAAACGGAGGTATAAGATGGAGAGAATAATAATAATTGACTATGGAAGTCAATACACACAACTACTTGCGAGAAGAGTTAGAGAATATGGTGTTTATTCCGAAGTGATACCTCCAAATAAAAATTTCGAATTAACAAATGTAAAAGGTATTATTTTGTCAGGAGGACCAGAAAGTGTCTATTCTGAAAAAGCACCAAAATTAAATAAAGAAATACTAGATTATAATGTTCCTATTTTAGGTGTTTGTTATGGTATGCAGTTAATAGCTCATAATTTAGGATGTGAAGTAAAAAGAGAGACTAATGGTGAATACGGAAGAACAGAAATTAATATAGAAAAAAAAGATTTTCTTTTTAATGAAATACCAGATAAAATAACAACTTGGATGAGCCATGGAGACAATGTAATAAGTTTAAGAGATGATTTTGAAGCTTTAGCGAAAACAAAGAATGGAATAATTGCTGGATTTAGATTGAAATCTAAAAATATTTGGGGGATACAATTTCATCCTGAGGTAAGACATTCAGAATATGGAAATGAAATAATTGAAAACTTTGTTTTAGATATATGTAAAATGAAGGGTGATTGGTCCTTATCAAATTTTGCAGAAGATAAGATAAAAGAAATAAAAGACAAAATTGGAAACAAAAAAGCGATTATAGGTCTTTCAGGTGGTGTTGATTCATCAGTTGCTGCAGTCTTAGTACATAAAGCAATTGGGACTAACCTCAAAGCTGTTTTTGTTGATCATGGTTTGTTGAGGAAAAATGAACCCGAAGAAGTAAAAAGAATTTTTAAAGAAATGATAGGTCTAGATCTTAAAACAGTAAATGCAAAAGAAAGATTTTTAAATAAATTAAAAGGTATAACTGATCCTGAAGAAAAAAGGAAAATTATAGGAGAAGAATTTATAAGAGTTTTTGAAGAAGTAGCAAAAGAAAATGAAGATATAGAATATTTAATTCAAGGAACCATATATTCAGATGTGATAGAAAGCGCTGCTTCAGGACTCAATACTTCTGTAATTAAAAGTCATCATAATGTTGGTGGATTACCGGAAAAAATGAACTTAAAAATATTTGAACCTTTGAGAGAGATTTTCAAAGATGAAGT
>CAZRTN010000010.1:21864-24364 GCA_964603015.1 uncultured Thermotogaceae bacterium | reverse complement strand
TGGAAAATGTTTGTCGCGTTTCAACACAGAATGCCAGGATACGAAAATTACGAATTTTTTCATCCAACTTTTTTATATGAATCAATTGGTAATTCTATAATATTCTTGTTTTTACTATATTATATTAATTACAAAAGAAAAATTAAAGGTGAGGTAACAGCTTTATATCTCATGTTATATTCTCTTTTAAGAGGATTTGTTGAGATTTTAAGAACTGATAGTCTTTATTTTTTTGGACTAAAAACTAATGTTTTAATTAGTGTAATATTGTTTGTTGTTGGTCTATTTATGATGATTTATTTGAAAAGGAGAAATAATGAATAAAAAGATAGTTATTTTAATAAATTTTATAGTTTTATTATTTATTTTTTTACCAATAAATATAGTTGTAGAAGATGATAATAATTTGAAAATATTTTCCACTGGAATCAATGTATTATTTTATAAAACAGAGTCTGATAGTAATTTTGTTGAAAAAAGATTCTTATTTTATGATAAAGTAAATTATTCAGAGTATTTAATTTTAAATTATTCTAATTTTTCTTTTAGATTTACTTTTTCCGAAAATAAAATTCAAGATCAATTCAATAAAGAACAAGCTTATTTCTTTTTAAAAAATCAAGAAAGCTTATATGAAAATGATAGCTTATATTTTTCTAAAAAATGGTTGAAGCATCCAATAACTAATTCTGTAGAATTTTTGGAAAATAACTTTAATAATAAAAATTTAAAAAATAAATATTTTTTATTTTCTGAGCTTTTCCGTTCTTTTCATGTAAAACCTAATGTCTTCTTTATAAATAACAAAAAAGATTTAGTACATGAAATAACTCACTCAATAATAGATTCATCGACAGACCATGAAAGAGATGATATATGGCCAGAAATTTTATCAGAAGCTAATTCTTTGCTTTATTTAAGACTAACAAATCGTCTTAAATACGAAAACGAAATAGAGTTAAAACAAATTAATTATTATACATATCCTTACGGGGTAGATGTATTATCATTTATAAAAGAGTTTGACTATAACATTAAAAAAATATTTGAATTTGAAAATTTTATATTTAACAACTTTAAAAAACTAAACGATAAAAAATTTTTTAATTTAATAAAATCTTATAAGGGGGAATAAATTATGAAAATCAAATTTTTTGGACATTCATGTTTTAAAATTGAATCAGATTATAATTTTATTGTTGATCCTTTTCTTGAATCTAATCCTATTGCTAAATATGAAGAAGATGAATTAAAAAACTTAGATTACATATTAGTAACCCACGGTCACGGTGATCATCTGGGAGATACCTTGAATATTTCAAAAAAATATGGTGCTACAGTTATAAGTAATTTTGAAATAATTAATTATTTAATCATGAAAGGATTGGAAAAAGGTCATCCTATGCATGTTGGTGGGAGAACTACTTTTGATTTTGGTAAGTTAAAAATGACTAATGCAATACACGGATCTGGAATAATAGATAATAATACCATTATAGACGGAGGTAATCCCGGAGGATTCCTTATTTATATAGATGGAAAGAAAATTTATCACGCAGGAGATACTGGATTGACAAAAGATATGGAACTATTAGAAAGAGAAAATATTGATATTGCAATGATACCAATTGGGGGAAACTTTGTTATGGATGTTGAAGATGCTGTTTTAGCTGTTAAGATGATTAAGCCAAAAAGAGTTATCCCAATGCATTATAACACTTGGGAAATAATTAATGCAGATGCAATATCTTTTAAAAATAAAGTAGAATCTTTAAAAGTAAAATGTGAAATTATGAATCCAGGAGATTCGATAGAAATCTAATAACGGAGATGATAAAATATGAAAAAATATTTAATTATAATTATAATACTATTTTCTATCAATATTTTTTCAGCAAAATATATTTTCTTTTTTTTAGGAGACGGAATGGGTCTAAATCACTTGAAATTGGCAAATGAGTATTCTATAAACCAATATGGAAATGAATTAAATTATTTGGAATTAGATAACTTTTCTTTATTGGATACAAAATCATTAAGTGGTGTTACAGATTCTGCAGCAGCTATTACAGCTATTATGAGTCTTGAAAAAACACATAATAGTAAAATAAATATTGATAAAAATGGGAACAAACTAAATCCCATTTCATACCATTTCAAAGATATTAATTATAACATTTCTGTGATCACTTCAAATTCTATTGTAGATGCTTCTCCAGCTGGTGTTTATGCAAAAACAAATAGCAGACAAGAATATTCAACTATTTCTAATCAACTTTTAGAAAGTCAATTTGATCTTTTTATTGGTGGTGGAAGGGCTTTTTTATCAGAAGAAGATATAAAGAAAAAAGGATATGTATATAAAAATAGTATAGATTTTGATTTAATTTCTGAAAAACCTGAAATTATTTTAACTTCATATGCCAATAATAAACTAATTAAAGATTCTCAAAATAAATCTTTTTATAAAGATTCTCTAGAATATGCTATTAAAAAATTT
>CAZRTN010000010.1:19834-21764 GCA_964603015.1 uncultured Thermotogaceae bacterium | reverse complement strand
ATTTACATTTAAAAGATATCTTCTGGAAAATAATCAAAAAATGATATCTTTTTCATTTTTTCAAGAAATATGAAATTTTTTTCATTAAATGGATATAAGTATTGATTTTCAGTTTAAATCAATCACAAACAAACCTTACCGGGTTTTGGATCTTATTGTGTATGTTATATAATTTTATTGCAGAACACGTGGAAGGTTACCCTCCCTCCTTAAGTGTTTCTGTCCCCGGAAAATTTTTAGTGAATTAATTTTATTCACTTAATTAAAGGCCTTTTTAGGCCTTTTTTTTATTGTTTTTTTGAACAAAATATGATAATATATAAAGGTGTTAATTGACTTTAGGAGGGATTGTTTTGAAAGCAAAAAAATTTCCTGGTGATATATTATATTTATTTTTAGTATTTTTATTATTGCCATTTGTAATGATACCAAACTGGGTTTATGAGTATTCTACACAAAAACATTTTGTTTTTTCTTTTTTAATTACAGGATTGATGTTTTTTTATCTATTTAAAAAAGACTATTTAAAGAACTTATCTCTGAAATTACCTCATATTATTTTTTCTCTTTTTGGAGTGAGTGTGTTTTTATCGCTAATTTCTGTACATATTGAAAATCCTTATTATATGCGATTTTCTTTAGAAGTAGCCTTGTATACAGTTATTCTAATATTTTTCTCAATATTGGTAAGCAATAGATTTGGAAAAGATTTTAGTTTTATAGAAAATGGATTTTTAATCTTTTTAATAACTGGAACTATTATAGCTTTTGATGGATTGTTGAATAAATTTTTAGGATTTGATTTATTCTTTGGTAACATAGGCGATCCTTCAGCAAGAATTACATTGAGAACTACCATTGGAAACCCAAATTTTGTATCAGATTATCTAGCACAAATAATCCCTATTTCTATATATTTCATTATAAAACCAAAAAATTCTCTTTACATTAAAATTTTTTCTTATATAACTTTATTTATGAGTATTTGGGTTGTTCTTTTTGCTCAAACTCGTTCTGTATATTTAGGGACAGTAGTTGGTATGGTTTTTGCTTTAGTGGCATTTTTAATAGCTAAAAAAGATAAGAGTGAACTGAAGTATTTTAAATCAAAACAATTTATCACTTGGATACTATTAATAGTTTTTGCTTTCTTATTTTTATTTATGATGTTTAATTTTGACACTCCATTTAACAAAGGTGGAGAGGTTGTAGCAACTGATAGATTTGCAGCTATGAATTCTATTTCTTCTTGGGATGAAAGATCTTTATCCTGGAATGCAGCAATAAAACAATTTGCTGACCCAGAACATCCAAATCATAAATTTATTGGTTCTGGAATTGGTACCTATCCTTTATATGCAATAGAATATATGTCTGAATTACAACATTCAGAACCACAAAGATATTTATACGCTTGGAATAATTTCAAAAGAGCACATAATGATTATTTACAAGTTCTAGGAGAAATGGGTATAATAGGTTTTATAAGCATTACTCTTTTGGTAATTTATTTGATTTTTTATTTCTTTAAAACTCTAAGATCTAATTTACCAATTGAAAAACTGATGCTTTTTGTTTTATTAGGTTGGAGTGTTACTGTAACTGCTGCTCATGCGGGAACAGAATTCGCATTACATATGCATCCAAATCTATTAATTGCATTATTTATAATTTCTGTAGCAGTTTCAGATCAATTCAATTCTAATACTAGAAATTTCAAAATTAAATTTAACTTAAATTATATCTTAATACCTTTAATAGTTGTTGGTGTAATAACAACTTTCTTAAAATTGCAGAGTACTATGTCAGAAGCATATTTTAAAAAAGCACAATATCAGTATTCAAAGTTAAATGAAATAGATAACGCATTAAAAAATCAGTTCCCAAACATAATTAGTAATTTAGAAAATCAATACAATCAATATAAAAA
>CAZRTN010000010.1:0-19734 GCA_964603015.1 uncultured Thermotogaceae bacterium | reverse complement strand
GATTTAATGCCTTTTGAAGATAATATTTTAAAAGAAAATTTAAGTTCAATTTATGATGCAAATATCGAAAGCAATTCAACTAAATCAAGAATAATGCTTATTCAAGGTATTTTAGATGAAATATCATATTTGAAAACTTCTTTTATCTATTTTACAGAAAAAAATTCTTATAAACTAATAGCTAAATTATATTATAATCTTGTAATTCAGCTTGAAAGTCTCAAAGAAGATTTACCAAATAAGAATACTGAAATAAAAGATTTAATAAATAAATATTATACTTCATTTGACCACTGGAATAGAGAAACTGTAAAGATACTCCCCGGAGGATGGAATAGATTCCCTGAATGGGAAAATACATATGCAGAGATTATTGCTATGAATATCAATTTATTAAAATATTTTGATAATCAAAAAATAATGAATAATATTTTTTATTATATTGAAAAAGATGGTTGGGCTAACTACCATATGGCTAACTTGAATAGAGGTATACCAAATGAATCTTTATCAACATTACAAGAATTATATTTTAATCTAGAAAACAATCAAATAAAAAATGAATTAGTAAAACATATTGTGACTTCATATGAAGATGTATATGAATATTATAATGAATTAGATAATAAATCTAACGTTTATATAAGATATGAAAAAAGAATAAAAAGTTTCTTAGATAGTTATAGATATTTTCAAAGAAGATAAACATGTATAAGATAATAATATTCTTAATGGTCTTAGTAATATCTTTGTTTTTAATTACTTTTACTGTTTATAAAAACATAATGATTTGGCAAGAAGAATCAAATCTTTTAAGGTTTTATGTTGAATATAACAGTATTTCTAAAATATTACCTTATATTGAGTCTGATGAACTTAGTGGTATAATAGAATTGAATGGTTTCAAAATAAACAAATTAAACAATATAATAAAAATAGAAAAAACAAAATAATAAAGGGGGTATGAATCGAGTGAATAAAACGAAAATAATCGCAGATACCGGTTGTTCTCTTACTTCAGACTTGATTAAAGAATATGATTTGGATGTTATGGGAATGATGGTAGTACTAGATGGAAAAAACTATACTGATCATATAGAAATTTCTAAAGATGAATTTTATAATAAAATAGAAAATATAAATGATTTTTATACATCACAACCTTCAATTGGAGAAATTCAAAAGCAATATGAAGAAATTTTTGAAGAAGGCTATGAAGAAATAATTGATATTCACTTTTCATCAAAAATGTCTGGACTTATCAACTCTTGTCAAATGGTAAAAAATTCTATGGGAAAAGAAAATATTTCTATAATAGATACTGAAAATATTTCTATAGGATCTTATATGATTTTAAAAAAGATATTAGAATTATTAGAATCTGGAAAAACCGTTAATGAAATAGAAAATGTTCTCCAAGAAATAAAAGACTCTACTTTCATTCAATTTAGTGTTCCAACATTAAAATACTTGGTTAAAAATGGAAGAGTCGGTAAAGCAGAAGGTTTAGCAGGTACATTACTTAACATCAAACCCATACTGGGGGTAGATGAAGGTCAAATATATCCTATTTCTAAAATTAGAGGTATGAAAAAAGTTTATTCTACGATGGCTAAAAATGCTGTAAACTTTTTAAAAGATAAACCCAACAATGTTAAAATCTATAAAACATATGGCTTGAATCATAATAAAGAACAAATGGAAGCTATGTTTGATATTTTTATGAAACATTTCGAAAGTCTTGGTATAAAAAATTACGAAATTATTGAAGATCAATTACCTCCAACAATAATATGCCATAGTGGACCAGAAGTTATTGGTTTATCTGTTTATGGAGAAAAAGAAGAGATAAAATGAATCTTGATTTAGAAACTTATATAAAAGAAATTGAAAATATAATTAAACAAAAAGAAAAAAATATTAAAAACTGGGATGACATTTATCCCAGTTTTCTTTCGTTAAGTAAGAACAATCTTAATCTTATAAAGAAAAATAATATGGAAGAAGATATTAAAAAATTACTTGCTTTTTTAAAGCCTCTTGGAGTTTTAGACAATGAAAGAAGAATAAAAAGATTAAATTCTTTTAAATCAGCTTTATCAAAACTTAAAGAAAATTATTTAATAGATGAATTCGATCTTTATGACTCCAATTATTCACTGTTCACTGACATAAAATATGTAAAAACAGTTGGTAGTAAAAGAGCTAATTATTTAAATAAACTAAATATTTTTAATATTTATGATGCTTTGTATTACTGCCCAAGAGATTATGAAGATAGAAGAAAACTAACAAAAATTATATCATTAAATGATGGGTATAAATACTTTGTTTTGGGTGAAATTGTAAATTTTCAAGAAAATAAAATTAATAAAGGTCTTACTATCTACAGTTATGCTGTAGAAGATGATACAGGAGTTATGGAAGTCACATTTTTTAACCAGAATTATATAAAGTCTTATTTAAAACCTGGATTAAAAGTAGCATTTTATGGTAAAGTCGAAAATAATTTTGGAAAAAAACAAATGAAAGCACCTGAGTTTCAAATAATCAATAACTTAAATGAAATCGAAGCTGAGATTTTACCTGTTTATCCTTTGACTTATGGATTATCTCAACAAAATTTAAGAAATATAAATAAAAATATTCTACAACATGATATTGGTTATATAGAATATCTACCTGATAATTTTAAAAAAAATTATAATATATTGAATTTAAAACAAAGATTGAAAGGAATACATTTCCCAAAATCTTTTTATCACCAAAAGAGATCTGAATTTTCACTTAAATACGATGAAGCTTTTCTTTTTGAAATCGCTGTATTATCTTCAAAAAAAGACTTTGAAGATAATGTAAAAGGATATTCTAAGAATTTTAAAGGTGATGTATCTGATGAATTTAGAAGTAAGTTAGAATTCATTTTAACTGATTCTCAAAAAAAATGTTATGAAGAAATAAAAAGAGATATGAAAAATGATAAACCAATGAATAGGCTTCTTCAAGGAGATGTTGGATCAGGTAAAACTATTGTTTCTGAGTTGTCTATTATTGATAATTATGAGGCAGGTTTTCAATCTTCAATAATGGTTCCAACTAGTGTTTTGGCCAAACAACAATTTAAAAAAATCAAGAATCATATGGAACCTCTTGGAATATCTGTAGAAATACTATTAGGAGAAACCAAACAAAAAGAAAAAGAAATTATTAAAGAAAAACTTTCTAATGGAGAGATTGATATTATAATTGGTACTCACGCTATCATTCAAGAGGATGTAGAGTTTAAAAAACTTGGTTTTGTTGTGATCGATGAACAACATAGATTTGGAGTAAACCAAAGATTAAATTTAATTTCCAAAGGCTTTTCACCCGATATTTTAGTCATGACAGCTACTCCTATACCTCGTACACTTGCTTTAACTTTGTATGGAGATTTAGATGTTAGCACTATTCGAGAAATGCCAAAAGGCAGAAAATCTATAAAAACAGTATTAACCACTGACGGTAAAAGCAAAAAAATATATAAATTCATAGAAAAAGAACTTTCAAAAAATAATCAAGCATTCTTTATATACCCTCTTGTAGAAGAATCTGAAAAAATAGATTTAAAAAATGCTACAGATATGTACGAAGGTTTAAAGTCCGTTTTCAATGATTATAAAATAGGTTTGTTGCATGGAAAGATGAAACCTGAAGAGAAAACGGAAATAATGGATAAATTTGCAAATAAAGAATTCAGTGTTTTAGTTTCAACAACTGTTGTTGAAGTTGGAGTTGATATTCCAGATGCAACTGTTATGGTTATAGAGCATCCAGATAGATTTGGCCTTTCTCAGCTACATCAATTAAGGGGAAGAGTTGGTCGTTCAGAAAAACAAGCTTATTGTTTTTTAGTCGTAAATGGTAATTTGAATCAAGAAACTAAAGATAGGCTTCTTGATTTTTCTAATACTTTAGATGGTTTTGAAGTTTCAAACATAGATTTAAAATGGAGAGGTCCCGGAAAATTTTTTGGTACTCTACAACATGGATTACCAGATTTCAAATTTCTAGACTTGATAAATGATCTCGAAATAATAGATAAAGTTAAAATTGATGTGGAAGATTTATTAAACTCTAATGCAAATATTGATTTATTAAAAAAAGAGATTAAAAGAAGATATAAAGATAATTTAGATCTTATAAAAGCTTTTTGAGGTGGTATTATGTCTTTAAGGATAGAGACTGGAACAATGAAAGGGTTAACTTTTGACACAGTTAAAAGTAGTAAAACTAGATATACTCCAGGACAATTGAGAAGAACCTTGACCAATATTTTTGATTTCAATGGAGCAAATATGCTTGAAATTTTTTCAGGTAGCGGAGGGGTAAGTTTTGAATTTATAAGCAATGGTTTAAAAACCTCCCATTTAATAGATGTAAATGGAAAATCAATATCTGTAATTAAAAAAAATGCGAAAAAATTAAAAATTGAAGATAAAATAAATCCTATTAAAGGAGATTTCAGAACTATCATTCCTTCATTAATTGAAAATAGTCTAAGTTTCAATTATATATTCGCTGATCCTCCTTTTAATTTGGGATTTTGTGATGAGCTGGTAAGATTTGTAGATTCTAATCATGAAATACTTAAAGATGGTGGTTTTTTTATTTTAGAAAGATCTAAACATGAAATATATGAAATAAACAATTTAAAAACCTTAAAATTAGATGAATCCAGAAATTATGGAGATATTGATATTGATATATATTATAAATAAGCCAAGATTAAAAAATCTTGGCTTATTTTTTATTTTATATCAAAATAATCAATAATAGCTTCTTTCATTATTTCTGCAAATTTTTCAACATAATCACCATCATTGAAGCTTTTTTCTACTTCTTTATTACTTAAAAAATCTAATTCAAATAAAACTGCTGGACTTCTTGTATATCTTAATACTGCAAATTCAGCTGGCTCGATTCTTCTATTTTTGAAATCATCTTCTTCTATATGCTTTTCTAAAACTTCTGCAAACGAATAACTTTCTTTTATAGAAGATTCTTTTATATTAGTCCAACTATCCAACAACTCTTTATCTTTATTGAAATCAAGATTTTCTTTCCATGCAATCATTCTTGCATAAGTAGAACGTGAAAAATCAAAGTAATAAACTTCTGAACCACTTGTAGATGGATAAGTCGGAAAAGAATTTAAGTGTATGCTTAAAAATAAATCTGCATTTTTATCATTAGAAAACTTTGCTCTTCCATAAAGATCTATATATTCATCACTACTTCTAGTCAAATAGGTTTCTATAGAATAATTGGATAATAATTCTTTAGTTCTCTTGGCTACTTTTAAAGTCATATCCTTTTCTAAAGTTCTACCTAATCCTACTGCACCGGGTTCCCAACCACCATGACCAGGATCTAAAACAACTACAGGGAATTCAGATTCTTCGAAAACAAAGTCAAGAATTAATCTGGATGGTTCAAATGTTTTTTTTACTGAATGTTTTACATCAATTTTTATTTTCACCCATACTATAGTTGATGTTTGGTGGTATGCAGTAATATAGTCAATTTTATTTCCATAATTTTTTTCAATAAAATTACCTGGAATTTCAGCATTTTCTACAATTACTAAATATCCTGTATTATTTGTCAAAGGATATATTTTTGGAGTTACTTCGTTAGAAAATTCAATGATTGTCCTTGCTGATTCTTTTTTTATGTATGTGTCTATGCTCTCAACTTTAGCCAATGGTACATTGAAAAAAGTTCCAGCTGATGATTTTATGAGCTCCAAATTTAAGGCTTTAGAAATAATTTCGTCTTTTAAATACAATTTATCTTCTTTCAATAATTTATCTTCCTCAGAAAAAGAATAAGATTCTGCGG
The DNA here is from genome assembly GCA_964603015.1 of uncultured Thermotogaceae bacterium. GTDB lineage: Bacteria > Thermotogota > Thermotogae > Petrotogales > Petrotogaceae > Geotoga. Next base: position 13,851 of record CAZRTN010000010.1, on the reverse strand, counting down.
AGTTTATTATCATCATATTGTTTTTAGGAAAAATAAATACTTTCCATTTTCCATTTGAAATATAAAATAAAGTATTATTATGAACTGTTAATGATTTATTGGCTTTATGAGTCATTAATTCAAGATCATAATAATATTCTCCATCTTTTTCTATATAATAATTATCATCAAGTTTTCTCCATTGAAAAAACACACCTTCAGAAAAAGACATAATGAAAATAAAGACGATAAAAATTATTAAAACATAGCTTTTTTTTGACATTTTACTCTCCACCCATAGCTGTAGTATCATTTTGATATATATAAGCATATCTCATCTCACCTAGATAAAATCTTGGGTTTAATGATGCGTTTAAGAGATTATTTATTTGAAAATGCAAATGTGGACCAGTTGATAAACCTGTATTCCCTATTTTTCCAATTAAATCTCCTTTTTTCACAACAACGCCAGGAACAACATTAAATTCACTCATATGAGCGTATATATATTCTTCATTTGCCCCTTTTACAATAACGTGTTTGCCGTATCCACTGTTTTCTTTTACCTCAGAAACTATACCATTACTAGCTGAAAATATTGGTGTGCCAGTAGGAGCGGCAATATCAATACCATGGTGAAATTTTCTAACATTATAAATAGGATGTATTCTATAACCATATTCAGAAGTTACGTATCCAGTTATAGGCCAACCTATACTTGTATCAGTATTAAAACATGATCCCATTTTATTGTAAGGTATTTTTAATTTCTGACCTATATATATGTTATTAGAATTTTTTATATTATTTTCTTGTATAATAGATTCTGGTCTTATAAAAAAAGTTCTTGCAATATCATATATATTATCTCCAGATTTAACTATATAAGTAAATACATTCTCATCAGGAATTTTGATCTTTTGATTTAATTTAAGATATTTTTGCTCAGTTAAAAATTGATTGTTTTCAATTATTAATTGAACAGAAACTCCTGTTTCCTCTGATATTTTAGATAAATTATCACCTGGTTTTACAACATATTCAAATCCTAATAAGTTTATAGTAAATAAAACCATTAAAAGGATCATAAATATTTTTTTACTTTGAAAAAAACGCATTATTTTTCCTCCAACACTTCAATTATTTTTTCAGCTATTTTATGATTGGGAAGTATATGATCAGCATAACCATCTTCTACAACTGCTTTTGGCATACCATATACTACACACGTATCTTTAGCTTCAGCAATGATTTTCCCTCCATAATGCTTTATTTTAAAAGCACCTTTTGCTCCATCTCTTCCCATTCCTGTCAATACGACTCCGACACAGCCAGAATTAAACATTTCAGCAGCCTGATCAAATGTGAAATCAGCTGCAGGTCTAACATTATTGATCTTATCGGAAGAATCTAAGAAAATTTTTATTTTTCCTGAACTATTTTTTTTAAGTCCCATATGATAGTTACCAGGAGCTACATATACATGATTTTTTTCAAGTAAATCTCCTTCTTCTGCTTCTTTTACAGTGAGTTCTGATATTCTATTCATTCTGTCAGCTAGTGATTTTGTAAATCCTGCTGGCATATGCTGAATAACTAATACTGGAACATTTAACTCACCAGGTAATTTTGGTATTACTTTATCCAAAGATCTAGGTCCTCCAGTAGAGCTAGCAATCAAAAGAACTTTATCTCCCGCAAGCCTTACAGGTTTTCTAACTTTCTTATTATCTGATTTTCTTGGAATCAATGTATTTACATCTATTGTAGAAATTTCATTTATCTTTTTTATGAGATCATCTTGTACTTGCCTAAATGTCCAAGAAGTGCTTCCTGCTGGTTTTTGTATAAAATCTACAGCACCATGTTCTAATGACTCAACAGTAATAGAAGCCCCTTCTGATGTCAAACTACTAACCATAAGAACTTTTGAAGGTGTTTTTTTCATAATTATCTTTAAAGCTTCTAAACCATTTAATTTAGGCATTTCCACATCAAGTGTTATTACATCAGGCTTTAAATTAGAAGCTTTCTCTACAGCTTCTAGTCCATCCCTGGCCAATCCTATAACTTTCATATTAGATTGTTTGTCTATAATATCTTTTAATACCATTCTCATAAATGCTGAGTCATCAACTATTAAAACTTTAATCTTCTTTTCCACTACCTTTCCCTCCCTTTTTCCTAGAAAGTAGCTTTATCGAGACCAGGAAAATAATCGCTATAATTATACCATATCTAGAAGTCAAACCGAAAATTGCGTTTCCAAATATTACTACTCCTATCACTACGGAAAAAACGGCTGCTATTAGAACCATCGCAGCCGATATATCTTTGATAATCCCCACTACAGGGTTATAATCAGGGTTTATAAAATCCATTATTTTTTCTATTGTTGTATTTAATCCTTCCATTATTAGAACTATCATAGTTGCAAAACTCAACCATAATATGTCAGTCCCTGGTAAATCTAATAAAAATGCAATTATCATAACAAATAGCCCTATATTAGTTTGTATCCTAAAGTTTCTTTGAGATGAATATATTTCTTTAATTCCTTTTAGGGCATATTTGAAAGAACTATAAAACCTTTTCAATTATTCATATCCTCTTCCCAATTTAGTTATTTTATTATCGGTTTTAATTTTATATGTTTTATCTATTGATTCATATCCTAGTTTTAATGCTTTTTCGTCTATTTCATGAAAACTTGACTTTACGTTTTCTTTCATTGTTTCTACTAATGTATCCAAAGACACTATATTGGTAACTTTAGATAAAATACCTAATCCAACCATATTAGCCACATTTAAACTTCCTACTTCTTTGTAAGCTATTTTTGATGCTGAAATTTTTACAATTTTTTTAGTGATTCTATTTACAGTTTGAGGCATTTTATTTACAAATTCGTCGTCATAGAAAACAATTCCATTTTTCTTTAAAAATTCTATATGATCTAATCCTAAGTTGTGCATGATATACATTATATTAAATGTGTCTGCTTTTGGATAGTCTATTGGTTCTTCATCGTATAATACATCACAATAGGATAAGCCACCTCTAACTTGAGCACCATAGTGTTGAGTTTGAACAACCCAAAAACCTTCTCTAACTAAAGCTTGAGCTAAAACCATTCCCATCAATATATTACCTTGTCCTGCTTCTCCTGAAAATCTAATTGCTCTTGGTTTTGATATAGACAAATTCATTCTGCATCTCCTCCTTCAGAATATTTTTTCTGAAGTTTTTGATATTCAGACAGATAATCTCTTGTTTCTTTATTAACGAATTCACCAATAACTATTTTATCTTTTAATTCTTCTTCTGTCATATCTTTTGCTTTACTCAATGTTACACTATTGTTCTTATAATATTCTTGCATTTGGAAAGGCTTTGGCATTTGATTATATCTACCAAAATATGTATGACAATTAGTAGCGATCTCAACCACAGACATTCCTTTGTGTTTTAATGCTTTTTCTATATATTTCGCTGATTGCATGAAATGGTAAACAGTTGATCTTGCAACATAAGTAGCACCTGAAGTTATTGCAAGCTCTACAGGATTGAATTGATTCTCTAAATTCCCATAAGGAGCTGTTGAAGCTACAGAATCAGTTGGAGTCATTGGAGAATATTGACCACCTGTCATTCCGTATATTGAATTGTTAAAAAGAATTACTGTAATGTCCATATTTCTTCTACAGGCATGAATGAAGTGATTACCACCTATTGCAAGCATGTCTCCATCTCCACCCATTACAACAACATCAAAATCTGGTCTAGCTAATTTAACTCCAGTTGCAAAAGCAATAGCTCTTCCATGTAATGTATGCATTGTGTTGAAATCTAAATAACCAGTTACCCTTGATGAACAACCTATTCCTGATACAACAGCGACTTTATTTTTATCGAGTTGTAGTTTGTTAGCTGCTTCTATAAAAGATTTCATTATGATTCCATTTCCACAGCCTGGGCACCATACATGCGACATTCTATCTTTTCTTAGATAGTTGAAATATTTTGCTGATGGCATTAACTGCACCTCCGTAATTTATTGAAAGTTATTCCATGATTAAAGTTTCAATATCTGATTTTTTAAAAAATAATTTAGTTAGTGAATCTGGATAAGGATTTCTATATATAACTTTATTGATTCCTGCATTTATAACTAATCTAGCACAAACAGAACATGGCTGATGAGTCACATAAATAGAAGAATCCTCTGTTCTAATTCCAAATCTTGCTGCTTGCATTAAAGCATTTTGCTCAGCATGCAATCCATAACACACTTCTTGATGTTCTCCACTTGAAATTCCTAGATCATCTCTGATACAACCTATTTCATCACAATGTGGGAATCCACTTGGTGGTTGATTGTAACCTGTGGCAAGAATTCTCTTATCTTTTACTATTACTGCACCTACTTTTCTATGTGTACAAGAAGATCTTTGACTAACTAAAAAAGCAACTTCCATAAAGTATTCTTCCCAAGTTTGATTTTTATCTTTGTTTATTTTCTTTATTTTTAAATTTTGTATATGATCCTCTACTCTGTCTGACATTTTCATGGTAGTTCATCCCCCATTTCTAATATTTTTTCAAAAGCTCTTGAAGAATAATCTATACCTTTTCTACTTAGTTTAATATTATCATCTATTTCAAAAAGATCATCATTTTTCAAAAAAATTAAAATTTTCTCCAAATATTCTGGATAATCATTTTTTATTTTTAATAAGGGGATTCCTTTCATTAATCTCAAACCCATGAAAAAAGATTCAATCAAATTTTCCTTTTTATTGTTTATTTTAATGTATTCATAAGGTTTTTCATAGTTTTGTATTTTTTCAATATAGTATGAAAAATTTTTCGTATTTACATATCTAGTACTATTATAATACCCACCAGCTGAAACACCAAACCCGATATACTCCGAATTTTCCCAATAAATCTTATTATGAAGCGACTCTTTGTCAAAAATTGCCCAGCTCGAAATCTCGTAACGTTTGTAACCATTTTTCTCAAAGTAATCATATATTAAATCAGCATATTCTTCTACTTTTTCGTGTTGGGGCATAATGATTTTTTTATGTTTTATCATTCTATTCAAAACAGATTCATGGTTATTATCGTATATGTAATATGAGACATGAGGTGGTTTATATTTTGTTATAAAATCTAAATTATTTTCCACCGTCGATCTATTTTCTCCAGGAAGTCCTAGTATAAAATCACAATTGTAATTTTCAAAAAACTTACTAACTTTATTGATTGCCTTTATTAATATTTCTTCGTTATTATTTCTATTGACTGTTTTTAAAATTTTATTGTTAGTGCTTTGAGCTCCTAAAGATATTCTATTTATTCCCAATTCCTTATATTTTCTCAGAAGATTATCTTCAACATTCTCTGGATTCATTTCTATTGTGAATTCTTTTAGACCTGAAATATCGAATTTTTGGGATATTTTTTCTATGATATTTTTTATATATTCAAATTCAACATAACTTGGTGTTCCTCCGCCAATATATATTGTTTTTATACTTTTATTTTTTAAATCGTACAAATCTATTTCTTTATTTAAAGATTTAAAATAATTTTCTACCATAGAATTATTTTTTGTTATCACAGAAGCATAATCACAATAAAAACATTTATTAGAACAAAATGGGATATGTATATAAATCCCTATATTTTTAGAACTCAAAGAAAATACCTCCAGAATCCTCATCTATCATAAAGATTAGTGGGATATTTAAATTTTTATTTACAACATAAACTTCATATCCAAAATCATTTTTTAATTCAGCTTTTAGACCTACAAGTAAATCTTGTTCAAATAAATATAAAGAAAAATCTGTAAAAAATATTGGGAAATATTGTTCATCATAAGATATACCAATACCCATTCCTTCATTGTTATATTTGTCAAAATTTACTAATTTTATAGAGAAACTATAATCATCAGAAACGTCTATTCTAAAAGGAATTGTGAACCATCTCTGTAGATTTATATTTAATTTCATAAAATTATTGGTATCATTGTTAACCCCAAAAGCAGATCCTTTTAAATATGTAGGGATAAAGAACTCGTATAAATTATAATTTAATTTGCTATAACCACCAGTGAAAACTTCTGTTCTTGAGAATCTTAGTGTATTTAAAACTCCAAACATCGAATCTTTTTTTCTTTCTTCATACCCTATTCCAAATTTATTGTTATTTAGAGGTATATTTATAAAAAAATCAAAGTATCTAAATCCTTTTTTTATTTTTATAGTTCGACCAAATATCTTATTTTCTGTATATAAAAAATCATTATCAAAAATATTTAATTGAAATTTATATAAATCATCTGTTTGTTTATGATATTCATATTGAATGGCAGGGCTTAATGTTAAAGAAGATTCTTCTGTTATATCATCTTTTATATTAATAATAATTTGAGCATTAATGACAAGAGACAAAATCAAAAAAACTACAATTAATGGTTTTTTCATATTTATCACTCCATTTTCATTTTATAAGTTAAAACCGGGTGATTTACCCGGTTTATTCGTCTAATAATTTTACAAAAATTTTATTAACTTTAGCTGGATTAGCTTTACCTTTAGTTTTTTTCATTACTTGTCCTACAAAGAATCCCAGTAAATTTGTTTTTCCATTTTTATATTTTTCAACATTCTTTTCGTTATTATCTAATATTTCTTTAGCCATCTCTTCGAGCATTTCATCATCATCTATTTGCTCAAGCCCTTTTTCTTTAACTATTTCTTGTGGATCTTTCCCGTCATATACTTCTTCGAAGATGTCTTTTGCTATTTTAGTAGAAATTTTACCATCATTGATTAACTCATATAATTTTTTGAAATGTTCAGGGGTCAATTTCAAGTCTGCAACTTCATCTTCTCTTTCTTTCATAATTCTTGTCATGTCACCCATAAACCAATTACTTAAGAATTTGCCATCTGACACTAACTCTGCGCATTTTTCATAAAAATCAGCCATATCTTTTGATGAAGCCAAAACTCCAGCATCATACTCTGGTATTCCATATTGTTTTACAAATCTTTCTTGTTTTTCTTTAGGTAGTTCTGGAAGGTCTTTTTTCACTTCTTCAATGAATTTATCATCTATTTCTAATATTGGTAAATCAGGTTCGGGAAAATATCTATAATCTGCTTCTTCTTCTTTTGTTCTCATAGAAAAAGTCTTTTTTTCATTAGCATCCCATCTTCTTGTCTCTTGAACCATAGCTTCTTCTTTTTCCATAATTTCTACTAATCTTTCTCTCTCATATTCAAGAGCTTTTTCCACAAATTTAAAAGAATTTATATTTTTAACTTCAACTCTTTTACTTGGTTTTCCAGTTTCTTCATTAACTACTGATATATTTGCGTCACATCTTAAAGCACCTTTTTCCATATCTCCACTGGATATATTTGCATATCGCAGTATATTTCTAAGTCTTTCCATAAATTCTCTTGCTTCAGAAGGAGATTTTATATCTGGTTCAGTCACTATTTCTATTAGGGGAATACCTGCTCTGTTGTAATCAATCAAACTTTCTTTTGAAGATGAAATTACATCACCTTCATGAAGCATTTTACCAGTGTCCTCTTCCATATGAATTCTATTAATTCTTATTTTATTATCATTTATTTCGATAAAAGCATCTTCAATTATAGGAGTGAAATATTGAGTTATTTGATACCCTTTTGGAAGATCTGGATAAAAATAATTCTTTCTATCAAATTTTGATACTTTATTAATTTTCCCATTTAAAGCTATACCAGCCATTACTGCTAACTTCACAGCATTTTCGTTTAACACAGGTAGAGATCCTGGTTGTCCTGAACAAACCGGGCATACATTTATATTTACATCGTTCTCAAAATGATCAGCTGAACAATTACAAAAAGCTTTGGTTCCAGTTAATAATTGTGTGTGTATTTCTAACCCTATTACTGTTCTATACATTATTATTTCACCTCTCCTTGGATTTCTTTTTCAAATGCGTTTGCTATCGAGAGCATTTTATCGTCTTCATATCTTTTTCCAATAAATTGAAATCCAAAAGGTAACCCATCTATTTTTCCTGCTGGAATACTTATTGCAGGTAATCCTGCCAAATTAGCTGGAATTGTAAACATATCCATTAAATAATAATCCAGAGGCGTTAATTTTTCTGTGAATTTAGGTGGTAATACTGGTACAGTTGGTAAAATAAAAGAATCATATTCTTCTAGTATTCCATCCATTTTTGTCTCAATAATTTTTCTCACTTTTGACGCTTTTGAAAAATATTCATCATAATATGCAGAAGAAAGGTTGAAAGTTCCCATCATTATTCTTCTTTTGACTTCTATTCCAAAACCATCATCTCTAGTCTTTTGATACATTTCAGTTAGCCCTTCTGCTTCTGTTCTTGATCCATATCTTGCACCATCAAATCTAGATAAATTCGATGAAGCTTCAGATGTTGCCACAATATAATAAACAGATACAGAATATTCTAATTCTTTAATATCTATAATGTCAATTTGAGCGCCTTTGTTTTTAAGGATTTCAACTATTGTATCAAAATGTTTTATTATCTTTTTATCAGCATTTTCGTTATATACGATTTTTGGTATAGCAAATTTTTTACCTTTTAAATTTTCAAAATTTATATTTTCCAAAAGATTTTTTTTATATTCTATTGTAGTCGAATCATTTTCATCTTTACCTTTCATTATGTCTGTTATTAAAGCTGTATCTTCAACATTATTTGAAAATACTCCTATTTGATCCAAAGAAGAAGCAAACGCTGTCAATCCAAATCTAGATAAAATTCCATAAGAAGGTTTATATCCAATAACTCCACAAAAAGATGCTGGTTGTCTTACAGACCCCCCAGTATCAGAACCCAATGAAAAAGGAACCATCCCTGCCGCTACTGAAGCTGCTGATCCTCCTGAACTGCCTCCAGGTACTCTTTCTTTATCTACAGGATTTTTAACAGGACCAAAAGCTGAATATTCATTGGAACTACCCATTGCGAATTCATCTAGATTTGTTTTTCCGATTACTGAAAAGCCTTTTTCGAGTAACCTGTCTATTACTGTTGCTGTATATACTGATTTATAATTTTTTAGTATTTTTGATGCACAAGTAGTTTTAGTACCTTCTACATTCATATTATCTTTAACAGCAAAGGGAATCCCATAAAATTCACCTTCTTTTTTACCCTCTATAAAATCATTACTTATAAAGGCATTTAGATCCTTATTTTTTTCTTCTAAAATCTTTTGATATTTTTCTATATTATTAGAACCTTTTAACTCATTAATCATTTCTATTCCCCTTCCCTTCGATTATTTCGTCTATATCTTTTTCATCAATTGTATATTTTTTAGAGCACCATTCACATTTGACTTCAACTGTTCCTTCTTTTTTCATCTCTTTAAGTTCTTCTTCATCAAAATTAATCAAAGAATTTTTTACCTTTTCATGACTACAATCACATTTATATTGAGCTATTTTTTCTTCTATATAATCAGCTTCTCCAAAAATATTTATCAGATCTTTTATGTCATTGCCCTCATCTAAATAATTAGAAATTGAAGGCAAGCTCATAAATCTCTTTTCAAAATTAATCAATTCATCTTCTAACATAGACTGGTCTAAAACTTGAAGCATTACACCTCCAGATGCTCTTACACCATCTTTATCTAATAAAACACCCAAAGATACTGCAGAAGGGATTTGTTCTACTTGGTTCATATAATAAGCTATATCTTCTGCAACCTCTCCAGAAATTATCTCTACATTCGAGGTGACAGGAGATTTTAATTCCATATCCCTTATTACATGAAGTTCTCCTTTACCAATAGCTTTTTGAACATTAAAATGCCCATTTTCTTTTATAATTGATTCAATTTTTTTATTTTTTATGTATGCTTTTACATTTAAATTATTATCAGATCTAGCAACAACTTCACCAGCAGGACCATCACCGTCAAAGAAAATAGAGACTTTTTCTTTTTCACTAATCCAATTACCTAATAATACAGATGCGGTAGCTACTCTACCCATTATTACAGTTGACATTGGGTATAAATCATGTATTTTTTGTATGTGAGTTGTCATATCTGTTGAATCAACAGCTACAACTCTAACTCTATTATTTGCAAAACCAGCTTGAATTACTCTATTCACTTTACCACCTCGTTGTGACTTTTGTTCCCATATTTCCTGGGATTAAATTATATTTTTTTAATATTTCTCTTTTATCTTCTTTCATATATATTCTTACAATCTGTAATAAGTTACTTTGTATAAATTTATATGCAGGATATTTTGTATATACTTCTTCAAAATCCAATATTTCGTTTGATAAATCTTTTATAAATACATCTGAAGAAAGAAACTCATCAGGATGTACTAAAGATAATTTATATGGAGTATCAATTTTAAATATCTCCTCAAATTTTTCTGTAATATAGTACAATTGTTCTTTATCCGTTTTATCTATTTCCGTATTTAAAATATTTTTAATATTTTTCTTTAAATTATTTAAAAAATCTTGAGCTACAGAAATACTAACAACTGAAGGATCTACTCCTGTTGTTGAAAAAGGAAGCTCTTTTATCATCTTCCAAAGATCTCTTTTTCTCAATTTCTCAATCATTTTATGAGCATACTCCAATTTTTCTATATTTTGCATTGATTCTGTCTTTAGACTAAACCTTGCATTCTTACCATATATAGAGTCATAAAGAACTTCTAATTCATCTACTATTCTTTGATCAGTCAACTTTGAAAATTCATCTAAATCTTCAACTCTGCTTGGGAGATCTAATATGTCATAAGCTGATTTTAATACTTCTTGAAGCATTTGATCAGCAGCACGGGATGTTTTATGAAAATAAACATTTTTATACATCATGAATCGTGCAAATAAAGAAGTATAAATGTCATCAATAACTTTTATAGAATAACATATTTTACCATCGTCAAATAGTTCTGCATTCCTAATAATTCTATCTACAGCTCCTGTTCCAAAGTGCCTGGTTCCTGCAAAATAGGAATCTCTTAGTACAAAGTCCATTCTATCTGCTCCTAGTGGCCCTTGAACTATATTAAAATCAATATCTCCTTTGAACTCACCACTGAAAACATCTTTAATTTTTTCTAATAATTCTTTAAAATGTTCTTCTAAATTATTCTCATCAATTTCTCTATCTAAAGTCAAGGATAAATCTTTAAGAATATCCTTTTTAAGTCTTGTATCATTGAGGTTTTTATATACTTTTATTATTTCATCAATCATTTTTGTTGAAATAATTTTTTCTCTAAATTCATCATGTCCATCTTCATACCCCATACCTTTATAAACTACATCATCAAACTGATGAGAATAAGGGCCATGACCTATATCGTGAACAAACCCAGCTAATCTTAGAATTCTAAATTTAGAATGATTGCCTGGATAAATCTTTTTTGAATACAAACCAGATACATGCATTACTCCCAAAGAATGAGAAAACCTTGTGTGAGTAGCACTTGGGTAAACATATTCTGCTCCGGCTAATTGAGATAAATATCTTAACCTTTGCATATAACTAGTATCTGAAAATATTATTTCCAATGGATATAAAAATATTTCAGAATGTACAGGATCTCTTGAAACTTTATAGTATAGCGTTTCTGACATTTTTAATCATCCCCTATTAAAATGAAATTATATCGAATATAATCAAAGCTATAAAACTCGCTGCTCCAACACCTATTAGTAAATAATATATATATTTCCATAGTTTCCAAGAAGATGTTGAAAATCTAATCGGAGTTAACCATCCAAAAGTAAATCCAGCAGCTAAACCTCCCAAATGAGCAAAGTTATTAATACTTTGAGCTGTGAACCCAAAAATAACATTAATAAGAATTATTGGCAAAAGAGCTGTCCCTGTCATACCTTGTAAAATTCTTGGAGTGTCATTTCTAAATCCAGCTCCGAATAAAAGACCAACTAAACCAAATATAGCTCCAGAAGCCCCTACAGAAAAACTTCCTGGTATTATTAAATGTGTCAAAATATTTCCAACTATTCCAGATATCATGAAAACCGAAAAATATTTATAAGGTCCATATACTTTTTCAACAACATTTCCAAAGTAGAATAAAGCAAACATATTTAAAAGAATATGGAAAAATCCACCGTGAACAAACATACTTGTTATAAGTCTAATCCATTGGCCTTCAGCTACCAAAGGACCATATTGAGCACCAAAAATCAATAATATTCGAGGATTATTAAAGGCTGAAAATCCTCCAAAAATAAACATCATTATAAAGATCAAGGCATTTATACCAATAAGATAATTTGTAATTGTTTTTCGCATTATTTCTCCTCCCTTATTTGGAAAATTGCTGCAGAAGCTGCTCCTAATATTCCTGCGTTTTCTACTAAATTTGATTGTTCTATTTTGTAAGTATCTATAAAACTTTTCATTATATATTTTTTCACCCTTTCTCTTAATGGTTCAAATAAAGTTTCTCCAGCTTTTGACATTCCTCCACCTACCACTATCATTGCTGGGTTAAAAATATGTATGTAAGCACCAAAAGCTCTTGCCATTGCATCTATAGTATCTTGCACAACTGTTTTTGCAAGATAATCGTTTTCTTCAAATGCTAAAAAAACATGTTTTGATTCAATATCTTCAACTGATTTCGCCATTTGTAATACTTTTGAATCTGGATACCTAATAGCTAACTCTTTTGCGTGTCTTGCAACTGATTTCGCAGAAGCTATAGACTCTAAACAACCTCTGTTTCCGCAACCACAAAGCGGACCATTAGGGGTAACCACTATATGGCCTAATTCTGCTCCAATTCCATCATTCCCAGTCATAAAAACTCCATGTGTTACTACTCCAGATCCAACTCCAGTACCTAATGTAATTGCTACGAAATTTTTCATTCCTTTTGCTTTACCAAAATACCATTCACCAAGTGTGAAAGAATTTGCGTCGTTTTCAACAAATACATCTTTATTTGTTATTTTATTCAATTTTTTAGCGAGTTTAAAATCATGCCATTCAGGAAAATTTGGAGAAAATCTTACTATTCCTTTTTTTCTATCTATAGAACCTGGAGAGCCAATCCCTATAGCATCTATTTTCATTTCTGGATCAAGCTCTTTTATAGCTTCATTTATATTTTCAACTATTCTATCAGGTCCTTTATAAACTTCTGTAGGTCGGTTAGTTTTTTTTAAAAGCCCTTCTTTTTCATCAACTAAACCAGCTTTTATCTCTGTTCCTCCTAAATCGACTCCGATTATTTTCATCTATATCACCATCCAATTATTTATTTTTTTTCATATCTTTTACAAAAGCTATAATTATAGATATAATTGAGGAAAGGAAGTACAATACTGTTTGAATAAAATATTGTAATACTAATTCTGATGTTGTATTTTGCAATTTGAAGTAAAAAAATACCATAAAAGAAAACCCTATTAAAGAAGGGATATACTTAAAAAAAGAAGCGATATCTTCAATTTGTGAAATTTTTATTGTCGATATTATAACGAAAGATACAACTAATATATTTAATGCCAATATTGCAATTATCATTTTTTCACCTCAATTGATATAATTATCATATACATTATAATATATTTTTATTAATTATAAAAAACTTTTTTCAAAAGGAGGTATTAACGATGAACATAGGATTAATTATGTCAGCAGGTAAAGGTAATCGTTCTGGATTAAAATATCCAAAACAATTTTATAGGATAAAGCATAAATCTATATTAAAAATTTCTGTTGAGAAACTTTTTTATCATAAAAATATTGATGAGGTTGTTGTAGTAACAAG
>CAZRTN010000009.1:0-26578 GCA_964603015.1 uncultured Thermotogaceae bacterium | reverse complement strand
GTAACTCCTGTTGCAGCAAAAATTACATGTTGACCACCAACTAATTCCTCAGTTGTATAAATTCTATTTAAATCCCATTTCTTAGAATCAATTTTTTTTGCTTCTGCTTCATCTCGAGGCCATATTTTAATTTGAATCTCTCCTCCTAAAGTTCTTAAAGCAGCTGCAGCTAAAATAGCCTCAGGAGATCCACCAATTCCAACACACATGTTTACTCCACTTTCAGGCATACAAGTTGCAATGGCTCCAGCTATATCTCCATCTCCAATTAATTTTATACGAGCTCCAATTTCTCTTATTTCATCGATCATTTTTCTATGACGTTCTCTGTTTAAAACCATTATTGTCATTTCTGAAATAGGTAACCCTAAAATTTCTGCAGCTTTTTTTATGTTTTCTTTGAGACTTGAATTTAAATTTAATTTACCTTTTAATTCAGGACCTACTGCTAATTTAGATGCATAAAAAGTTGGTAGATTTAAAATTTTACCTTTTTCTGCCCCTACCATAACACTTAATGCATTTGGTAATCCATAAGCTACTAATCTAGTGCCATCAATTGGATCGACTGCTATATCCATCTCTATTGAATCATCATCCCATAATCCAACTTTTTCACCATAATAAAGCATTGGAGCTTCATCTTTCTCGCCTTCTCCAATAATTACAGTTCCTTTAATATCCATATAGTCAAGCATACCCCTCATTGCATCTACAGCAGCTCCATCTACAGCTTCTTTATTCCCGAACCCCAAATACAAGCTACTCATTAATGAGGCAGCCTCGGTAACTCTTACTAAATCCAGAGTTATTTCTGGGTATAACTCTTTAGCCATTGAACTTCCCCCTTTTATTATGTTATAATAAATTATAGTTAGTTATGTAAACTAAAATACATTAATTTCATGATGAAAATAATATATATCTTATTACAACTATATTATAGCTTAAAATATAAAAAAATGAAAATAATAATAAGATAAATTAAAGTTAAATATGATAAAATATATTTGGAGGTGAGATTATGGATTACAAAGATCTACAAAAAAAGTTAACCATTAATCGAAAAAATGTTTGGGAGAGAAATTCAAAAGATGAAGTTTTTGAATATGCAAATTCATATAAAAAATATATGGATAGCTCAAAAACAGAAAGAAAAGCAACTAAAACATCTATTGAATTATTAGAAAAGGAAGGATTTAAACCTATAGAACATTATGAAAAACAGGGAAAGATAAACAAAGGAGATAAAATTTACTATGTAAACAGAGGTAAATCAATTTTTGCTTTGACATATAATGATGAAATCTCTAAAGGTATAAATGTAGTTGGAAGTCATTTAGACGCTCCAAGAATTGATTTTAAACCTCAACCATTTTATGAAGATACAGAAATAGCAATGGCAAAAACCCATTATTATGGAGGAATAAAAAAATATCATTGGTTCAATATTCCTTTAGAACTACAAGGTGTAGTCATAAATTCAAAAGGTGAAGAAGTAGAAGTATCAATAGGTGACAAAAAAGATGATCCTATTTTTATTATTTCTGATTTACTTCCTCATTTAGATAGAAATAAAAAAAGTTTACCAGAAGCTTTTGAAGCTGAAAAAATGAATTTAATCCTAGGAACTATTGCAATAACCTATGATGAAGATAGTAAAGTAACAGATCCTGTTAAATTAAATATTTTAAATATTTTAAATGAAAAATATGGACTAGTTGAAGAAGACTTTGTATCTGCTGAAATGGAAATTGTTCCAGCTTCGAATGCAAGAGATGTTGGTTTAGATAGAAGCCTTATAGCTGCTTATGGACATGATGATAGAATTTGTGCATATACTTCTATAACTGCTATTAGTGAAGCAAAACCAAAAGGAAAGTCACCAGCAATATTATTAGTTGATAAAGAAGAAATAGGTTCTGATAGTAATACTGGTGCAAAAAATCATTTTTGGATTCCAGTTTTAAAAAGATTATTAAAATTAGAAGGAAAAGATGTTTCTGTTGCAATCGAAGAAGCTCTTGTAAATTCAACGATGCTATCTTCTGATGTATCTGCTGCCCTTGATCCAAATTATAAGGACGCTCATGACTCTTATAACGCCCCTAAGATGAATTACGGTATTGTTTTGACTAAATACACAGGAGTGAGAGGAAAAGGCGGTACAAACGACGCTAACGCAGAAGTCGTAGGTAGGATTAGAAAGATATGGAATGATAATGATATTCTTTGGCAAACAGGTGAATTGGGTAGAACAGATCTTGGTGGAGGAGGTACAATTGCAAAATTCTTTGCTGAGAAAAATATGGATGTAATAGATGCTGGAGTTCCTTTATTAGGAATGCATGCACCATTAGAAATAGCTTCAAAAGGAGATTTATATGAAACACACAGAGCATACAAAGCATTTATGGAGAACAACTAATGAAAATATTTGCAGGTAATCCTGTAAATAGTCTAGAATTTGATGAAATAACTTATACTATATCAACAGAATCTTGGTCTTTTACAGACTGGGATTCTGTTTGTACTATTTTAGAAAATGATAAATTATATCTGTATTTTAAAAACAAAAAATATGAAATAAACGAAGATAATTTTTTGTTTAATATAAATGGAAGTAAAATTATATATGGTGGATTTTATGAATCGATTAATAGTAATTTTTACTTATATTCTAGTCTTGCAAGAACAGATCTAATTGTTCTTCATTTAAAGATTTTGCATGATGAAAATATCAATAAAATGTTAGAAACTATAAAAAGTCATGCTTATTTTTATAAAATACCTATTTTGATTGTTATGAGGAATGGATTAAAATATAATCTATATTTTTATTCAATGGAAGAAAATAAGGTGGATTATGAAAATAAACATTATTTTATAATAAATCTAAACAAAAATAATAAGTTTACCATTCTTAGTAAAAACAAAAAGCTTTTAGCTCAGAAACTTTTAAAAAATAAAAAAGAAGCTGATAAAAATGTTAATAAAGAAATTTAAATTAATTTTCCAAAGAAAAAAATTAAACAAATATAAAAATAAGATTATGGAATATAACATAAATCTTCCAAAAAAGATAATAAAAAATTCTTTATATTTTATTAAATATAAAAGTATAGACTCTATAATAGAAATTATGACACAAAATGTTGAAAATGGTTTATTTTATTACGTTATATTTCTTGATAATAAAAAAATAAATGAATCCAATATGGATATAATAAAACAAATTTCTGATTTTTTAGGAGTACATTTGATTTTAATAGGAAGAGAAAATTATTATATATATCAAAATATGAAATTTAATTTTGATATTAAGTCTTATGAAGGTGATTATAAAAACATAGATAAAAGATTTATTTATTTAAATGAAAAAGATTTTATTGACTTATCGATCATAAGTTTTATATATTTAACAGAAGATCCAATAATTATCACAAACTCTCATGAAGAAAATTTAATCCAAAATTTTGTTAATACTTCATTATCTATTTGTATAAACGATCAGGGGAAAATTTTTAAACCAATTGTTTTTGACGAAGTAATTAAGTTAAACAAGAATATTTTGAATATTAATTTTTCTGAGATTAATATATTAAAGAAAAAAATCCATCAAAAAGATAGATTTGGCAAAAAAATTTTGAATCTAATTCATAAATAAAAAATCGGTGATTGTTTAAACAATCACCGATTTTTACTATTTTGTTTTTTTTGCAATATTAACTTTAGTCATATTTTTCTCTATGTAAGCTTTTATTTTAGTTCTTTGAATTTTATCGTCTTCATTTTTTAGTCTTTCTTCTGCTTGTTTTACAGCTTTCATAGCATTATCTACATCAATATCTTCTGGTTTTTCAGCATCAGTAGAAACAATGGTTAGATTTTTTCCATCCATATCCACTAATCCTCCAAGAACAGCAAAGAAAATTTCATTATCATTTTCTTCAACAATTTTTAAAGGAGCTAATTTTAATTTTGCAACAATAGGGAGTCTGTTTTCTAAAACACCCATACCGCCATCTACTGTTTTGTATTCTACATATTTAGCTTTGCCTTGATATTTTATACCGGAGGGAGTTACTAGTTTAACGTTGAACATATTAAACCCTCCTTTTAATTTTCTTCATTCATTTTTTTAGCTTTTTCAATTGCTTGCTCAATAGTACCTACCATGAAAAATGCGTTTTCAGGAAGATCGTCATATTTTCCAGACAGTATTTCTTTAAATCCCTTTATGGAATCTTCCACCTTAACATATTCTCCAGGTATATTTGAGAATTTCTCAGCAACAAAAGTTGGTTGTGTTAAGAATTTTTCTATTTTTCTTGCTCTTTGAACAGTTAATTTATCTTCTTCAGATAATTCTTCTATACCTAAAATAGCTATAATGTCTTGTAAGTCATTATATTTCTGTAAAACTTCTTGAACTTCTCTAGCAACATTATAATGATCGTCTCCAACAACAAGAGGATCTAATATTTTTGAAGTAGAATCCAATGGATCAACAGCTGGATAAAGACCTTTTTCTGCTCTCTTTCTTGAAAGGTTTACATTTGCTTCAAGATGTGAGAAAACTGTTGCAGGAGCAGGGTCAGTTAAGTCATCCGCAGGAACATAAACAGCTTGAACAGATGTAATAGAACCATCTTTTGTAGATGTTATTCTTTCTTCAAGTTGTCCCATATCAGAAGCCAAAGTAGGTTGATATCCAACCGCAGAAGGCATTCTTCCAAGGAGTGCGGAAACCTCTGAACCAGCTTGAACAAATCTAAAAATATTATCTATAAACAAAAGAACGTCTTTTTTCTGTTGGTCTCTAAAATATTCTGCCATTGTTAAGGCTGTAAGAGAAACTCTGAATCTAGCACCTGGTGGTTCATTCATTTGTCCAAAAACTAAAGCTGTATTTTCAATAACCCCTGAATCATTCATATCAAGCCAAAGGTCATTTCCTTCTCTAGTTCTTTCTCCAACACCAGCAAAAACAGAAATTCCTTGATGTTCTTTTGCAATACTTCTTATTAATTCCATAACTAATACAGTCTTACCAACACCAGCACCACCAAAGAAACCAATTTTACCTCCTTTAGGGAAAGGGGCTAATAAGTCTATACATTTTAATCCAGTTTCTAGAATTTCTATGTCAGTATTTTGTTCTTCTAAATTTGGTGCTTCTCTATGAATAGAATTATATTCTACATTAGTAACTTCACCTTGTTCATCAATAGGTTTACCCAATAAATTAAACATACGACCCAATGAACCATCTCCAACAGGAACTTGTATAGAGTCTCCTGTGTCAATAGCATCAAGCCCTCTTTTAATTCCATCTGTGGAATCCATAGCAATACATCTTGCAGTGTCATCCCCTATTAATTGTGCTACTTCAAGGACTAGTTCTGAATCATTGTAAGGATTGTTTATTTTAATCGAGTTATTAATTTCAGGTAATTCACCTTCATTGAACTTAACATCAACGATTGGTCCTATAACGCTGACGACTTTACCTACTATGTTAGACAAATTATTTCACCTCCGTTCATCAGCTATCTTGCAAAGCCTGAGCTCCATTAACAATTTCTATCAATTCTTGAGTAATGGAAGCTTGTCTCATTTTATTATATTCTAAGTTTAATTCTTCAATTAAATTCTCAGCATTTTCTGTAGCATTTTTCATTGCATTTTGTCTTGCGTGCAATTCAGATAATTTAGTTTCGTAAATATACATAAAAACTTGTGATAATAAATAAAGATAAGATGCTTCTTCAAATAAAACTTTTGAGTTAGGTTCATATTCATATCTTGAATCCATTTCAGCTTCATAATTTATAGGTAAAAGATCCATTGTTTTTGGTAACTGTATTAATGCATTTTTTAATTCACCATAAATTACTTTTATATCGGAAACATTTTCATCTTCTAAAAAATTTAAAATATCATCAAGTATATATTCAGCATTATCTTCATCAGGAATTTCATATAAATTACTTCTTGACAATAAAATTTTATTGGTTCTTTTTAATTCGATATTTCCTCTAGTACCAATTACATAAAAACCTTTAAAATTATCTATTTTCTCTGCTTCTTTTTTAGCTTTATTTGCTAAATCAGTTGCAAAGGATCCACCAAGTCCCATATCTGGAGTGATCACAACAATAATAGTTTCCCCATTTTTTCTGTTGTATATAGAATCTTGTTGTGGAGATATTTTTTGAATGATTTTCTTAGCTTCATTCGCATATTCTCTTATGGGATCTATTCCTTTTTTTATTTTATTTAATCTAGCAGACGCTACCATCTGCATAGCTCTAGTTATTTGTTTTGTAGAATTGGTAGATGCTATTCTTCTTTTTATAATACGTAATTTTCCTCTACTCAATTAAATCACCGCCATTAGGCATTGAAAGATTTCATAAATTGTTTAATAGAAGAATTAAGCTCTTCTTTAATATCATCAGTTAGTTCTTTTTTATCAGCTAATTTATTCATTAAATCTGATTTTTCAGATTTCATAAAAGATAAAATAGATTTCTCAAAATTCAATATATTATCTGTTTCAACTTGCAGGATATAACCTTCATTAGCAGCAAAAAGTAATACAACTTGTTCTTCAACTGATAAAGGTGAATATTGTTTTTGCTTCAATAATTCCATTAACTTTTCACCTTTTAATAATTGTTTTTTTGTTGATTCATCTAAGTCAGAAGCAAATTGTGAAAAAGATTCTAGCTCTCTATATTGTGCTAAATCTAGTTTCAATGAACCTGAAACTTTTTTAATTGCTTTTGTTTGAGCAGCTCCTCCAACTCTTGAAACGGATAATCCAATATTCACAGCAGGTCTAAATCCAGCATAGAATAAATTAGGTTCTAAATAGATTTGTCCATCAGTGATTGAAATAACATTTGTTGGAATAAAAGCTGAAATGTCGTTAGCTTGAGTTTCAATTATTGGTAAAGCAGTTAAAGACCCTCCACCAAAATTATCATTTAATCTTGCAGCTCTTTCTAATAATTTTGAATGTAAAAAGAAAACATCTCCTGGATAAGCTTCTCTACCAGGTGGCCTTCTTAACAATAAAGATAATTCTCTATATGCTGATGCATGTTTTGATAAATCATCATATACAACTAATGCATCTTCTCCTTTAAACATGAAATATTCACCAATAGCAGCACCTGCATATGGAGCTAAATATTGCAATGAGGCAGGATCTGAAGCTGATGCTGAAACAACAGTTGTATAATCCATAGCACCATGCTTTTCTAATTGAGCAATATTTCTAGCAATAGCTGATGATTTTTGTCCTATTGCTACATATATACATTTAACGTTTTTACCTTTTTGATTTATAATAGTGTCAATTGCAATTGCAGATTTACCTGTTTGTCTATCTCCAATTATCAATTCTCTTTGTCCTCTACCGATAGGTATGATAGCATCGATAATTTTAAGTCCTGTTTGAAGTGGAGTGTCAACAGGTTTTCTTGTGATAACCCCTGTAGCTTTTCTTTCAATAGGGAAAAAGTCATCTTCTTTTATTTCACCTTTTCCATCTACTGGAATACCTAAAGGATTAACAACTCTACTCAGTAGATTTTCTCCAACTGGTATTTCGATAACTCTGTTAGTTCTTAAAACTTTATCTCCCTCTTTGATTTCTTTGAAATCATCAAGTGCAATAATACCGATATTATCTTCTTCTAAGTTCATCGCTAGTCCATAAACAGTTTTATCTGTTTGTGTATGTATTTCAACTAATTCGTTGGCCATAGTTTCTTTCATACCGTAAGCTCTAACTATTCCATCACTTACTTGCATGACCCAACCAACTTCTTTTATTTCTCCACTTTCATAACTTTTAATTCTTTCTTCAATAACCTTTGTTAATTCATCAGGATTAATTCGCAAAATCAATCACCCCCATTTGCGGCATAAATTCCTTTAACACTATTCAAATACCCTTTTACAGAATAATCAAATAGTTTATCATCAAGGTATATTTGGATTCCTCCTATTAGATTTTCGTCAATAGTCATATCCAAATTAACATCTCTGCCGGTTTTAGATTTAAGGTTATTTTTTATTTTTTCGATTGTTGATTCTTCTAATTTTTTAGCTGAAATTAAATCAACTAAAACTTGTTTTTTCAACTCGTAAGAAAAATTGGTCAATAATTTTGAAATTAAAGGTAGAAGATTTTGTCTTTTTTTAATTACAATAAAATTTAAAAACTTTTTTAAGATTTTGTCTTCTGTTTTAGCTTTTTCTACCATTTTTTTAGTAATATATTCATTAGGAAGCAGAGGACTATTCATTAAATCATAAAAAACTGAATTATCTTTCATTTCGCTAATAATATTCTGCAGATTTTCAATATAATCATCAAGATTTCCCAATTTATCGTTCACAGAAAGTAAATCTATCAAAGCATCTGAATATCTTTTAGCTACAGAATAAGAGTTTTTCATAAATTATCACCTTGATTATTCAAGGTTTTTAAAGCTCTACTAACTAATTCTTCATTTGTTTTTCTGTCAATCTTTTCTTTTAAAATCATTGAAGAAATACTTAAAGCCATCTGTACGACTTTTTTCTGTACATCTTGCATAGCCTTTTCTTTAATTTCTTCAGCTTCTCTTTCAGCAGAGGTAATAATTCTCTTTTTTTCTTTATCTGCGTCTTCTTTTGCTTTTTTTGAAATATTCTTTGCGTTATCTTCAGCATTTTTTATTATTTCATCTTTTTTATCTTTTGCTTCAGATAATTCTTTTTCATTTTTTTCTTTAAGATCTTGAGCTTCTATTCTAAGCCTTTCAGCTTCATCAAGATTTTTTTCGACTTCTTTTTTCCTTTTATCTGTCATATCAAAATAAGGTTTATACAATAGTTTGTACATGAATAGCATAAAAACTATAAAACCCAATAAATTTATTATGGAAGTCAAATTAAATGATAGCAATACAATTCACCCCTTTTTTGGGTTTTTAAATAAAAGTTACGGAAGAACAAATAATAACACTAATGAAACAACAAGTGAATAAAGACCTGTTGATTCAGCAACAGCCATAGCTAATAGCATTCTAGTTGTTATTGTACCTGACATTTCGGGTTGTCTAGCTATTGAGTCCATTGCATGAGCACCAACGTTACCTTGTCCCATACCAGGTCCAATAGCTCCTATACCCATTGCTAAGCCTGCACCTAATAATTTACCTAGATAATATAATCCCCAACCGATAGATCCGCCTTCTGCGATTAAACTTTGAAGCATTTCTTGTAAATCCATATAAATACTCCTCCTTTTTAGGTTTTATTCTAATAATGATCCTATATATGCAATGGCTAATAAGGCAAAAACAAAAGCCTGTATTAATCCAACAAACCAACCAAAAAATCCCCATAAGAAAACAGGGAGAACAAAATATTTAAGCATATAGGAAATAATTAATACCAATATGCTACCGCCCATAATATTTCCAAAAAGTCTCAATGAATGAGAAATCGGTTTTGCGATTTCACTTATTAAATTCATAGGAAACATGATTGGGTTTGGTTCAAAGAAAGACTTAAACCATTTTCCGAAACCTTTTGATCTTATAGCAAAGAAATTACTAATAACAAAAACCATTAATGCAAAAGTTAAATTTGTGTTTAAATCTGATGTTGGTGTATACCAGGTGTTGGTAAATAACTCAATACTCAATCCTCCACCATCAGTAGGAACTACATCTATACCAGGGATTCCACTAATAACATTAGCAAATGCAATGTAAATAAACAAACTCATAGAAATAATAAATGTTGATTTTCTATATTTTTTATCTGGAACAGAGTCTTCAACCAGTTCCCAAAAGTAATCAAACATTAATTCTATAATACTTTGTTTTCTACCAGGAATCCTTTCAAATTTAACGGTTTTTGCAAATATAAGTATACTTGCAATAACAACAAAAGACATTATCAATGTCATTGGGTTGATTTGTGTCCAAATACTATTACTTTCTCCAAATTCCCAAATCCATCTCTGTGCAATACCTGTTAATTCTTGATCATAAACAAAAAAATTAACAATACCCAAAGCAACATATAAAATAAAAAAAACTAAAATACTACGTTTTAAACGTTTTTCTTTAACCAATTAAAACACCCCCGGGTATTTTTCATTATTTTTCAAAAAAGGGAACTACCTTCAAATTGAATATACCTACTATTGTAGGTACAATTGCTTCTTCAGAGATTATAGCAGCTACGAATAATATTATACCATACAAAGCATACCTGAAAATGTAACCTTTATCTAACTTTTTCTTTTTCTTAATGTCAATATTATACACCATTTTTCTTATATCGCTGCTAATTAACCAGAAACCTAAAATGGCTCCAAAAGAGCCCAAAAATACCCATAATGAGTATATACCATAAAAAAACAATAAAATCAAGAATTCAATTATTGATATTATTATTGTCTTTATTATCAGTTTTTTTAGTAGAATTTTGAGTTTTGTCATATCTTTCTGCCTCTCTTAAAAGATCTTTTATTCCAAAATATAACCCTGAAAATATTCCTAATAACATAAAAACTATCATCCAAAAAGAATGGTTAAAAATTTTATCTAATAGCCATCCAATACCCATTCCAACAAAGATATTTGATAAAACCGTTATACCAAACATTAAAACTAAATTCAATTGATTAAAAGTTTTTAAGTCTATTTTCATTTAATTAAAACCGCCTTATATATAAATACATACAAAAAAATTATACCTTTTTTTATTTATAAATTCAAACATAAAAAATGCTCACATATTTCATGTTATAATTGTTTTAAGAGGTGATTTTATGCATGAATATGTAAAATTGGCTTATGAAGTTATTAAATCAGAATTAGAAGAGAATTATAGTTTTGAAAAAGAAAAATATGCATTAGATGAAAAGTTCAAAATTGAAAGAAGTTGTTTTGTAACCCTACACAATCAAGATGGTTCACTTAGAGGGTGCATAGGCACTATTGAACCTTATTATGAAAATCTATTTCAAGAAATTGTTCACAATGCAATATCCGCTGCATTTAAAGATCCTAGATTTCCACCCTTGACCAAAGATGAATTTCCCAACATTTCAATAAGTGTTGATGTTTTAGGAGAATTACAAAATGTAAAGTCTATTGAAGAGTTAAACCCCAAAGAATTTGGAATAGTAATAAAAAAAGATTACAGAAGAGGTTTATTGCTTCCAAATTTAGAAGGAGTAGATACCGTTAAAAAACAAATTGAAATAACAAAAATGAAAGCGGGAATAGAGACAAATGATTATGAAATATTTAAATTTAAAGTAAATAGATATAAATGAGGGGGGATTTTGATGAAAGAAGCTATGTATTATGAAAAAAAAGATGATATAATAATTTGTAATCTGTGCCCACATCATTGTAAAGTCTCTGAAGGACAGGTTGGGATTTGTGATGTCAGAAAAAATATAAATGGCAAATTATATTCTTTAAATTATTCAGAAGTTACTGGGTTTGGTTTAGATCCTATTGAAAAGAAGCCTTTATTTAATTTTAAACCAGGAGAAGAAATATTATCTTTAGGCACATGGGGATGTAATTTAAAATGTCCTTTCTGCCAAAATTTTGAAATATCACAATCTGATCCGATCTCAAAAAAAATATTAGAACCAGAAGAAATTCCTGAATTGATGAAAAAATATGATGTAAAAGGTGTAGCTTATACATATTCAGAACCAGTAGTTTGGTTTGAGTATGTGCTTGATACAGCAAAGAAAGTAAAAAATGAATGTGACGAAGGCTATAATGTAATGGTAACAAATAGCTTTATTGAAGAGGCTCCCTTGAAAGAATTAATGAAATATATTGATGCTTTCAATATTGACTTGAAAACATTTGATGATAAAATATATAGAAAAGAATTGAAAGGTGAGCTTGAAAACATTAAAAGAAATATTGAACTTCTTTTTAAAAATAATAAACATATAGAAATAACTACATTAATAGTACCTGGAATTAGTAATGATCTTGAAAAATTGGAAGAAGAATTCAAATTTTTATCCAGTATTTCAAGCAAGATACCAATTCATTTAAGTCGTTATTACCCAAGATATAAATATGATAAAATGCCCACTGATATTGGTGTAATGAAAGAAGTTTATCATTTAGCTAAAAAATACTTAGATTATGTTTATTTAGGTAATACTTGGAATTCAAATTATGAGTCCACTTTTTGTTCTAATTGTGGAGAGAAATTGATTGAAAGAGATGGATATAATGTCAAAATAAAAAATTTAGATAAAACTGGAGGTTGTATTAAGTGCGGGTCAAAAGAAATAAAAATCTAACAATATTTATATACATAGGTATTTTGATTGTGGGTATTGGTTTAATTGTTTTTTTAATAAGCTCTAAACCAAAACCTACATATTCTGACCGTGTATATGATGTATTGGGTACAGTTGTTAATATTAAAGTAGCGGGTGAAAAAGTCTCAGCAGAAACTTTATTAGATATTGCAGGTAAAGAATTAGATAGAATACATAATAAATTTTCTACAAATGTTGAAAGTAGTGTTGTTAATCAATTAAATGAAAATGGTGAAATTCAAGTGGATGAAGAAAGTTTATTTTTATTTCAATCTTCACTGAATTTAGCCCAAATAACTGGCGGAGCTTTTGATCCAACTATTAGACCTGTAATAAAATTATGGGGATTTGATGACTCTGAAGCAAAAAAAAGAGTTCCTTCTGAAGATGAAATTATGGAAGAATTAGACTTAGTTAGTTACAAATTTGTTGAAATAGATGAAAAAAATAGTACAGTTTCTTTCGTAAAACCAGGAGTACAAATTGATTTAGGTGGTATTGCGAAAGGTTATGCTGTTGATAGAGTTATAAAAAGAATTAAACAAGTAGATCCTAGCGCATCAGGATTCATAGAAGCTGGAGGGGATGTTGGAGTTATAGGACCTAAATATAACAGCTTACCTTGGGTGATTGGTCTTAGAGACCCATTTTCTACAAATCCTTATAATTATATAGAAAAAATCTATTTAAAAACTGGTTCTGTAGTTACATCTGGTAATTATGAAAGATATTTTATGCAAGATGGAGAAAGATATCATCATTTGATAGATCCAGATACTGGTTATCCAGCTAGAGGAGTAGCAAGTGTTACCGTTATCGCAGATAGTGCCATGATAGCAGATGCTTATTCCACAGCTTTGTTTATATTAGGTTTTGATAATCCAGCACTAGATTATTATGAAGAAGAATTTGGGGTTCAAGCTTATTTAGTTTCTAAAGAAAACGAGATAAGACAAACTGATGGATTTGATTATTTTAAAGATAAAGGAAGATGATTTAATTGCAAAAATCAAAAAAAATATCTTATTTAGCTATTCTAACTGGATTAGCTTCTGCAATTTATTATTTTGAGACTTTTTTACCTTTACCAGTAGCAGTACCTGGTGCAAAATGGGGATTTTCAAATTTTCCTGTTTTAATGGCTGTTGTTAATGGTTATGGATATGCTAATACTATTTTTATAGCCTTTTTAAAAACATTATTAGGTTCTTTATTATCTGGTAAAATATTATCTCCTACATTTTTGTTAGGTTTGACAGGGAGTTTGGTTAGTTCTTTTATGATGGTATTAGCCTACAAAAATATAAAAAAAATTGGAGTTTTAGGGGTATCTGAAATAGGAGCTTTTTTCAGCAATGTTTTTCAGGTAATAGTAGCCTGGTTATTTGTTGTCAAATCAACTGGAATTTTTTGGTATTTACCATATATGATTATATTTGGTGCGATAAGCGCTTTTATAAATTCTTCAATTGTTTCTGTAATAAAAAGGAGTTTGGATTAATGATTTCAGATAAAAAGATAGTTTTAGGGTCATCATCTCCAAGAAGACAAGAATTGTTGAAAATGATAGTAAAAGATTTTGAAATAAGAACAAAAAGTATTGAAGAGATTTTTAACGAAAAAAAACCAGAAAAAATTGTTGAAGAAATAGCTATAAAAAAAATGAATGTTCTTGAAGCTAAGGATAAAGAGATAATCATAACTGCTGATACAATAGTTAGTTTGGAAGATGAGATTCTTTTGAAACCTAATTCAAAAGAAAATGCCATTAAATATTTAAATTCTTTAAAAAATAATTGGCATCAAGTATATACAGGTATATGTATAAAAAAAGATACAAAAAAAGAAATTTTTAGCGTTAAAACTGATGTTCATTTTATAGATTTCGACTTTGAAACTTTACTATACTACATTGAAAATTATAATGTATATGATAAAGCAGGGGGATATGGGATACAAGATTTTGGAGCTGTTTTTATAGATAAAATAATTGGTGATTACTATAATATAATGGGTTTACCAATATCAGAATTATATTCAAGGTTAAAAAATATATAATTAACTCAATGGGGGGATTGACTTGGAAAAAGAGCTGCTTCCAAGAGAAAAACTTTTGATTTATGGTGAAGGAACTCTGGAAGATAAAGAATTACTTGCCATTATCTTGAGAAGAGGTATCAAAGATAAAAATGTTTTTGAATTATCTCAGGAAATTTTAGATAAACACAAAGATTTTGTTGGACTTCAGAAACTAGATTTAAATGAATTAGTTGAAATCAAAGGTATAGGAAAGGTAGCTGCTATTAATTTAAAAGCAGCATTAGAAATGGGGAAAAGATTTCACTTACAGAAATTGAAGACCACCTATCAAAAAATAAAATCTCCAGAAGAAGTATATAATATTTCTCAAGATATGATTTACTATGAAAAAGAGTTCGTTAGAGTTTATTTGCTAGATTCAAAATTAAATGTTATTCATTCAGAAAATATAAGCCAAGGAACTGCCAATAGTTCTATAGCACATCCAAGAGATATTTTTAAAAGTGCAATAAAATTCAACGCAGTTTCTTTCATATTGGTACATAATCATCCTTCAGGGGATAGTTCACCAAGTATACAAGACATAGAGTTAACGGATAAGATTAAAGAAGCGGGTAAAATATTGGGAATAAAACTGAACGATCATATTATTGTTGGTAAAAACCAATATTACAGCTTTAATCTTTCAAGAAAGGTGGAAAAAGATGTCTGATAAAGATGATAAATTAAAAAATATATTTAAATTAAAAGATCAGTTTAAAAAAGATTTGAGTAAAAAGGGGATAAACTACGAATCAAAAGAAGAAAAGAAAAAAAAGAAATCAACGATATATAACTATGATATCGAAAGTAATGCTTTGAATATACCTATAAGTAAATTAAAAACATGGATGGATTTTGTTATATATGATATCAACATATCAGATGAAAAATTATCCCTCTATTTTGAAAATAGATTATCTTCAAAATCACCAGGTGAGTATAACAACCAATTTGGATTGATGCATTTATTAAGAAACGATTTTGAAAAAGCAGAGAATTTTTTCTTATCTGGAAACGATATCGAATCTTTATTTAATTTAGGTGTTTTAAAAATATTTAGAGATGATAATGACAAACTCAATTTTGCAAGAAGTTTAGTTGAGAAAAAAAAGAATAATCCATATTCCCATTTTTTAATGGGTTTGTTGTTTTTAAAAGATAATAAGTTTGATTATGCATATAAATTCTTAAAAATGGCTGGAGAACTTTCTAATTATACTTATGTAAATATGGCACTTAATTTATATGATAAAAACTTCAAGGATGTAGAATCTATGGTTTCAAAAGCTTTCTTAGAAGGGAAAGCTAAAAAAACTATTTCAATTTTCAACTATTATAATTCTCAATTCACAAGAGATGTTGATAAATCAGCATCAGCTTTATCTGCTGTTAAAAAAGAAGAATTTCCTTGTGCTAAATGTATTCACGCCTATAATTCTAATAAAAGTAGCTATTCTATAGAAAATTACTGTTTATTCTCCAATAAGATATTTTCATATGTAGATCAAAATAAAGTAAAAGTTGGTGTGGCAGATAATTTTGAAAATAACTTCTTGAAATTTTTCAATATGAAAAACTATAAAGGAGCTAATTTTATCTATAAACAGTTGCTTGAGAAATTTGGAAGCTTAGATATTATTTTGTTCAAGACAAAAGTAAATTTAGTCAAAAAAGGTTTAAAAACAAATGGTTTTTTCAATGAAGATAGTGGTTATAGAATTAGATTAAAAGGCCCAAATTATTCAGAAGAATTATATAAAATATTAGATGGGTTTTCTAGAAAGTATAGAAGTTATTTTGATTTTTTAATAGATATACCATTTTATGAAAGCCTTAGATTGATCTACGGTTGGAAAACATGTAAGAGAATTTATAAATAAGGAGAGATTTAATATGGAATTAAAAGAATTGAATGCTATTATTTCAAAAGAAGTTGAAATAGTAGAAAAAAATTATAAACATGAGTATAAGGATATAGAAATTAACCCAAAAGATACCGCCAAAATGATTGATCATACTTTATTGCATGCTTATGCAACTGAAAGAGATGTTTTGGAATTATGTGAAGAAGCTAAAGAAAATAACTTTTTCTCAGTTTGTGTAAATCCAAGTATGATAAAAACATCTGCAGAATCATTAAAGGGATCAGAAGTTAAAATTGCTACAGTTATAGGATTTCCTTTAGGTGCAACGTCATCTGAATCTAAAGCAGAAGAAACAAGAATTGCAATAGAGCACGGAGCAGATGAATTGGATATGGTGATTAACATAGGATGGTTAAAAGGAAAAAAATATGATAAAGTTTTCGAAGATATAAAATCAGTAGTAGATGCATCAAAAGGTAAATTAGTGAAAGTTATAATAGAGACTTGTTATCTGGATAAAACTGAAAAAATTGCTGCATGTGTTTTGTCTAAGTTAGCTGGTGCAGATTTTGTTAAAACTTCAACTGGGTTTGGTACCGATGGTGCTAAAGAAGAAGATATTTCTTTAATGAAGTTTGTTGTTGGGGAAAATATAGAAGTTAAAGCTTCAGGGGGAATAAGAGATTTTGAAAAGGCATCAAAAATGATAAAATCTGGTGCTACAAGGATTGGAGCTAGTTCTGGTATAAAAATAATAAATGGCTAATAAAATATAAAGAGTTGCTGTAAAAACAGCAACTCTTATTTAAGCCTTAATAGGCGGATTATGGTTAGATTTATCTAACTGTTACGTTTGAAGCTTGTGGTCCTTTTTCGCCTTCAACAATTTCAAAATCTACTTCTTGGTTTTCTTCTAATTTTTTATATCCGTCCATGTCTACTGCTGAGAAATGAACAAATACATCTTTACCGTCTTCTCCTGTGATGAAACCATAACCTTTTTTTGCGTCAAACCATTTAACTGTACCTTTCACGTGAATACCTCCATTTTTTTACAACCGCGCTACCAAGTGTAGCATGCAGTTAGTTACTTATTTATATTATAGCAAATATAAAAGTAGAAATCAAGTGGTAAATATTTAAATTATATGAATATTATGTTTTTTTTGTATCAATCGATTATAGCTATAGAAAATTCAGTTATTAGATAGGCTTTGAAGATTTTAAATTTTTCAATTTCTTCTGAATCAATATTATTTTCATAAAAATCTTCTATATTTTCATAATTTGTGGGTTTTAATTTGACTAACATATTAAATTCTCTAATATCAGAAATTTCAAAACTTCCATCGAATCCAAATGCTTTTAGATAAGAGGTAGTTATATTTTCTAAATAAGATTTTATATCTTCTCTAAAATCTAGAAAATCAGGATAGTTTTTTCTAATTAGATTACCTATTTTCATAGCGACATTTTTCTTTATAGATATTAACTCATAAATATTTTCGTATTCAAAATCAACTTTTTTACCAAAAAACTCACCATGTAATTCTCCTTCAGTAGGAGTGTCTTCTAAAATATCTTCTCCAACAGCTAAAGCAAAGGGAAAAATCATAATAGTTTTTAAATAATTCTCATAATTAATTGAGAGTTCATTAGCATCAAAAGATAATGTTTTATTCACATCGTCTTTTACAGAATACTCAGCCTCCGTAAATTTTCTAGATGCTTCTTTTAATTTTTCTACAATTTCTTCAATATCTTCTGGGTTTACATCTTTTATGAAATCTAAGTTGAAACTTTTTAATTCTGGATTTTCTTTCAATATTTTACGAATCATATCTTTAAATTCATCATTATTATCATACATAATTATTACTCCTTGTATTAAAAAATATTATATATTTTTTCTGCAAACAAACCCCCAATGATTAACTATATCTCCATCAACAATAAAAGGTTCTGATTCTCCGTATTTTGTAGCTTTACCCAAAAAACTAGATTCTAATTCTTCAAAACCATTACTGGCGAAAGATTTACGAATGAAATCAGATTTATATTTTTCTCTTGATTCTCTATTTATGGTATTAAGGGTTTTCGAGTTATCATTAAAATGTATATAGGTTCCATACCATATCCCCTTATTTTTCAAAAGATGCTTTGTATCTCGTACTGGGTAGAATTCTTTGTTTAAAGAATCATCAGCTGTTCCATATACATCTAGCAGAATATCGCAAGTGTTGTCTTTTAATGGAATCTCTTTAAAATCACAAGCTATAAAAACAATATTGACTTTTTTACCAATTGCTTGTAAATATTTTTTTGCAGATTTCAAGAACTCTAAATTGTTATCAATAGCTATATATACAGAAGTTTCATCCAAAGATTCTATCAGTTTTTTCAAGAAGAAACCAGAACCAGTTCCGATCTCTAAAATATTAATATCCTTTAAATCAATCTGGTTCAATCTTTTATATATCCATGACATTCCTTTATAAATTAAATTCGCGAAAGACATATTAGTTTTTTTGACAAAAATATTTCCTGGATTATCTTTTTCAAGGTTTTCTGGTATATAAGTCTCTGCATCTTCTGTGATCAAAATTCCATCTTCAACTTTTGCTTTATAACCACATTCACAATTAAATTCTCCGTTGAATATTTGATTATTTTCTATATTCCCTTTAACTAAATTCAAATTTTTATGACACTTAGGACATGATATTTTAGGCAGAAAACTAACGGGTATTCCTAAATCAATATTTCTTTTTTCATAATTATTCTTTATATTTTCAATTTTTTTATCTATTTTATCAATAGATTTATCAATCTCTTTTTTTTCTTTTATTAGTTCATTTTTCTTGTTTTCAAAAAAAGAAATATAATAATTTAATTCTTCATCATTTATTAGTTTAGTAAATCTTCTCGTTGAAAAAATACTTTGTATTTGAGAAATTGAAAATCTCATATTTTTCAAATTAATAATTTCTTCTAAATCTTTTTGGCATTTATCATCAAATGAAAATTGATTATTAACCTTTTCAGGTAATAATAGTCCTAATTCTACATAATATCTTACAGTGTCTACAGTTAAATTATTTTTCTTTGCGAACTTACCTATTTTCATACTCCACCCCCTGTTTGGGTTAATAATCTTATTTAGATTATAACATCAATTATTTAAATAAAAAATAATATATAACCTTAAATATTAATCTTTCTTGATTTTTGTATTATTATTAATTAAAATATATATAAGAGAAAAAATTTTTAGGGAGGGATAAAAATGAATATAAATTTTGAGGTAATTGATTTAAAGATTCCTGAAGACACGAATATCATTGTTGGACAATCACATTTTATAAAAACTGTTGAAGATGTGTATGAAGTCATTTCTACAGTTAATCCAAATCTTGAATTTGGATTTGCTTTCAATGAAGCTTCTGGTCCATGCTTGATTAGATATGAAGGAAATAACGATCATTTAGTTGAGATTGCCATTGAAAATGCAAAAAAAATTGGAGCTGGGCATATTTTTGTGCTAATAATTAAAAATGGTTTTCCAATTAGTATAAAAAATCAACTGATGAATGTACAGGAAATAGTCAATATTTTTGCTGCAACAGCCAATCCATTGCAAGTAATAGTTGCTGAAACTGAACAGGGAAGAGGAATTATGGGTGTAGTTGATGGATATTCTCCTAAAGGTGTTGAAGAAGAAGAAGATAGAAAAAAGAGATATGATTTTCTAAGAAATATTACAGGGTATAAGAGGTGATTAAGTGAATTTATTAAAATTAGAATCACATTTAAATGAGATTTTAAATGTAGAAAATTTTGACGATTACTGTAAAAATGGAATACAGGTTGAGGGAAAACACGAAATAAAAAAAATAGCTATTGGTGTTTCATATAATAATACTTTTTTTGAAAAAGTGAAATCTTGGAATCCAGATGTTATTTTAGTACATCATGGTCTATTTGGAAAAGGTGTAATAGATATAACTGGTTATAAAAAAAATAGAATTGAAAAACTAATAAAAAATGATATATCTTTAATGGGATATCATTTGCCTTTGGATGCGAGTTTGGAATTTGGTAATAACTCAGAATTGTTAAAAAAACTTGGTATTGAAATAGTAGATAAATTTACTTTTGGGTTTAAGGGAAGGCTATCAGAGAAAGTTCCGTTTCAAAAATTAACAAATGATTTAAAAGAAATATTAAATAACCAAGATTTGTTATGTTATAAAAATAAAGAATATTCAAAAGAAATAGCTGTAGTTTCTGGTGGAGGAGCTAATTTTATAGAAAAATTAGACCCTGAAATTGATACATATATTACTGGCTCTGTAGAAGAACATACAAGGGATATAGCTAAAGATATGGGAGTAAATTTTATCCACGCAGGTCATTATGCTACTGAAACATTTGGCATTAAAAGGCTAGGAGAATATATAAAAGATAAATTTAATTTGGAAGTTAAATATTTCGATTATTACAACGAAGTTTAAATGGATAAAAATTATCCGTTATTATTTACTTTAAAGCAACATAACCGTATAAAACAAGAAATAAAAACAGTGTAGATTGTAAGTGATAAAATATTATTAAAAAGGAGGCAAAATCATGAATAATTTTGCAGTAGTAATCACCGGCAAATTAAGAGTAGTGTTTAATGAGTTTGGTATATCAAAATTAAATCATGGGATAGCTTTGCCTCGAAGTAGATCAGAAATAATCTAGTTATTTCTATATATTCGAGCCATGGCTATCCAGCCATGGCTTTTGTTTTATGTGCTGTTATTATATTCCTAGACTATAATAGGTATAACAATGGTGTGTTAAGATAAAACAATCAAAATCAGCCATGGCTAATAAAGCCATGGCTTTATTTTATTTATTTGGAGGTGTAAAACATGAGAAAAAAATTAGAGATGAGTTTTGTTAACTAGAATCATGTCACAAAGGGGGTGAAACCATGAAAAAGAAAAATATACAAAACAATCAAACTAAACAAGAAGAGAAAAAATCATATTTTGAAGTCGTATCTTTAATTTAATCAAAACAATCAGACAAAGTAAAAACATGGGGTGGTAATTATGAAAAATAATCAAAAGAAAAGTAATAATATAAATAAAAAAGATAAAAAAGAATATTTTGAAATCATATCTTTAATATAGATTGATGGGAAAAAGAGAAGAAAAATTCGGGGTGATGGAAAATGTTGAAAATATTAAAGTATTATAAAAATTATAAATTATTATTGTTTGTAGCGATAACTTCTATGCTTATGTTTATAATTTCAGATATGTTTTGGCCTATGTTGAGTAAAATGTTTATAGATGATGCACTTGGAAACAACAGTACAGAATCTTTGAAAGCGGTATTAATTGGTATAGCTATAATGACTGTTGTAAGAGTATTCTCTGGTTATTTTAAAGAATTTACTTATGACTATATAGCTACTCAAATTTTAGGAGATATTAGAAATGATTTGTTTAAACATATACATAAGATGGATTTTAAATTCTTTGACAAACAAAATACAGGAGAATTAATGTCTAGAATAGGACAAGATGCGGAAAATGTTTGGGATATGCTCGGATTTGCTCTTGCAGTATTTATCGAAAATATTATATATTTTTCTGTAGCTTCCATTATTTTATTTTCCTTAAATTGGAAGTTAGCCTTAATAACACTTGCAGGAATGCCCTTAATAGCTTTTGTTGCAGTTAGATTAAGACAAAAAGTTTCAAAAGTATATGATAAAATAAGTGATCATGCTGCTAAATTAAATACAATGGCTCAAGAAAATATAGCAGGTGTAAGGTTAGTTAAGGCTTTTGCCAGGGAAAAGCATGAAACTCTCAAATTTTTGGAAATGAATAAAAAGAATTATGACCTAAATATTGAAAGAACTAAGATATTTGGATCATTATTTTCTGTCATGGAATTTCTTGGTAATATGACAATAGTTTTGTTAGTTGTTTTTGGAGGAGCTTTTGTTATTAACGAAGAGATTTCATTAGGGATTTTGGTTG
The DNA here is from genome assembly GCA_964603015.1 of uncultured Thermotogaceae bacterium. Lineage (GTDB taxonomy): Bacteria > Thermotogota > Thermotogae > Petrotogales > Petrotogaceae > Geotoga. Next base: position 4,202 of record CAZRTN010000009.1, on the reverse strand, counting down.
CCTTTACACAATACGTTTGGATGTTGATTTGGCCTATGAGAATGATGGGGTTATTAACAAATATGATATCTCTCGGAACAACTTCAGCAAAAAAAATTGATAAGATTATGTCATATAAACCTGAAATTAAAAATGATGAAGGTGAAAAAATAACAAATGGGAAAATAATATTTCATGATGTTTATCTTAAATATGATGAGGATTATGTATTGAAAAAAATTAATTTAGAAATAAACCCTGGAGAGACTGTTGCCATTATGGGTGAGACAGGATCTGGGAAATCATCATTAATTAACTTAATAGGTAGATTTTATGATGTTAGCAAAGGCAATATATTAATTGATGGAAACGATATAAGATCTATAAATTTAAAAAATCTTAGAGACAATATATCGTATATTTTTCAAGATAGTTTTTTATTTTCAGAATCAGTTGAAGAAAATATAAAAATGGGAAATCAAAACATAACTGAATCTCAATTAGAAAAAATAGCAAGAATTTCTTGTATTGAGGAATTTGTTGAAAAGATGAACAATAAATACAATACACTTATAGGTGAAAGAGGCGTTGGGTTATCTGGTGGTCAAAAACAAAGGATGACAATAGCAAGAGCATTGGCTAAAAAATCCAGAATGATTGTCTTGGATGATGCTACTAGCGCTTTAGATATGGATACAGAATATGAACTACTAAAAAATATTAAAGATAGCAACAAGAATATAACAACTTTTATAATAGCACACAGAATTTCAGCAGTTAAAAATGCAGATAAAATAATATATTTGAAAGACGGAGAAATTTTTGAAATTGGAACACATGATGAATTAGTAGACAAAAAAGGAGAATATTATAAAATTTATAAAGATCAATTCAAAGATTTTGAAGATATTAGCTTTTTTGCAAACGAGGTGATCTAATATGAGTCTAAACGCTACAAAACAAGATGAAAATACAAAGAGAAAATCAAATATTGAGATAATTAAAATATTGATATCTTATTTAAAACCATATAAATTAAAAACATTTTTAGTATCTATTATGATGCTTTTTGTTATAGGGGTAGAATTATTGAATCCTTTTATGTTGAAATTAGCTATAGATAATTATATTGCTGAGAAAAATGTTTTGGGATTAGTTTGGTTGAGTATAGGGATGTTACTGGTGAATTTATTTGCTATGTGGGTCTCAAAAATGAGAATGATCAAAATGGGAGAGATTAGTAACGATATAGTTGTGAACATAAGGCATGATCTTTACAATCATATTCAAAAATTATCTTTCAATTTTTTTGATGAAAGACCTGTAGGGAAAATATTAGCAAGGATAATGGGTGATATTAATTCTTTACAACAATTTTTTAATTCTTTAGTTACCAGTTTAATACCAGAATTAATAACAGTTGTAACTGTCATCATAATTATGGTTTCAATGAACGCACAACTAACTGGTATAACAATGATGGTTATGCCCCCACTTTTTTTGGCACTTTTTGTAATACAGATAATAGGGAGAAAACGATGGGAGAACTATAGAAAAAAGAGATCTAATTTAAATGCATATACCCATGAAACGTTCTCAGGTATAAAAGTAGTACAATCTTTTACAGCAGAGAGTTTTACAAAAAATAATTTTAGGGGTTATGTTGGTAATGCTGTGGATTCCTTTATTCATGCAGCAAGACTACAATATAAATTTGGACCTCTTATTGAACTATCCTATGGTTTGGGGTTAATAGCCATATATTGGTATAGTTTTGGACTTGTTGGACAAAATTTAATTACAATAGGGGAAATATTCGCTTTTACTTGGTATATTACAAAATTTTGGAGACCTATTTGGAACATAGCAAACTTTTATAATGTTTTAATAACCAGTTTTGCAGCTACAGATAGAATATTTGAAATATTAGATATAAAACCTGTTGTTGAAAACAACAAAAATGGTGTACAAATATTAGACAACATAGATGGAGAATTAGATTTTAGAAATGTTAGCTTTAGTTATGATAAAGATACTCAAGTTCTAAAAAATATAAATTTGAAGGTTAAACCAGGCGAATCTATAGCATTTGTAGGTCCTACAGGGGCTGGAAAGACTACTATGGTAAATTTGATATCCAGGTTTTATGACCCAACAGAAGGTAAGATATTGTTGGATGGACATGATTTACGAGATATAGATTTAGAGAACCTAAGAACTCACATGGGAATTATGTTGCAAGATACATTCCTGTTTTCTACAACTATTTATGAAAATATTAAATACGGGAAATTAGATGCCACAAAAGAAGAAATAATAAAAGCTTCTAAAACAGTTGGGCTGCATGATTTTATAAAGAGTTTAGAAAAAGGTTATGATACTGAAGTGAATGAAAGAGGATCGAGACTTTCTGTTGGACAAAGACAACTAATATCTTTAGCTAGAGCTTTACTAGCTGACCCAAAAATATTAATACTTGATGAAGCCACATCAAATATAGATACAAAAACAGAAAGACTAGTACAATTGGGTATTGAGAAATTGTTAAAAAATAGAACAAGTTTTGTAATTGCTCATAGACTATCAACCATTAGAGATGTAGACAGAATTATTTATATTAAAGATGGAAAAATTAGCGAAATGGGAACTCATGAAGAACTAATTGAAATGAGAAACGATTATTACGATTTATACTTATCTCAATTCAAATTTATAAAACAAGGGGCTTAATACCCCTTGTTTTTTTATTATTTCTGTCTATATGATTTGAAATATTTATTTCTTAACATGTTTAAGTCTTCATCAGAAATATAATGTATCTTTTTATTTAACTTAAGAGCTTCGATATAAATCATAATATTTTTTTCTACAATATGTGCTGCCGAAATTACTTCGTTTAGAGAATTTCCCACTGTGACTAATCCATGGTTTCTCATAACAACAGCATTATTTTCTCCTAACTTTTCAGTTGTTTCTTCTGCCAATTCCTGTGAACCTGGTAATTTATATTCTGTTACTTTTATTTTTGGCCCTAAAATCATAGCACTGTCTTCTATTAAAGATGGTATTTCATCTAAAGTCACAGAGGCAATTGAAGAATAAGTTGGGTGTGTATGCAAAATGATATTGACATCTTCTCTTTTATGATAAATTTCTGAGTGCATCATCCATTCTGAAGAAGGAACTCTGTCTCCTTCAATAATATTTCCTTTCATATTAATTATTACTAAGTCGTTTGGGGTCATTAATTCATATGAATAACCTGAAGGTGTTATTATTATTTTATCTTTAACTTTTATTGAAAAATTACCCCAAGTCCCTTTTACTAAATTATCATTTGCTATTTTTTTACATGCGTTTGTTAATTCTAATCTTTCATCTAAAAAACTATTCATTTTTTTCTTCCTCCTGTATAAAATCATTTTTCATATATGGTATAATTTTATAGAATAAATATTTACGTTTCTATTATAATGTATATATTTATATAGTCAAATTATTATACGAAATTCTTATTAAAGAAATCTTAGATGTTTTCAATATGTTCTATCAAATCAGGAGGTATATTATGAATAAAAAAAACATTATATGGGGAGTTTTTATTGTAATATTGATACTTATATTTTTCTTGGTGTTTACCTTATTGGGTAATGATGAGAAAATAGATCAAAGCTCCATTGATGAAGGTTCAAATAATGCTCAGACTTTATATGAAGATGATTACACAGTAGAAGATATTGATGGAATAACTCCTGATACGACTTCAACTTCAAAAACGAGTACAAGTGTAGAGCAAAATAATTATGAAGGAAATAATACAGCTGAGGGAGAATCTGATTTAATAGCCAATCAGACTAATAACATAACCACAGAAGATAGCACAGATTTAAAGAATAATGAAAAAAAATCTAATGAAGAAATAGAAGAAAAAGAAATCTCATTAAAAATGTACATCACTTCAAATATTAGAGGAGATTTTACATCGTACGATTATGACTATGATAAAAAAGATTATGATGGCAGTTTTTCTCAACTTGCTAAAATTATTAATGACAAAGTGAAAGATGAGGATTATTTATTAAATCTTGGAGAAACTTTTTCTAATGGACAAAATGATAAAACTGTTGATTCTTTTATAGAATCCTTTAATCATTTAAAATATGATCTATGGTTTTTGTCTGTAAGTGATTATGAAAAATTAAATGAAAAAAACATAGATAATA
>CAZRTN010000008.1:15125-26850 GCA_964603015.1 uncultured Thermotogaceae bacterium | reverse complement strand
TCTTTAAAAATAATCATAAGTACTGCTGCTATGGCACCAATACCACTTAATAGTACTGTAAAAGATTTGTCTATGAGAATTCCAGTTATAATTATGGCACCAATTGAAAACAATAATACTTGAATTAATTGAATGAATCCCTTTACTGGTTTATATTTACTTCTTGTATCAGTTTCTAGTATCTCTGTTATACTTCTCAAAACAGAATTAACAGCCATAATTATAGAATAGGTTATGTAGATATATGCGATTTTTTGAAATATAAAGGCGTAATCAAAAAATGAATTAGAAAAACCCCATATAACTAATGCTGGGGCTATATGAGCTAACCAATGAAAAACTCCTTTTTCAAAAAATATGTTGTCAATATCTGTCTTTGTTCGAAAAATAAATTTTCTTATTATTTTTATAAAAATATATTTTATAAAATAATAAACCATTAAAGAAGATACAATCATTATTATAAAAATGATTAAATTTGACATAATATCAGATATTTCGCTGTTGAAATTTTCAATAAAAAAATTATAAATGAAATCTCTCATTTGTTTATTTCCCCCTTTTTTTAAAATTATAACATTCTTTGGTTTTTATTATATATAAAGCTTTTTATTGACTAAAAATTAGATTTTTATTTATTTAATTTATATGCTAAAATATATGTATAAAATGAGTGGTGATTCACCCTACTTTTTGATTTAATTTTCACATTTTTTTAATAACTTAATAATTAATTTATAGAATTTTATCTATATATATATTATAATTAAACTGCAAAGAAATCAAGGAAATAATAGATTTATTTAAATAAATAAGGATATTTTAAGGAGGTTTCAAAATGGGAGTATTATCTCAACTTTCTGGTGTAATTGCAGGGATAATTGGAGTAATTTTTACAGTATTCTTGACTTTTATAGTTATAGAGAAAAATCCTGGTAACGAGAAAATGCAAAAAATATCAAAAGCTATACAAGTAGGAGCGAGGGCTTTTTTATTTTCTGAATATAAAATCCTCTATGTGATAGTTTTTGCTTTTTCACTAATACTAGGATTTTCTAATTCATGGATAATGGCTTTAGCTTTTATCTTCGGTGCAACTTTGTCTGTTTTGGCGGGATTCTTTGGTATGTCAATTGCAACAAAAGCAAATACCAGAACCGCAAACGAAGCACAAACATCTTTAGGAAGAGCTCTTAAAGTTGCTTTCAATGGTGGAGCTGTAATGGGTATGACAGTTTCTTCTCTTGGTTTGTTTGGGCTTGGATTGACATTCTTTTTAACAGGTGGAGACACTATAGTCATGAGTGGATATGCTATGGGAGCTTCTTTTGTTGCTTTATTTGCTAGAGTTGGTGGAGGTATCTTCACTAAAGCTGCTGATGTTGGAGCAGATTTAGTTGGTAAAACGGAAGCAGGAATCCCTGAAGATGACCCTAGAAACCCTGCAACAATAGCAGATAATGTTGGTGACAATGTTGGTGATGTCGCTGGTATGGGTGCAGATTTATATGAATCTTATGTTGGTTCTATTTTTTCCGCTTCAGCTTTAGGTGCTCTTATGTTTGATGTAAGAGGAGCTGTATTCCCATTTTTAGTAGCAGCTTTTGGTTTATTGTCTGCTATTATTGGAATTATTATTGTTAATCTATTAGTCAAAGAAAAAGAAAATTTGAATCCTTCAAAAATGTTGCACGCTGGAACTTACGCTGCAAATATAATAGAATTGATAGTTATTTTTATTTTGTCAAAGATTGTTTTAGATTCTTATCAAGCTGCTTTAGTTATAACTTTAGGTATGGTTGTTGGTATATTAATAGGTAGCGTTACAGAATATTATACTGCAAAAAAACCTGTTGAAAAATTAGCGTCTACATCTACTTCAGGATCTGCTCCTTTGTTAATAAACGGTATGGCACTTGGAATGGAATCAACTGCTATTCCAGTTATATTAATAGCTATAGCTACTGTTGTATCCTTCAATTTATTAGGGTTATTTGGTATAGCTTTAGCAGCAGTTGGTATGTTAGCTACCTTAGGAATAACTTTAGCGATTGATGCATATGGTCCTATAGCGGATAATGCTGGAGGAATAGCTGAAATGTCTGGATTGGATCCAAAAGTAAGAGAGAGAACAGATCTCTTAGACTCAGTAGGTAATACAACAGCTGCAATAGGAAAAGGATTTGCTATTGGTTCAGCGACTTTAACTGCACTCGCTTTATTTGCATCATACATCCAGGTAACTGGTATTACTATGGTTGATCTCAACGACCCAAACGTTTTTGTTGGAGCACTCATAGGTGCAATGCTTCCATTCTTATTTTCAGCTTTAGCTATGAAGGCTGTTGGTGATTCTGCAAATATTATGGTTGCAGAGGTGAGAAGACAGTTTAAAGTGATACCTGGCTTGATGGAAGGAAAGGCAGAACCAGATTACGCAAAATGTGTTGAAATAGCTACTGGTGGTGCTTTGAAAAAAATGACTTTACCTTCTTTACTTGCAGTTTTTTCGCCAGTTATTATATATTTTCTACTAGGAGAAGTTGCAGTAGCTGGAACACTTGCTGGAACTACAGTGGCAGGGGTTATGCTTGCAATATTCATGTCAAATTCTGGTGGTGCTTGGGATAATGCGAAAAAATATATTGAAACTGGTAAATATGGTGGAAAAGGTTCTATGTCACATAAAGCATCTGTCATAGGCGACACTGTAGGAGATCCTTTTAAAGATACAGCAGGACCAGCTATAAACATATTAATAAAATTAATGTCTATTGTATCTATAGTAGTAATACCAATTTTAATGAAATTATTTTAAATTAAATATTAGGACAGTTTTTTCTGCCCTTTTAAATTTATTGATTATATTGAATTAAAAGCTTTAATCGACGCTAATGAAATCATTTCCAATTTTATGACGCTTTTTTATGAACTAATTTTTTGATAAAATTATTATTGTGTGTAAATTTTTAAAAATCACTCTATATTTATAATCGTAGGGAGGGATATAGATGAAAAGAATTGCAGTTTTAAACGTAGGTGGAGATTGTCCAGGATTAAACGCAGTAATTAGATCCCTAATTGTAAAGGGAGCAGAAGAAGATATTGAAGTAGTAGGTGTTTACGATGGTTTTCATGGACTAGTTGATGATAAAATTTTTATTATGACTAAGGAACATGTTTCAGGAAGACTTCCAGAAGGTGGCATAATTCTTGGTTCTTCAAAATATGACCCAACAGAAAAACCAGAAGATTTAAAAAAATTAAAAGAAAATGTTCAAAAATATCAAATTACTTCATTAGTTTTATTGACAGGACATACAGGAGCTAATATTTCTCTTAAACTTAAAGAAGAGGGAATACCTTCAGTAATTATACCTGCAACAATAGATAATGACTTAGTATGGACAGATTTGAGCGTAGGTTTTTTAACAGCTTTACAAACAGTTACGAATTCTCTTGATTATTTACATTCAACAGCAAATGCAGGACATCGAGTCATTGTAATGGAAGTTGGAGGAGATTATTCAGGTTGGCTAGCTACTGTAGGTGGTATGGCAGGTGGAGCTGATTATATTATAACTCCTGAAGTTGAATTAGATACTGAAGACATGTTAGAAAATATCAAAAGAAGATATGACGTTGGGAAAAAGTTCTCTATAGTAGTTGTTGAAGAAAAAGTCAATTTACCAAAAGAAATAACAAATGTTGCAAAAGATTGTGATATGGATATGAAAAATCCTTCTGATATGGTTGCTAAATATATAAGTGAAAATACCACTAATATAGACGTTAGAACTGTTGACCTTGGATATCTTCAAAGAGGCGGATCTCCTTCCGCATTTGATAGATTTTTAGCTTTTAAATTTGGTTTTGCAGCTATTGATGCTGTTAAAAAAGGTAAATCAAATATAGCTTTAGGACTAAAAGGGTTTGAAGTGGAAGATAGTCCATTAACAGATAAAATAAAAGAAAATAAAGAAGTTAGACCAGAAATTTATGAAATGGCTAAATTATTCTTTTAAACAATATAAAACCGCATAGTTAAACTATGCGGTTTTTTTATTCTTCTGTATTATCAACCAATATTTCTTCCTGTATGTTTTTATCTGCTTTTTTAGTAACAAAAAAATCCCAATAATTCTTTATATACATTATTGATGGTAAAGCTATTAAAACTCCAGCAAAAGAGAAAAGATCTCCAAATAATAGAATTGAAACTAATATAACATACCAATGCAATTTTAAAGATTTACTTTGTATTTTAGGAGCTAAGAACCACATTTCTAATTGGTTTGCTAATATTAAAATTATTGCACCAATTAATAATCCAACTAATCCTTTTGCAGAAAAAGCAAGCATCATTAAAGGTATGGCTGAAATTATTACCCCTAAATATGGAATAAAATTTGTTACCCAAGCTAATACACCTAAAAAGAATGCCCCAGGTATACCCATTATATAAATACTACTTCCAACAAATAGCCCTACAAATGCAGCCACAAAGAATTGTCCTTTAACAAAATTTTCAAAATCTCTAAAAGTCTTTTTTGCAAATTTAATTCCTTTTTCTGTATCAACTGGAAAAAGACTATTTATATGCTTCGATATTTCTGTTTTTAATCCACCAATTGAAATTGTTGTTATTATAATTAATATTGCTCCCATTAAAGCTGATGGTGTATATGATATAACATTATTCAACAAGGATAAAGCGAAATCTGAAAAGTATTGATTTAAATTATTTACAATATCAAGCAACCATTGAGGAAGTTCAATGTTACCTTGAGAATATATTTCAATGTCCCTTAAAGATGTGAAAATGGCTTTTCCTTCATTAATTATAACTGGGAAAAAATTCCCTAAAGCATATATTATAACTCCAATAACTATAAAGTTTGCCAATAATTTCGATAGTTTTTTGTTCAATTTTTTCGCAAATAAATTTTCTGGAACATCTATTATAGTAGCAAGAAATAATCCTAGAAATAAAGGAGCTATAATAAAAGGTGTCATCTTAAGCAATGCAAAAAATATTAATAAGTACATTAAACTAAGAAAAGCTGGTTTAAGAAACATATTTTACCCCCATTCAAATAATTAAATATTTCTTCTTTTTATCATATAATTACTTCTAATTTTTTCTAACTCGTCTTTATATTCTTTATCTTTAAAATTTTCATAAGAGTAATCATGATGCTGCCATTCTCCAAACATATACATTAAGGTTATTTCTGCATAAATCCCATTTCTCAAATAAATTCTATTCCCCCAATGTTTAGTGCTGGCAAGTACAAATTGTGTATGATGAATATATCCAACATCCAAATTAACTTTTCTGCTACCATCAATGGCAAATTCTTTTTCTATTTCATTGGTAATATTTTTTGCATCAGCCAAAAATGATTGTGAACCTAAATATTTAAGAGAAACCATTCTTCCTTCGATCTTTATATTTTCTCCCATTTCTCTGTTATAATAACTAGTAAATTTTTGAAAATCAATTGGTTCTGATATATAATCAATTTCACCAAATTTTTCTTTTATTCTATCCAATACCCCATATTCTTCCAACCAAAAATCACTATTACCCGATGTAAATACATGAATTACATAATTAACTAAGTCTGGCTTTTTAATTTTGCCCATTTTTGAAAATCACCTCAAAATCTTCTAGTTTAATTTCATATTCTGAATTTGGAGTTCTAATAACAGTCACTCCAGAATTATCATTCACTATAATGTTTTCTTCTCTAGATAAAAGAAAAGTTTTTATAGATTTTCCTTCAAGCACTTCTCCATTTACCATTAATTCTTCTTCGTTGGTATTTTCAATTTCTATATTTATACGATTTTCATTTAAAACTTCTGTAAAATAAAGAACATCTTCAAGAACAAAGAATATATAAGTTGAAGATATAATGATTAATATAATCATTATTAATAATATTGGGGATTTTCTTTGTTTTTTTATTTTTATATTTTCAGTTTCTTTTTTTTCTTCTTCAATATATTTAATCTCTTCATCAAAAAACTTTGATAATCTTTGAGAAATATCTTTTAAAGACATGACAGAAAATTCATCGAATTTATTATCTAACAAATTGTTCACACTACTTCTTGATATTTTTAAATATCGACTTAATTCATCTATTGTCTTATTTTTTTCTTCTAATAATTCTCTTAAATTTTTATCAAAATGACTATTCATATTAACACCCCAATTTTTCTTTATAATTCTATTATATATTATATATTATAAAATACAATTATCAAATAAAAAACCCCATCATAAGATGGGGTTAAAATTTATATTTTCTATTAATATTTTTTCTGTTTTTTTAACATACCTATTACTAACGGACTTGCAATATAAAGTGATGAGTAAGTACCTATCAAAACACCTATTGTAAGACCAAAAGCAAATGGAGCTATAGCTCTTCCACCGATTAAGAACATTAAGAAAACGATTGCAAAAGTTGTTAAAGATGTATTTAATGATCTAACAATAACATCGTTTAATGATTGATTTACAATAGTTTCTACCGGTTGACCTCTCATAGTTTTAAAATTCTCTCTAATTCTATCGTATACAACAATAGTATCATTTAAAGAATATCCAGCTAATGTGAGAAGGGCTGCCATTGCCATTACATTTATCTCTATACCAAATAATGAATAGAAACCTAGAACTATTATAATATCATGACCTAAGGCTAATAAAGCACCAATACCGAACGCAAATTTAAATCTTAAAGTTATGTATGCTAATAATAATACTAAAATTATACTTACAGCATACCAAGCAAACGATTTAATTTGATTAGCAGCATAACCTGATACATCATTGAGTTGTAATATTTCTAAACTTTCATCTCCCAATTTATTTCTTAATTGGTTATCAAACTCTTCTTTTTCTTCTGCATTTTCAAACGAATTGTTTATAGTTAACGCAAAGAAAAATTTATCTTCTTGACCTTCTATTGGCTCCAATTCAACTATTTTTGCAGTTGAATAATTTTGGTCTATATCAGTTAATATATTTCTGATTTCTTCAATACTCTTTTCTTCTTCTATTGAAGCGGTGATTTCTGTACCACCTGAAAATTCAATTCCAAATTCAAAGTTTTTTGTAAAAGATAATATTAAAGCAGCTATTACTAAAATTGCTGAAAGAATCAAAAATCCTTTTCTCTTTCCTACGAAATCTATATGCTTCATATTATTTTACCCCCTTTTCTTGAACAGCGTTTTTTCTGAACTTATCAGGGTTTATAAATTTGTGTGATGAGGATAAAATTGTTCTTGAAACTACTAAGTTAGTAAACATAGCACCAAGTACACCAATTATCAATGTAACTGCAAATCCTCTTACAGTACCTGTTGAGAAATAATATAAGACTATTCCAGCTAAAACTGTTGTTAAATTGGCATCAAATAAAGTCCAAAATGCTTTATCAAAACCAAAGTTAACTGCTGTTACTGGTGGTCTACCTAATCTCAATTCATCTTTTATTCTCTCATATATTATGACATTTCCATCAACAGTTGTACCAAATGTCAATATAATACCTGCTATACCTGGTAATGTTAATATTGCATCTGTCCAGCTCAATACACCCATTAACAATATTGCATTGTATACTAAAGCAAGATCAGCTACAACTCCCATCCAGCCATAGAAAACTATCATATAAATCATTACAATAACTAAACCAATAATCCCTGCATTAATTATTGTGTTTACTATATCTCTTCCTAAAGTAGGACCGAGAGTTCTTTCTTGAAATTTTACAAGATCAACAGGTAAATTACCTGAATTGATTAAAGCTGCAATATTTCTAGCTTCTTGTAATTCTTCTATTCCCTCTATAATAGCAGCATTATCTGTTATTTGAGTGTTTACATTAGGAGCTATAATAACTTTTTCGTCTAATATAATAGCCATTCTTTTATTAATTAAATTACCTGTTGCAATTTCAAATTTATCTCCACCAGCAGAAGAAAAATTCATTCTAACTAAAAATCCAGAACCTTGAGTGTTTAAATCTGCTCTAGAATCTATTACATCTTCACCAGTAATTTCAAAAGGTTCTCTCCCAAAATCAAAGACTCTTTTTATTTGATACCATTGTAATGGATTATTAGCATCTTGAACATATGCATATAATTCAATTTCATCGCCATTAACAGTAACTGTTCTGTTCCTTCTAATCTCAGGTTGCACATCTGAAGTTTGAGTATCAATCACTTCTGCGAAATACAATTTACCTTTACTTCCAATTAGTTTTTCAGCTTCATTTGTATCTCTTATACCTGGTATTTCTACTCTTACTCTTAATTCTCCACCACTGTCAATTTTTGATACTACAGCTTCAGTGTAACCAGCTGCATCCAGTCTGTTTCTCAAAACTAGAACTACATTATCAATAACGTCTTGTGGTTTTGTACCTTCATTTAAATCTAGTTGATATTCAAATAAGCTACCGCCTTGAATGTCCAAACCAAGTTTTATGTTTGAAAATATTTTTGCGAAACCATCATAATCAGAAGTATTATCTCCAGGAATAAGCATCCCCAAGAAAGCAACAACTATTACAACGATTGAAAATATTAAGCGGATTCTGTTTGATCTCACAAGAAGTACCCCCTTACCTTAAAATATTATTTTTTATCTTCTTCTGATTTATTTTCTGTATCTTGTTGTTCAGTTTTGTTTAAAACAGCTGAAACTGCGTTTCTAGTGATATCAATTTCTGTTTTGTCCCCAGTTGAAATTCTTATTTTATCATTTTGAATAGAAATAATTTTACCAATTATTCCTGCAGCTGTTAAAATTTTATCCCCTCTAGATAATTCTGAAATCATCTTCTTGTGTTTTTTCTCTTGTCTTCTTTGAGGAAGAATTAAAATAACATACATTAAAACAAATAATATTACAATAAACCAAATACTACCAAATCCTCCAGTTGCTCCTGTAGCAGCAGCATCTGATGTTCCTCCTGCAGCTCCAGCTGCATCTCCACTTGTACCAGCAGGTCCAAAGTTTATAAAGTCAATTACTTTTTCAAACATTAGTACACCTCCAAAATTATTTTTTATAATGAATAATATCTCTAAATATTATAACACAAAATAAAAATATTTTTAATAGAAACCCTTTATTATTTGATAAATAGTGTGATTAATTGTTAAAGATTTTTTTAAGATTATCAAGGTATAATGATAATATAAAAATGTTAGAATACGATTAAAAATTAAGGAGGTCACTAACATGAAAAAAATAATTTTACTTTTTATTGTTTCAATATTCTCTATTTTATCCTTTACAACTGTTTTAGACTTTGTTCCTGAAGATTCAAAAGCTACAGTATACATAAATAACCTTTCTCAAACCTATGATAGCTTGAAAACTGTCCCTACTATTAAAAGTCTACTATTAGATCCTTTTCAAGGAGAAATACTGATTTCTAACTACGTTGAGATGTTTTTAGAATCAATAAAGGTTAAACCTAATGAATTTTTTGGACAATTAAAAACCAATATGGCTCTTTTTGTACAAAAACCTAATGAAGAAGAAGATTTATACCTTTTTGGAGCTGCTTTTGGACCTATCGATCAACCTGAAAAGTTTTCCGATGCTTTCAAAAAAATCATAGAACCTTTATCAAATTCAGGAATATCTTTTACTACATTAAATAAAGAAGTTGATGGTGAAAAATATATTGTTTTAGTTCAAGATAAATCTGTTTACCAATCTGTTAATACAGAGAGTGTGACTTTTAAGGATATATATGAAAACGGAATTTATTTTAAGATAGATTCTTCAGAGATGGAAAACGAAGGTTATGCTTATGTTAAAGATAATGTTTTAATAGGAAAAGCTAGCGGATTTGTCGATGAGAAAGCTATTAATGAAAATTATATCAAACAACCTCAAGATTATAAGTTTTTTGGTACTATTTTTGCAGCTTCAGGTTTAGTACCTAAAGAAATTTCAGCAATAAATGAGCTTATAAATATAATTGCAGATTCAAAACTAGTCGAAAGAATTTTAGAATCTTCAGAAGGATTTGAACTAAATGCTGACTTAAATATTGAAACCCAAGAACAGCAAAATATAAAAATAAAACAAGACTCTTATATTAAAGTAAATAGCTCAATAGATTTAGATTCTATAATTCCTATAATGGAAGAAAACAATATTAATTATGAAAAAATTTCTGATGAGAAGATAACTTTTAAAATAGATGTAGATGCACAAAATACAGAAATTGAAAGTGTTAATTATAATCTTTGGAAAGAAGAGGAAAGAATATACATATCTGAAATGGATAATAACACATTAAATGAAAAAATAAATAATACATCCGCTCTAAGCAACAATGACTTGTTTAAAGATTTAACTCAGAGAATTGGATACGGAAATTTAATGGTTATGTTTTTGGACTTTTCAAAATTCATGGATCAATTTGCTGGCTTACAAGGAGAATTTGGTTTTTTATTAAACATAGAACATCTTGGAGAAGGAAGAATAGATACAGATTTTATTTTAAATTAAGAAAAAGAGGTTTGGATTAAATCCAAACCTCTTTTTTTTATCTTGAAATTAGTATCCTATTATTCTTTTTGCTTTTTGATAATCTTCTATTGTTCCAAGTTCCTCAATATAACCTACAACAACATCAGCAACTACAAATCCTGTGTCATAACCATTTTTACCTTCTAGCATTTCATATCCATCTCCACCAGAAGCCATATAGTTATTTGTAACTACATCATATGTTTTATCCATATCTAAAGGAGTTCCATTTACTTTTATGTTCATAGCTTTTTCATCTTCAACTTTAAAAGTTATACCTGCAACATGTAGTTTTGATCCTTGTCCATCAGGTATTGTAGCAGCATAATCAACTACTTCTTTCAAATCTGAACCTTTTAATTTAACTGTATAAGCAGTGTTTCCGAATGGAAGAACTGTTAGAACATCTCTATATGTGATTTCGCCTTCACTTATTGAAGCTCTAATTCCTCCACCATTTTGAAGGGCTACATCTGCATCTGTTTTCCATAATAAAGCATCTGTGATTAAGTGACCTAAGTTTGTTTCTCCACTTCTTACGTCTTCTCTTTCACCATTTAAATTAACTTCAGTTGTTCCTACTACTTTATTTAATTCTTCAGCACCCATTTCTTTATAAGTATCTGCAACCATTTTTATAAATGGATCTTCTTCTATAGAACTGTCAATTTTTATTTGTTGTGAATCCCAATCAACAACTCTTCCATTTTCAATCCATAGATCAATTCTTCCTAAATATCTACCTAAATCTCCAGAAGAACTTAAAATAGTGCTATTTAATACTTTTGCTTCTTCAAATAAAGTATGAGAATGGCCATCAATAAAAACTTCTATATTTGAAAAATCATTAGCCACTTCATTAGAAGAAGTATAACCAACAGGTAATTTTGGTTCTTTACCTTCTTCATAATAACCTAAATGACCTAAAACAATTTGAATATCTGTTTTTTCTTCTAATTCAGGCATATATTCTTTAACTGCATAATATGCTGATTCAATAGAATTATTGTCTAAATATAAAGGTTCTAAAACATTTGTTTGTTCTGTAGTTAAACCTAATATACCTACACTGTAATTACCTAAATCTTTAACTACATATGGTTTGAATATAGGGAAAAGATTTCTATCTACAAAATTCGCACT
>CAZRTN010000008.1:12199-15025 GCA_964603015.1 uncultured Thermotogaceae bacterium | reverse complement strand
AAAACGGAAATAATAAATAACAAACCTAACAAAATACTGAGATATCTTTTCACAAAAATCCCCTCCTTGATTGAAATAAAAATTTGTTGTACTACTATTTTATCATTTTTTTACTTTAATTTAAACACCAATTCTCCTATTTCAACATTTAAATCTTTTGCAATACTTTTACACTTTGTTGTCAAGATAAAAAATACTTTGTTATAATCATCATCCATACCTTCATAATTCCCTTGACCTTTGGATATAACAACATCTGAATTTTCAAAAATATTTTTAAAATCCACATTAGTTTTTTCTAATATAGTCCCTGGGTAAATAGAACCACTTTCAAGCGGAATGGATACTTCTTTCATATTAATCTCACTTATATCCTTCATAGTAGCGTCATTTATTATTGGTCTACTTCTTACTGCAGAATGAATAACTAAGTTTGGATATTTGTTTTTTAATACTTTTATTAATATTTTATCCAAAACGATTTCTCCTGCATTATCGTGAATGAACAATAATTTGTCTGACTTTTCAATTTTTTTAAGAAATTTATCATAATCGTCAATAGCAAAGTCTCTACTTTTAGTCAAATTTTCTATTTCCCATTCCAATTCACCAAAATAATTTTTTATACCAAAATCTAATAAATTACTAAAAGCTGACAATTTAAAAGCTGTGTGAACAGGATCTTCAGTAGAAAAACAAAAATCAACTAAATCTTCATACATTTCCAAAAACATTTGATTAGCATTTGTTTTTTCATTTTCAAAAAAATCTTCTTCATCAGAGAACTCATAGAATTTATCATATATTAAAGAGGATAATTCAATAGGTTTCATTCCAAATTTTGCATTGTTTGATAAATGTTTTACTAACTCATTGTATTTTTCAAAAGATTCTTTTTCCGAATATTCATTTTCTATTGTCAATTTATCAACTAACTTTTGAGCATGATCGCAAACACAGTTCATACATTCATATTGTGCAAACATTTTATTCACTCCTTGAAATATCTTTTGCATTTTCATTGACGATTATAACTCAAGAAAATTAAGTCAATATTTGTTTTATTATCTTTATTAAAGGATTGTGTTAAATTTACTTTTCCTATTAACCTATCAACTGATCAATTAATTACAATATTTACAAAGAATTAAAACAAATATTTATTTAAAATTCAAGATTAATTGCTTGTACATATGATATAATATTTTGGGCAATTTTAGTAATTATATATTTTCCAAGAAGTTGTAACTTTATTTTATTGACATTAAAACATTTTTATGTTTATAATCTATGTTGAGAAAATTCTACAAAACCAGGAGGTATTCAAATGAAAAGAACATATCAACCATCTAGAAGAAAGAGAAAGAGAACACACGGTTTCTTGGCTAGAAGAAAAACATCTGGCGGTAAAAATGTTATAAAAAGAAGAAGAAGTAAAGGAAGAAAGAGACTTTCTGTATAATGGTCTCTGAAAAATTTGAGAAAAATGAGCGTCTGAGACTTAGAAATGATTTCAAAAAACTTTTTGATTCAAAAGGAAGATCTGTCAATTCATATTTTGTACTTGTTTTCAGGAAAAATGATCTTGAATACAGTAGAATTGCCGTATCTATAAAAAAAAAGTTTGGAAAAGCTGTTCGAAGAAATAAATTGAGAAGACAAATCAAGGAAATTTATAGAACTAATAAACAGGAATTTCCACAGGGTTATGATTTTTTATTTATTCCTAGAAAAGCTCTTTCTAACATTTATAAAGATGTAGACTATTCTGATATCAAAAATATGATTTTTGATACCGTAAGGAAAGTGAAATAATGAAATATATTCTACTAGGTATTATTAAGTTTTATCAAAAAGTCATTTCTCCATTAAAACCACCAAAGTGTAGATTCTATCCAACATGTTCTGCTTATTCATATGAAGCAGTTAAAAAGTTTGGTTTTTTTAAAGGAGGTTATTTAAGTCTCAGACGAATTTTTAGTTGTCATCCTTTTAACGAAGGAGGACTTGACCCGGTACCCGAAGAATTCCATTTTATAGTTAAAAATGGCTCGGGAAAATATAAAGAAGATAATAAAAGGGGTGTAAAGAATTGAAAAAGCAACTCTTAATAATAGGACTTATTGTCCTAAGTATTTTTACATTTGCTATTCCTGATGTTGAAATCTCTGAAAATTCAACAAGTATTAATTTACAAACAAGAATTTTTGATTTAACTATGGATAAAGAAGGGCATTTACTTGAATATTCAATAGTTGAATTCAGAACTAAAGAATATAAATTGATTTATTCTTATGCAAAAGATAGCTTTGATTTAATAAATCCTGAAACTGAAGAAGAGATCGTTCCTGTAGACTATGAGATATCTGTTCCAGAAAACCAAGAATATGTGGATATTTTTTATTTCTTCGAAGGTAATGGTTTCAAAAAATACAGATTTTTTAATGATGCAAACTTTCATTTCGAAGTTGAATTCACAAATATTGAAGGGCTAGTAACTCTACCAACTATTTCTTACAGACCAGGTATAAGACAGATGCAATCAACTATGGTCTCATTTATAGAAGAAATACCAAATACTGGAGAAAATTTAGATGCTTTAGTAGCTGTTGAAGCAGCTTCTCAGATAGATAACCAATTAAGATATGAAACTCAAGGAAGAACCGTATCAAAAGTTTATATGGGACCATTAAAAAGAACTTTTATGAGTGAAGTTTTTTCTGAAGAAGTATATGAGAGAATATCAGCATTATTAGATGAATTAGGTGCTTTTGGTTTTATTTCAGGAATCTTCTATTGGTTTGTTAATTTCCTTTGGTGGTTAAA
>CAZRTN010000008.1:10468-12099 GCA_964603015.1 uncultured Thermotogaceae bacterium | reverse complement strand
CAACTTCCTGTATTTATAGTATTATGGCAAACTATTCAATATTTTGGAGAAGCTTTTGCTTACAACCCTAGATTCTTATTATGGACTGATCTATCTGAAGGTGGATTTGGAACAAATTTCATTTTCATATTAATCTCTCTAGGTGCTTATTTAGCAATTGCTTTATTATCAGCGCAAAATTCAAAAATGGCTTGGCAACAAATTGCAATGTCAACTATTTTCCCATTATTATTAAGTGGTTTACCTGCAGGTGTTTTCTTGTATTACACTTCAAATGCTTTAATACAACTTATAATAACATTTTATAATAACAAAAGAAACGGTGTAAAAGGTATAGGCTTCAGAGAATTATTTGGATTAGGCCCTAAACCTGTCAGGAGGTGACATGATTAATGTTAAAATTACAGTCTAAAGAATTTACTGCTAAAACAATAGACGAAGCTTTAATTGAAGCAAAAAAAGAATTTAATGTGGAAGATTCCGAATTATCCTACAAAGTGAAAGAAGAAGGTACAAAAGGTTTTTTGTTTGGAATTGGAAGCAAACCCTACATTTTAGATATATATGTAAATGAAAACTTTTTAGTTAATAAAATAAAAGATTTTTTAAAAGAAATATTAGTTCATTTTGATGAAGAGATCAATTCAAATATAAAAGTTTTTGGAAAAACAATTGTTATTTATTTAGATGGAGAAGGCTTAGGAAAACTAATAGGGAAACACGGAAGAACTCTTGGAGCTTTACAACATCTTATAATGATATATATTAACAGAATGACAGATACAAAAATAGATATTAAATTAGACATAGGCGAATATAGAAAAAAAAGAAGAAGAAAAATAGAAGAAATTGCTGAACAAGCTGCTGAAAAAGTTTTAAAAACACATGAAAAACTTGAATTAGCTCCTATGTTTTCATTCGAAAGAAAAACTGTTCACGAACATGTAAGAAAAAACTTTCCTAATCTATCTACAAAATCTGTAGGCTTAGAACCTTATAGAAAAGTAGTGATTTTGGATGATAAAAAAGAATTTACAAAATAATTTTTAAGAGGTGATTTTATGACTAAAAAAGTTATTGTTGAGAAATCAAATAATGTGACACCTCAAATATTTAACAACGATAAAGTAAAAAATGTTGAAAAAAGAATTCTAATAGGAAGTAAATTAGAAGCACCAAATTTCTTCATGAGATTATTTACTGTGAAAAAAGGTGGTCATTCTCCTAAGCATAGTCATCATTGGGAACATGAGGTTTTTATAGTAAAAGGAAAAGCTGAAGTTTTTAACGGTGAAGAATATGTTCAAGCAGAAGAAGGTTCTTTTGTTTTTGTTCCTCCTCATGTTGAGCATCAATTCAAAAATGTTGGAGATGGAGATTTACAATTTATTTGTGTAATCCCAAATTCTGCAGATGAAGAATAATTAAATAAATAATTACTTAAAAAAGAGGCTTAGGCCTCTTTTTTTATATATGTCGCTATGTTATAATTATATTAATGAATTTTATTTTTTATTAACATAGTGGGAGGGATAAATGGATACTTTAGAAATCATTACTTTAAAAGAGGTTTATAAAAAATCAAATGATGAAATAATAAACATCATAGAAAAAGGTATAAGGCCCAATTT
>CAZRTN010000008.1:0-10368 GCA_964603015.1 uncultured Thermotogaceae bacterium | reverse complement strand
CATAGAAATGCAAAGAAAACCATAGCAGTATTGGGTACAGGCATAGATGTGATATTTCCAAAAACCAATGAAGATTTATATCAAAGGATTAGTCAAGAAGGTCTAATTTTATCAGAATATTTGCCAGGAACTCCTGGAATGAAACATCAATTTCCTGCTAGAAATAGAATAATAGCTGCTTTATCAGAAAAAACTATAGTAGTTGAAGCTGCTAAAAGAAGTGGTTCTCTAATAACTGCTAGATATGCTCTTGAATTTGGAAAAGATGTGTTAGCTGTTCCTGGAGATGTTAGCAGATTTAATTCATATGGAACTAATTTTTTGATTTATAACGGGGCAACCCCAATAATATCTTTAGAAGTTTTAAAAGAACTTTTTAATATAAACGAAATTAGAATGAAAATTGATAATCTACCAGAAAAATCAAAAAAAATAATTTCTTTAATTAAAAAAGGTGAAAACACCGCTGAAAAAATTAGCTATTTTATGAATGAGGATATATCAACTATACTTACCTCTCTAATGGAATTGGAAATAGATGGAAGAATAAGGCAAGAAAATGGAAATTATAATTTAATTTTTTAATTATTTATTTTTAGTTAATAAAGTAAAATAATCTTTAATTACCCTATATGTTATAATATAATTGAAATAGAAGAATTATTATAATATTTTAATATAATCAATAATAATCTTGTATATATGCTTAAGGGGAGGATTTTTATGGCAATATTGAATCAAGAAGAAATATATAATTTAACAAACGGGAATTTACATGATCCTTATTTGTATTTGGGAATGCACAAATATAAAAAAGGTATAGTTATAAGAACAATACAACCATTCGCTAAAGAAATTAAAGTGACTTCAAGGAAGTTTAGAAGGTATATGGAAAAAATTGATGATTCTGGATTATTTGAATTGTATGTACCAGATGTTGGAATGGTTAATTATAAATTTAAGTGTAAAGATGATATAGGAAATGAATGGGAAGTTGTTGACCCCTATAGTTTTTTACCGGTTATTTCGGAATATGACAGACACCTTTTTAATGAAGGAAATCATTATCAAATATATGATAAATTAGGTTCTCATAATATGAAAATAGATGGTCATAAAGGTACTCTATTTGCTGTTTGGGCTCCTAATGCCAAAAGAGTTTCTGTAGTAGGAAATTTTAATAATTGGGATGGAAGAGTTCATCAAATGAGAATGTTAGGTTCTTCAGGTATTTGGGAAATATTCATACCAAATTTGGCTGAAGGTGATCTCTATAAATACGAAATAAAAACAAAAGATGATAATCTCCTTTTAAAAATTGATCCTTATGCAAACTTTTTTGAAAAGAGACCTAATCATGCTTCAAAAATTTATGATCTAGAAGAGAAACACACTTGGGAAGACAATGAATGGATTAATAAAAGAGAAAATACAAATTGGCACGAAGAACCTATGAGTATATATGAAGTACATTTAAATTCTTGGATGAAAACTGAAAATGATGAATTCTTAAATTATAGAGATATAGCTAAGAATTTGGCTAAATATTGTAAAGATAATGGATTTACACATATCGAATTGATGCCTATAGCAGAGCATCCTCTTGATATGTCTTGGGGATATCAGGTAACAGGATATTTTGCACCCACAAGCAGATTTGGTTCTCCTGAAGATTTTATGTTTTTTGTAGATCATTTACATAAAAATGATGTAGGAATAATTTTAGACTGGGTTCCAGGCCATTTTCCAAAAGATGAACACGCTTTAGGTAGATTTGATGGTACAGCTTTGTATGAACATTTAGACCCTAGACTTGGGGAGCATATAGACTGGGGAACATATATCTTTAATTTTGGAAGAAACGAAGTTAAGAATTTCTTGATATCAAATGCCCTTTTTTGGCTAAAAAAATTCCATATTGATGGATTAAGAGTTGATGCTGTTGCTTCAATGCTTTATTTAGATTATTCAAGAGAAGATAAAGACTGGGTTCCAAATAGATTTGGAGGAAGAGAAAACTTAGAGGCTATTGATTTCTTAAAGCATTTGAATTCAGTAACTTATAAATACTTCCCAGGTACTTTGACTATAGCTGAAGAATCAACAGCATTTCCAGGAGTAACAAAACCTGTTGATTTAGGCGGACTTGGATTTGCAATGAAATGGAACATGGGATGGATGAATGATAGTCTAGAATATATTAAAAAAGAACCTGTTTACAGACAATATCATCAAAATGATTTAACTTTTTCAATAATGTATGCCTTTTCAGAAAATTTTATACTTTCAATTTCACATGATGAAGTTGTTTATGGGAAAAAATCTTTAGTCGATAAAATGCCAGGTGATGATTGGCAGAAGTTTGCTAACTTGAGGCTATATTTATCTTATATGTATGCACATCCTGGTAAAAAATTGTTGTTTATGGGACAAGAATTTGGCCAATGGAGAGAATGGGACTTTGAACATTCATTAGATTGGCATATTTTACAATATGAGAATCATAACAAAACAAAAAACTTTATGAAAGAATTAAACTCTTTTTATAGAGATAATGAACCTTTATATAAAATAGACTTTAATTTTGAAGGTTTTGAATGGATTGATTTTAGTGACAATGCAAATAGTGTGATTTCATTTTTAAGAAAATCAGAAAATGAAAAAGTTTTATGTGTTTTCAATTTTACTCCAATACCAAGAGATAATTATAGAATAGGCGTACCAGAAGAAGGTAATTATGAATTGATATTTAATTCTGATTCAAAAGATTATTGGGGTAGTGGCTATGAAACTAATAACTCTATTAAATCTGAAAATATCAGATGGCAAGGTAGAGACAACTCTATTGTAACTAATCTGCCTCCTCTGTCAGCAATATTTTTAAAAATAAAATAAATAAAAAATATCTCTTACTTAAAGTAAGAGATATTTTTTTTATCCTTTTACAGCGCCTACAGTCAAACCATCAATAAAATATCTTTGGAATATTAAAAATACTACCAAAGGTACAATAGCAGCGATTAAAGAGGCTGCAGAAATGATGTTCCAACTCGTCACCCATTGTCCTTGCAAATTAACTAATCCTAATGTAACTGGTTTTAAATTATCGGATTGTAATAGGATCAAAGCCCATAGATAATCATTCCAAATCCAAGTAAATTCTAAAATTCCCAATGCAGCCATAGCTGGTAAAGAAAGAGGGAGGGCAATCTTTCTATATAAAGTAAAATCAGTTGCGCCATCCATTTTTGCTGATTCAAAAATACTTTTAGGTATTGTTATCATAAAATTCCTCAAAAAGAATGTACAGAAACCTAATTGAAAGGCTATATGGAATAGAATAACACCCTGAAAAGTATCATAAAGCCCTGTACTTTGAGAAAATTTATAAACTGGGATCAAAAGCATCTGAAATGGTATCAACATTCCTGCCACAAATATAATTAAAACTATCTTTGACATTTTAAATTTATAAAAAGATAAAGCAAAAGCCCCCAAACTTGAAACAAATAAAGTTCCAACTACAGAAGGTACAGTTATTATAAATGTATTTCTAAAATATGATTTCATATTACCTTGTTGCCAGGATTCTGAAAAATTATCCCATACTATTTGTTGTGGTGGTTTCCACCAAGATGTTGATGACATTAATTCATCCATAGATTTTAAAGAAGTAAATGTTGTTATGAAAAATGGAATGAGCCATACAACAACTATGAAAATCGATAATATATAAAACATCATTTTTACTGATAATTTTCTTTTCCTCATTGTCTCACTCCTCGTTTTTCATTGCATTTAATAAATATAAAATTATAAACCCAAAAGTAATTGCAAATTGTATTACCGCAATTGCAGAGCCATAACCCATTCTATAGTTATTGAAAGCTTCTAAATACATAAAATTAGCTAGTACTGTAGAACTATGAAAAGGTCCACCCTTTGTCATAACAAATACTATATCAAATGCTCTAAGAGAGTCTATAATACTAACTGTTATAGCCACTATCATTGAAGGTTTTAATGCTGGAAGAATAACGTTCCAAAATCTTTGCCATGAATTAGCACCGTCAACTATAGCTGCTTCTACTTGATCTTTACTTACATTTTTTAAACCAGCTAAAAATAATACCATCATATAAGGGATTTGTCTCCAAATCGCTGCAAAGATTAATGAAAAAGTTACTACTTCAGGATCAGATAACCATGGAGTTATCAAAAAATCTAGTCCCATTGCATCCAAAAATGAATTCAAAGCACCATATTGCGGTTCATATATCCAAGACCACATAGTACCTATTACTACAAACGAAAGAGTCATAGGCAAATAAACTAAAGTTTTAAATAATTTGCTACCTTTGAATTTCATATCAAGAAGCATAGCAAATCCAAGACCTACTGGAACAGGTATAATTATAAAAAATATAAACCATTTTATATTGTTCATCAAAGCTGTTGTAAATATTCTGTCATTGAATAATGTTTTAAAATTTTCTAAACCTATAAATTCAACATTTTTGCTTAAACCATCCCAATCTGATAAGCTGTAATAAAAAGTTCTTCCTATAGGGATTATTACCCAAACTAAATACATTATTAAGGGAACAGCTAAAAATGCCCATGGGACCCACCATCTTTTCTTAGTGAGCATAAAATCACCTCATATTATATATTCTTAAAAAGAGAGGGGGAGATACTCCCCCATCTTTTTATTTATAAATTCTTTGTCTAATATTTTCTAAATTTTCTAAAATTGAATCTAATCTATCCGGGAACATCATGAATTCAACAAATCCATTCATTGCATTATTTGCCATTTCAGGATTCATATCTCTGTCAAAGAATTGCATAACTCCATCAGATTCTAAAATCATGTCCATTCCATCTTGAGCGTGTGCATCAGGTGGAGTTACATGTTTATTAGCAGCTAATCTACCTAATTCATCTGCGAAATATTGTTGTGAATCTTTTCCAGCTAAGAATTCCATAAATAATTTAGCTTCTTCCATATTCTTAGCATTTTTTGGTACCATGAAACCATCAATTGGAGTATCTTCATAAAGTCCTACATTGTTATCAATTACTGGGAATCTAAAGAAATCTAAATCATCTTTTACATCTTCTGGAGCTACATCTTTTATGAATTGTCCCATAAGATACATTCCTGCTTCACCAGTAAATAATCTGTTTGCAGCTTCTTGCCAACTATATGCAGAATGATTATCTATGAAATATCCTTTATCAACCATTTCTTTCCAGTATTCAAATACTTTTTTAACTCTTGGATCAGTGAAAGGAACTTTACCTGCTGTAAATTCTGTATGGAATTCAATACCATTAACTCTCATATTAAGGTAATCAAACCATCCTCCAGCTGTCCATAAATATTTAGTTCCTATTGACATAGGGATTTTACCTGCATCTTTAAGTGATTGGTTAACTGCCATAAATTCATCCCATGTTGTTGGAACTTCTAATCCTAAATCATTGAAAACTGCTTTATTATAGTAAATGCCCCACCAGTACCAGCTTTGAGGTATAAAATAAATATCTTCTTTATACGCTGATGCTGTTTTAAATGCTTCTGGGAATTGAGCTCCAAAACCATTTGGGAAAATATCGTTTAATGGTTCTAAAAATCCTTTTTCTGCAAAAAATCTCATTCTTTCACCAGCAAACCAAGTTACAACATCTGGTGCATTATTAGAACCTAACCATGTTCTTAATAATGTCTTGAAATCTTCGTGAGCAAATGTATTTACAGTTACATCAATATCTGGGTACATTGCTTCAAAATCATCTACTAATTCATCAAAAACTTTTTTTGGAGCTGGATCAGACATATAAGAGTTTATCACCAATGAACTTGCTGAAAAAACAAAAAGTACTAAAGTTAATACCGTTATAGTTAACGTTAACTTTTTCATTATTACACCCCCTAAGTGATTTAATTGCTTATTAAAATATTACCCTATTAATTTTTTTTCTACAAATTCGGATAAATCTATTTATAGATAATTATTCTTAATTATTAACGTTAACGTTCACTATGAATAATAAATTACAATAATGAATATATTTTTACTATTTTTTACTGACACTCAACATTTTTTTCTCATCATACATTAAGAAAAAAATCAATCCTATGAAACAAAATATAGCTGCTACTGGACCAGTAAGTCTTATACCAAGAGCATCACCAATATCTTTACCAAATAATAATAAAGATGAAAATATAAACATGGACAGCATTTGACCAACTTTTGACATTAAAGTTCTAACACCATAAAAAATAGCTTCATTTTTATTTCCTGTAGTGATTGCATCATGTTCAGCTATATCCGACAGAATTGCATTAGGTAATATTCCAAAAACAGCCATAGGAAAAGCAGCTAAAACAATTAAAATATAAATTTGATAATTATTAGGTATAAACCAAATATTCATACCAAGTGTAAATACCAATATATACATAATAGTGAATAAACTAAAAGCGATTATCATCAATTTTTTCTTACCAATTTTTTTTGCAGTTAAATTAACAAATGGATAAAATAAAAAAGAAAGAACTCCTAATAAAATAAATATAGTAGAATATAAACTCTCTGGTAATTCTAAGAGAACTGTTATATAGTATATTAAACCTGTTTGTAAAATAGTTAATGCCAAGAAATAAGAGAGATCAGATATGGCAAATACTCTAAATTCTTTTTTTGAGAAAGCTGATTTTAAAGCTTCCATCATGTTTATTTCTGATGGTTTTGCCTCAGAATACTTTCTTTCATCTATAAACCATATTGGAAACATCAAAAACAAAGCTGATAATGCAGCTAACCCAATAAATGTATATCTTATAGCAAGCATCCTTTCAACACCAAAACCTTCAATTGTATTCCATATTATAGCAGCTTGTGAAGCTATTGCTGTTCCTAAAAAGAATGTCACTGATATATATGTAGATAAATTTAATCTTTCATTTGCAGTTTTCCCCAATTCAGGTATCAAAGCAAAATAAGGAGTAACATACATAGTGTAAAAAATATAAAACGATAATAGAGTTATTGTCAACCAGACTGTATTGAATCCACTAATATAATCAACAGGAGGCCAAAAAATCAAAACTGTTAATACAGAAAAAGGTATTACAGCAATTTTTAAAAAAGGAATTCTTCTTCCTTTGGGAGATTTATGCCTATCAGATAAAGTTGCTATCCAAGGATCAGTTATAGCATCCAAAGCTCTTCCACCTATTGTTATAAGTCCTATTATTGTAAAAATACCTAAAACATTACCTTGTGGAATATAATACGGTATATTTGCAGTTTCTGGTGGTGAATAAAAATACACTAAATAAGAATTAACTAACCCCATTAATATAGCCCATCCTAATTGACCTATAGAAAAGGCTATTTGCTTCGACAACGGTAGTTTTGCTTTATTCATTAAAATCCTCCTCTAGTTGTTTTACTCCATCATTTATATCACTTATATAAAATTCAGGATTTAATTTTATTATGTTATAGTATTCTTTTTGAATATGCTTTTTAAATTCTTGAACTCTTTCTTCTTTTACAAGGGCTATAGCACACCCTCCAAAACCTGCTCCTGTCATTCTTGAACCCAAACAATAATCAACTGACTGAGCTATTTCAACTATTGTATCTAATTCTTTTCCTGTAACTTCATAGTCTTCTTTTAAGGATCTGTGTGATTTGTTTAATAATTCTCCAAATTTATCTAGCTCATCATTTTTTAAAATATCTATAGAATTTATTACTCTTTGATTTTCTGTAATTACATGTCTCGCTCTTTTTTTTATAGTTTCATTATCTATATACTTTAAATCTTCTAATTTTGCTTCACATAAATTATCAATTTTTTTAAATTTATTAATTATCCTCAATGCTTCTTCACACTGATTTTTTCTTTCGTTATAAGCAGAGCCAGCTAACTCTCTTTTTTTATTTGTATTCATTATAACTAATTTATAACCTTTTAAATGAACAGGTATATATTTATAGGTCAATTTGTTTGTATCAAGAAGTATACCATTATTCTTTTTTCCAAATACTATTGAGAATTGATCCATTATTCCTGATTTAACCCCTATAAAATCATTTTCAACTTTTTTACCTAATAAAGCCAAATCTTTTTTTTCACTATCATTTGATAGTATATCTGAAGATAAAATATAAGCTATCAACATTTCCAATGATGCAGAAGACGAGAGCCCTGCTCCATCAGGCAAATTTGATTCTATATAGATATTTAATGATTTTTTTGGATTTTTTAAATATTTATATATGCCTCTTGGATAATTTCCCCAGCTAAACTTATCATCATATTCTATACATTCTTCAGGATTAATAATTATTTCTTGTTCAAATGATGAAGATTTTAAAACTATTAAATCATCATCTCTTTTTCCAACTACCGCTTTTATTCCAATACTCAATGCTGCAGGAAAAACATACCCTCCGTTATAATCAATATGTTCTCCAATTAAATTAACTCTTCCAGGAGAAAAATATTTTTCTAAACCTTCTTCATCTGTTACATTAAAATATTTTTTATAAGACTCTATAATGCTCATTATATCCCTTCTTTTTCCCTATATTTCTCAATAGCTTCTTTTAAAATAGGAGCTGTATCTTCGACAGCCATAGTATTTGCAGCAGCCCAGGCTCCCATTTCAGATGAGGCATACCATTTTATTTTATTTTCGTCTCTTAATGGTGGGTAAAATTCAATATGAAAATGATAATACTTTTCTGATTCTTTATAAATTACATCATTAATAGGTGTTTGATGTATAACCATCATATAAGGAAATTTTTTGTCGTATAAACTATCGAACCCGCCAGTTAAAATTTTCAAAGCTTTTGCCAAATCTTTAGTATGTTTTTCATCAAAATCCGAAAAATTACTTATGTGATCTTTAGCTACTATAAAAGCTCCATAAGGATAATCTGTGAAAAATGGTAGATATACTAAAAAAGAATCATTTTCATAGAGAATTCTTTCTTTAAAATCGATTTCTTTTTCATTCATTTCACAAATCATACATTTTTTATTTTTTTCAAAGAACTCTTTTGAGCTATCTAATTCTGTTTTTACCTTCAATGGTATCCATGAATATGCGTACAATTGTCCGTGAGGATGTGGCATAGTAACTCCTACTTCTTCTCCTCTGTTTTCAAAAGGAAAAACATATTTTATCTCTTTATCTTTTGACAATTCTTCATTACGCTCTACCCATAAATTAACTAATTTTTCTACATGCCATAAAGGTAATTCAGGAAGTGTTATGTAGTGGTCTGGTGAGTATAAAATAACTTCACACTTACCATAATTTTCTTTAATCCCATATATACCATCATCATTGAGATCAGGTTTATCTGGATTTTGTTTTAAAGCTGGAAAATCATTATCATACTTATAAACATCATAATTATCAGGAACACTTTTTCCTTCACCTGGACAAAATGGGCACCAATCTTTAGGAAGATGTGGCCTTTTTTGTCTATTATTAGCAACCATCGTATAAGTTTTTAACAAAGGATTCCATCTTAATTCAGCCATAAAATCACCTCATTTTTATTTTGAAGATTCTCTTTCAATTAATTCTACGTCTAAAGTTATATTCATAGTAGTTGAATCTATATTTTCAATCCTTCTAAGTAACATATTAAAAGCCTCTTTTCCCATTTTCTCTTTATTCACAGATACAGTAGTTAATGAAGGTGAAAAAATTTTCGAGAATCTAATATCATCATATCCAACTACTTTTATTTCCTCTGGAATTTTTTTATTGTTTTCTTTGAGTTCTTTAATAACTCCATAGGCAATTAAGTCATTATAGCAAAAAACTCCATCAATTGTTTCTCTCATCAGAATATTTTCAATAATCTTCTTTCCTTCTTCAATATATAAACCTTCATGGATTTTATTTATATTTTCTATTTTTTGATATGAAAGTTTGCTTTCTTTTAAAGCTTTCATATACCCATTTTCTCTATCTCTTGCAGCTGTATTGAATTTTTCAGCTGATATCATTACTATTCTATTACAACCTTTATCTATTAAATGTTTAGTTGCTAAATATCCTCCCTTAACTTCATTATTATAAATTTCATCAACATTCCAATTCTCTACTCCTCTACCAACCAATACTAATGGATATTTTTCTGATAACAATTTTTCTATATCTGTGTAATTATTTTGCATAGGAAAAAGTAATACTCCATCTACTCTTCTTTCGATCATTGTAGATATCGCTTTTTCTTCTAAATTATATTTACCTTCAGTATTTATTATCATTGTTTGATAATCACTTTTTCTTGCTTCCTCTTCTATTCCTTTAAACAC
>CAZRTN010000007.1:1442-27628 GCA_964603015.1 uncultured Thermotogaceae bacterium | reverse complement strand
CCCATGGTAGTACACTTCTTGTGTGCAAGAGTAGGTTTCGCCCCTTCAATATTTACTAAAGAGTCAACCCATAAGGTTGACTCTTTTTTTCGTGGTATTTATTTTTAGGAATTGTTATTGTACTCGTATTAGATTTACCGCCAAAATAATAAATGTATTTCATCTTTAGAGATTCACATATTAGAATATAAAATATTAAATTGATTAAGCATATTATTATTTATACTATTACATATAATTGAAGTATGATAAAATATTTATAACTTAAATGCTATTTATAAAGGAGTTAAGATAATGATACAAGAATTAGATAAAAATAATTATCAAGAAATACTAAATATCTTAGATCAAAGTGAAGATAATATTGAAGTAAAATCAGTTATAAAAGGATATAGCCCTGGCAGAATATTTGTTGATGAGAAAAAAAATCCCAAAACAGCTATGATATGGTCAAAAGGGATTCAAGGTTTTTATTTTGTTGGGGATCAAAATAATAATGAATTTAATGATTATTTATTAAGCTTTATATCTAAAAAAATAAAAGATATATTAAATAAGGAAAATCTTAAATTCTTTGAATTCAGTGGAGAAACTAATAAATGGGATGCTCCTTTAGAAGATTTATTTAATATGAAAGAACTCGATAAATCACAACAATTTATTTATTATTTTAACAAAGAAAATTGGAAAAAACACAATTATAATTTTATTTCTAAAAAATATAAATTATTAAAAATAGAAAAAAATATTCTAAATCAAAAATTCTCAAATATTGAATTTTTATTGGATGAAATTAATTTATGGTGGGATAATATTGAAAACTTTCTAAACAGATCTTCTGGTTATATTGTTTGTCTCGATGATAA
This sequence comes from uncultured Thermotogaceae bacterium, assembly GCA_964603015.1. Classification (GTDB taxonomy): domain Bacteria; phylum Thermotogota; class Thermotogae; order Petrotogales; family Petrotogaceae; genus Geotoga. The sequence goes on along the minus strand of CAZRTN010000007.1, from coordinate 26,762 downwards.
AATAGTTAGTTATGCATTAGGTAATTATTTAGTAGATGAAATACATCTTATGGGAATTGAAACTCTTAAAGAATTCAGAAGAAAAGGATTATCTCAAGCTTGTTGTGAAGCTTTTATTGATAATAGTTTATCTAATAATATTATTCCTAGATGGGAATGTATGAGTTCGAATATTGCTTCTCAAAAATTAGCTGAAAAATTAGGATTTAAAAAATCTAAAGTATATAATTTATATTCAATTGAAATTTAACTAATTCTGACTTATTATGTTATAATTAAAATGATTTCAAAAAATAACATAAGGAGGATTTTATAAATGGATAAAATAAGAATAGGAGCTAAACCTTTTAACGAACAAAAGATACTTGTTGAAATTATATCTAAATTGTTAGAGAAAGAAAATATCGAATCTGAAATAAAAGTCAGTGAACCTATTTTAGAAGCTAATTATAATTCTTTGAAGAATAATGAAATTGACTTTTATATAGAATATTCAGGAACTATATATAATGCTTTATTTAATTTAGAAGAAATGGAAAAATGGGATAATGATATAGTTGTTAAAAGAGTTGCACAAAGATTAGAACAAGATAATTTAAATTTATTAACAGATTTAGATTACGAAAGTGGTTTTGTAATTACTTCTAAAAATAAAAAAGAGGATATAGATAATATCTCAAAATTAGCAAAAAAAAGTCAAGAATATATTTTTTCATGTCCTGGTCCTTATATTAAAAGAAAAGATGGACTTCCTGCACTTAATAGAACTTATAATTTAAAATTTAAAGATACTGTATCTTATCAGCCTGATGATATGTATAAAGCCCTATTGAATGACGAAGTTGATTTCATTACTGGTTTTACAACAGATTCAAGGGTTATAGAAAACGATTTGTTTTTATTAGATGATGATAAAAACGCTTTACCCCCATATGAGGCTATTATAATTTCGAGAAATGATTTACCGGAAAAAGTAGAGAAAATTTTAAAATCATTAAAGGGAAGAATTGATAATAAAACTATTCGAAAACTTAATTATATGTTTGACTTCGAAAATAAAAACACAGAAGAAATAGCAGAGTATTACATAAAAAACATGGTAGATTAATCTACCATGTTTTTATTGTGAATAATGTGCTTCCAGAACCTGACATTAAACAAAACTGATTTGCTTTAATTAATTTATTTTTATTTTCATATATTTTAGGATTTACTGGAAGAACTACTTGTTCAAAAACATTAAATAAATTATTTTGTATTCCAATTATATTTTTATTTTTAAGTGATTTATATAGTTCATAAGGGTCACCATTATGAACTATATTATTCCAGTTTTTATCTATTTTGTCATACATTTGTTTTGTATTTATTTCTATTTCTTGTGGGTATATATCTATATTCAAATTTAAAGGCTCCAAAAACTCAAGATCTTCACCAATAGATTTTCCAATTGCTGTTCCATTGAATATCATAAAGGGTACATCTGCTCCAATTTTTGAACCTATATCAATAATATCATTATTAGAGAGATTAAAAGAATCTTTTAAAAATTTCAATATAGCTGCAGCGTCTGCAGAACCTCCGCCTAAACCACCACCTTGAGGAATATACTTTTCAAGAGAAATATCAAGGTTAAAATCGAAATTAGTTTCTTTTTTAAATACCTCAATGGTTTTTTTTATGATATTATTTTTCCAAGGTATATTTAGTTTTGTTTTTGAATCAAATTTTTCAATCTCTGAAAATTTTATATCTAACACATCATGCATCTTCACAGTATGAAATAATGTCAATATATCATGGTATCCATTTTTTCTTTTACCAATAACATCTAGATATAAATTTATTTTTGCATAAGCTTTTATTTTCATTATTTTTCTACTATCGGAACTTCAAGTGATTTTAAAGATACAACAGTCCAAGTTTCCATTTTTGAAATATCTTGTTTTACTATTTCAGAAGGTAGCATCCATTCGCTTTCAAAATTCTCTTCTTCATTAATATCAGCATCAGTTACTTTAGCTAAAAACAATATACCCATATGAACTCTTGATACAGGATTTGAATTATCATATATTATTCCAATATATTCGAGTTTATTTAATTTATGAACAATTAATTCCTCATTTATTTCTCTATTTAATCCATTGAAAAAAGTCATTTCTGGAGAATCTTCTTCTTTATCTATAGGGTTTATATGTCCACCTATTCCAACGGAAATTTTATCATGCAATCTTTTTTCTGATTGTTTTTTAGTTCTTTTAACTACTAATATTTCACCAGTTTCTTTTTGAAAAACAACATAAGGTATTAACTGTCTCAATGATTCATCATTTTCTACTTCAACTCTATTTTTGAAATAAGAGTTTTCAAAAACCTTGTTTAATTCAACAAACGGTATATTATTGAAGTTTTTTAAATTTCCAAAATTATTTTCGATTAATTCTGTAGGACAAACCCAAACTTTTTCAGACAATTAAATTACCTCCACTGTTATGTTGTTGTTTGTATAGATACATATTTCTCCAGCAATAAGAAGAGATTGCCTTGCTATTTCTTCAGCATCCATGTCAGCAAATCTTGTTAAAGCTTTCGCAGCAGCTTGTGCGTATGCTCCTCCACTACCTATTGCAAGAATATCTTCTTCTGGTTCCATTACTTCACCATTTCCTGAAATAAGTAATAAATGATCTTTATCAGCGACCATAAGCATAGCTTCTAATTTTCTTAAAGCTTTATCCATTCTCCAGTCTTTTGTTAATTCTATTGCTGCTTTTAAAAGATTTCCATTTGCAGCTCTATATTTTCCTTCAAATCTTTCGTATAAAGCAAAAGCATCTGCAACTGATCCTGCAAATCCAGAAATAACATTCCCATTTCCAAGTCTTCTTACCTTTTTAGCTGTTCCTTTAAAAATAGTGTTTCCTAAGGTAACTTGTCCATCACCTGCTATTACTGTTTTACCATTTTTTCTAACTCCAACTATTGTAGTTCCTTCTAATTTCATATATATCACCTCGGCTATTTATAAATGATTTTTTATAAAAATATTTATCAGTTCATCAAAATTTATTCCATAAGACTCAGCTGAAATGGGAAGATCGCTTAGTTTAGTCATACCAGGAACAGTATTAACTTCTAAAACATAAATATCTTCATTTTTTATTATTATATCTATCCTAAGCATATCTCTAAAAAATAAAATATCTCTTAAAGTGTTAAAAATATTTTTTAGTTCTACATCATATTTTTTATGTATTTGTCGATTAATTTTTAATTTTGTTTTTCCTTCAGTATATTTAGCTGTGTAATCATAAAATTCATTTTTTGGGATTATTTCAAGCAAAGGTAAAATAATAAATTCACCATCTTTTTCAATTATTGAGAGTGTAAATTCTTTACCTTTTATATATTCTTGAATTAAAACATCACCATAATTTTCTAAATTTTCCAAAAGATATTTTTTGTAATCTTCTTTGTTATGGATAATATATACTCCTTTACTAGAACCACCTTTTCTTGGTTTTAACACAAGCGGGAATTCAAAAGGATTTTCTATATATTTATTTACTTTGAAAATTTTTGGTATTTTAAATTTTTCTGAAAATAGTTTATAAAATAGATATTTATCAAAACAAACATTACAAGTTTCTGCTGGAGAAGATGTATATTTCTTATTATATAGATCTAAATATCCTTGTAATTTTCCATCTTCACCATATTCTCCGTGAATCATATTTAATATAAGATCTTTATTTATTATTTTTTTGTGTAAATTAATATCGTTGCTTTCGAATACTTCATATTCGATGTTTAGTTTTTTCAAGCTATAATCTACATTTTCTAGACTTTTTAATGAAATTTCTTTTTCATTAGAATTACCACCATATATGACTCCTATTTTCAATCTTCTTCTATCTCCTCTTTGTCAAAAAAAGCTTTTGTTTTAGGATTATACAATTTTTCTTCTTTTTGTTTAAATTTGTAAAATAAAGGATCGCCTGTATCAGGGTCATTAAATCCAGATGGTTCGTTCCAGAACATTTCACCACAATCTTTATTTGTACATTTGAAATATAGTTTCCCTTTTTTACTTTTATTTTTTCCAACTTCAGAACCACAAATTGGACAGTTTCCTCTAGCAGGAACAGATTTTGTAAACTTACAGTCAGGATAATTTGAACATGCTATAAATTCTCCAAATCTTCCTTTTTTAAGAACTAATTCAGATCCACATTTTGGACATTTTTCTCCAATTTCAACATTGTTATTTTCTTTAAAATCTTTTAAAAATTCTGATATATGTAGTTTTTTATTTAATGTGATTCCATAGGCATAAAAAGGTATTTTTTGTGTTTCTTTACATTTTTCTTCTTCACAAGCTAAATAAAATCCATATCTTCCAAATTTTAGTTGCATATTTTTATCACAATTTGAACATTTAACATCACTTTCGTAATTTATATCTAAATTATCTTCTTTAATCTTTTTTTCTGCTTGATCTAAGAATTCACTAAAATCTTTATAAAATTCATTTAAAACTTTTTTTGAGCTATTATCTCCTTCTTCTATTTCATCTAAATCTTTTTCCATTCTTGCAGTAAATTTTATATCAACAATTTCAGGGAAATTGTTCTCAATAAAATCATTTACAATAAAACCTGCTATAGTTGGTCTTAGATATTTTTTTTCAAATTTATTAATATATTTTCTATTAATCAGCGTACTTATTATAGTAGAATATGTAGATGGTCTTCCAACTCCATTAGATTCTAGTTCTTTAACTATAGTAGCTTCAGAAAATCTAGCGGGAGGAGTAGTTTCTTTTTGTTCAGTTTTTAGATGTTTATTTTCTACAGTTTCTTTTTCCGACATTTCGAATTCCACTTCTGAATTTCCATAACTCCAGAATTTTTCAAAACCATCAAATATTCTTTTTTTCGATGTTATTTCGAAATCATATTTTTTATTTTCATCAGATATAATATATTTTGTTTCATCATAAACTGAAGAAGCAGTTTGTGATGCCATAAATCGATTCCAAATTAATTTGTATAGTTTTAAATTGTCACCTTTTAATAATGAATTAGCTTTCTTATCGTCTATGAAAATATTTGTGGGCCTTATAGCCTCATGAGCATCTTGAGTTTTTTGTTTTGTTTTCTTTTGTGAATATTTACCAGAATATTTTTCACCATAATTTTCTTTTAAATATTTTTTAGCTGCATTTTGTGCATCAGCAGAAATTCTTGTTGAATCAGTTCTCATGTAAGTTATAAAGGCAATATGACCATCAGAAGTCTCCATACCTTCATAAAGTTTTTGGGCTATTTGCATGGTTTTCTTTGATGTCCATCCCAAATAATTTATAGCTGCTTGTTGTAGTGTACTTGTAATAAAAGGTGTTGGTTGTTTTCTTTTATTTTTCTTTGTTTTGGTTTCGTTCAGAGATATTTCTTTTTCTTTTAGATAGTCAATTATAGAATCTTTTTTATCTTTATCTATATTTTCTTGTTTTAATCTTTTACCCTCTTCTCTTACCAAAGGAATTTTTTGATTTTTATAATCTAGAAAAATTTTGAAAAATTCTTTAGGTTTAAATTTAAAAATTTCTCTTTCTCTATCTATCATTACTTTTAAAGCAGCTGATTGAACTCTACCAGCACTTGTTTTATAATTTTTCAAAACCTTCCATACTAATGGACTGACTTTGTATCCAACGACTCGGTCTAAAATTCTTCTTGCTAATTGAGCATCTACTTTATTTAAATCTATTTTTTGTGGTTCTTGAACAGATTCATTAATAGCATTTTTTGTGATCTCGGAGAAAATAATTCTGTTATTTTCATTTTCTTTTAATTTTAATATGTGTGCTAAATGCCAAGCTATTGCTTCTCCTTCTCTATCCATATCAGAAGCTAATAAGACTTTTTTACTTTTTACTTTCTTTTTAATATCGGTAATAACTTTTTTCTTACCTGGCATTATTTCAAATTCAGGTTCAAAATTATTTTCTAAATCTACACCAAATGATTTTTTTGGGAGATCTCTTATATGACCTTTAGAGGCTATTACCTCATAATCATTTCCTAAATATCTTTCTATAGTTTTTGCTTTAGCAGGTGATTCAACTATTACAACATATTTTGATTTTTTTGCAGGCATTAAATAATCCTCCTAACTATTGTATTTTAAACTTTCTTCCAAGTCTTTTTTCGAAATTTGTCCATTTTGATTCTGAATTTTCATTTATTGTATCTTTTATTGTTTGATTTACCTGAACTAATTTTGAGTCAATATTATCTGCAAAATGAATTATCATTGATTCCATAGTTTTTGGCAATATTGGAGATCCATATTCTAATTCTCCATGGTGAGATAATATTATGTGATATATATGATTTTTTAAATCTTCTGAAAAATTTTCAAAAAAAGGCTCTAATATAGATATTCCTAAATTCATATGACCTATCATTTCTCCAATTTCTGTTTTATCTATTCCCGCTTTCGTTATTTTATATTCCTTTATTTTTCCTATATCATGTAAGAGTGAACCAGCTATTAGAATATCTTTATTAGCATTATAATATTCATAGTTTTCGCTGATTTTTAATGCGAGTTTAGTAACGTTAATAGAATGTTCTAGAAGACCATGTTTGTATGCATGATGAATTGAAATTGCAGCTGGGGCATTTTGATATTTTTTAGATATATTTGATTCTAATAAAATATCTTTTAGAGTGTTTTTTATATTTATATCTTCAATTTGTTCTATAAGAAATTTTAATTTTTCCAATAATTCTTGAATATTTTTATTGCCTTGAGAAATGAATTTATCAGATTCTATTTCTTCATAAGAAACTTTCATAATTGATTTTTCATTTTTATCGACATTAATTTGAAGTCTGTTTTCAAAAACAACTATTTTTCCTTTGACACTTATTATATCTCCAATTGAGAGCTTTTCATTTTTTTCAGGGTTAAACCAATCGATGCCTCTTAATGAACCAGTTTTGTCAGCAATAGTGATTAGTAAAAAAGATTTTCCATCTTTTGTGTTCTGGGTTCTTTTACTGATCAATTTACCCTGGATTTCAACATTTTCTCCTGGTTCTAATTCGTTAATAAGATTTATTTTTTCATATATAAAATCATTATTATCATTCGAATTATTTAGCATTTCTCCTAAAGAAATTTCTTCATTGTTCAATATAAGAACCTCCTTTTATATATACTCTTTTTACTCTTTTTGATATTCCACAAGTTATTTCATAATTTATTGTTTGAGCTAAGTTTGCAATATACTCTGCGGATGGTTTTTCTCCAAAAAGAATTACTTCATCTCCAACCATTATATCATTATTAGTTATTTCAACAACAATTTGGTCCATAGAAATATTTCCAATTACCCTGTATAGGTTATTATGAATATTAACATGTGATTTATTTGATAGTATTCTTGGGTATCCATCTGCATAACCAAGAGGGATTATTCCTGTTCTTTTATTTTCATCAATAATATGGGTTCTTCCATAACCTATAGTATCACCTTTTTTACAGTTATTTAATTTTGCTAATATACTTTTAAAAGTCATAACTGGTTTTAAATTTGTATCTTTTTTTACATTAGAAGGTTGTAATCCGAAACTTGCTATTCCTGGTCTTACCATATCTAAACTTCTCTCTGGATAATAAATACTTGCTGCTGAATTAGACATATGTTTATACTTATAATCAATAGACTGTTTATCAAAATATTTTATTATTTCTAAAAATTTAGAATATTGTTTATCTACAAAATCATCTAAACTATCAGCTGTTGCATAATGAGAGTATATGCCTTCTATTTTTATGTTTTCTTTTTTAATTAGTTTAACAATCTCTTCTATTTCTTCTTCTAATACACCAATTCTATTGATACCTGTATTAAAATTAAGATGAAATTTATACTTACTTATATCTTTCCCTAAATGATCTATTAAATTTTTCAGATTGTCTAAAGAATGTATAGTAGGTATTAAAAAATCACTAAAATGTAGATATTTTTTTAGTGATTTTGGATTTATATAATTAAATATGAGTATTGGTTTTTTTATACCACTTTTAAATAATTCAATAGCTTCTTCTAAAAAAGCTACTGCAAATCTATTATAGCCATTTTTTTCAGCATATTTTGCTAAAATTATTTTATTGTGTCCATATGCATCAGCTTTTAAAACAGGCATTACTTTTGTTTTTGTTTTTTTTGAAATGTAATCTAAATTTTCTAGGTAGTTATCTACATTTATTTCTGCGAATGTATTTCTTGAATCTATATACATTTTATCCCTCCTGTTTTTTTCTATCTCCATTATAACCCAAAAACTCATATTAATGAATATAGTTTTCAAAAAAACTATAAGTTTATGTATGTGTTATAATATTTTTATAATAAATTAATAGGGGGTTTTAAAATGGGCTATATAGAAACATTAAAAGAAAAATTGTCTGAGATCTCAAGATTCCAACAAGTCATGTCTCTTATGCATTGGGATCTAGAAACAGGCGCACCAAACAAAAGCTTTGAGTATACTTCTGATACATTAGGAGAACTATCTGCTCAACTTTATAGAATGGAAACATCTGATGAAATTGGTCATCTTATAAATAAATTAACTAATGAAGATGAATTTAAAAATTTAAATGAAGATGATAAAAGAATGATAAAACTTGTAAAAAAAGAATATGAAAGAACTAAAAAGCTTCCTGAAGAATTTGTAAAAGAGTTTTCAAAATTAACTTCAAAAGCACAAAAATATTGGGCTGAAGCTAGAGAAAAAAATGATTTTACAATTTTTCAACCTTACCTGGAAAAAATTGTAAAAATGAGTATTCAAGAAGCTGAATATGTTGGATACGAAAAGAATAGATACGATGCTTTGCTTGATATGTATGAACCAGGTATGACTACTAAAGAATTGAAAAGGATTATTGAGGACCTAAAATTCAAATTGGTTGATTTTGTGAAAGAACTTTCCGAAAAAGGTACCAAACCAGAAGAAGATTTTTTATTCAAAAAATATGATGTAAAAAAACAAAAAGAACTATCTATGAAAGCACTTAAACTAATGAATTATGATTTTGATGCTGGTAGGCTAGATGTCGCTGCACACCCATTTACAATAAAAATCAATCCAGGAGATGTAAGAATTACAACAAGATATCAAGAAAAAGATATTAGAGATTCTTTTTTCTCAACTATTCACGAAGGGGGACATGCTTTATATGAACAGGGAATTTCAGTTAAATATGCAGACACTCCTTTATATGATGGTGCATCAATGGGAGTTCATGAATCTCAATCAAGATACTGGGAAAATATACTAGGTAGAAGTCAAGAATTTTGGAAATATTTTTACCCTACAATGAAAGAAAATTTTGAACAATTAAATAATATAGAATTAAATGATTTTTATAAAGCTATCAATGTAGTAGAAAAATCTTTAATAAGAGTTGATGCTGATGAAGTTACATACAATCTACATATTATGTTGAGATTTGAAATAGAAGAAGCGTTAATAAATGAAAAGATAAAAGTAGAGGATTTACCAAAAATATGGAACAAGAAGATGAAAGAATATTTGGATGTAGTTCCTGAAAATGATTCAGTAGGAGTTTTACAAGATGTACATTGGTCACATGGAAGTTTTGGATATTTCCCTTCATATATGCTTGGTAATTTATTTTCCGCACAATTTTTTAATCAGATGAAAAAAGATATTCCAAATTATAAAGAACTAGTTGAATCTGGTGATTTGAAAACAATTTTAAATTGGTTAAGAAAAAATATTCACAAACACGGTAAAAAATATGAACCAAACGAATTATTAGAAAAAGTTACAAGCGAAAAATTGAATCCTGATTATTTCATGGATTATTTAAAAGAAAAATATACTAAAGTTTATAATATATAAATTAAAAGGCAGCTTAGCTGCCTTTTAATAATGATATTTTTCGTTATTAATTATTTTATTCGCCCTATAAATTTGTTCTGAAATTAATAATACTGCCATTTCGTGTGTGAAAGTCATTTTTGAAAGTGAAAGAGTTAAATCAGAATGATCAAAAATCTTTTCGCTATGACCCAAAGGTCCACCAATAATAAAATTTATATCTTTTCTATTATATGTTTTAAATTTTTCAATTTTTTCTGAAAAAGATTTTGAATCTAACAATTTTCCTCTCTCATCTAAAACTATATTAGTAGAATTGTATAAAAACTTTTTATAATTCAGAAAATCTTTTGTTTTGTATTCATTATCTTTAATTTTACCAAGATTTTTAGTTAGAGGTAAACAAATATAATCTAATTTTGTGAATCTTTGATTCCAAATTTTATATTGTTCAATTCCTTTTTTGATAAATTTTGTTTTTATATCACCAGTATATATTATTCTAAACTTCATAAACTTTTAATTATCATTTCCTCAATAGTTTTAACGTTTTCGATTTTTGAACCTGTAATCTGTCTAAAAGAATTTATTAATATTGCTGATGTTAATGGAGTAGGCACTTCTATTTTTTCTAATTCACATTCAAAATGCTCTATTATTTTTCTAACATTGTAGTATAAATCAATTAAATTTACATCATCAACTGAAGCATTTACAGAAATAACGTATTTTTTGTCTGATTTTTTATCAATAAAAAATGAACCAGGAATTTCCATAACCAATTCTCTTTTTATTTGTTCTGCAAACCATTTATTTTTTGAATTTATATAGAAGTCTAAATTGATTAAAAAATCTCTTACGCCTACAATTGTAGCACCTGCTTTTGGATGAGGTTCGTCAGTTCCATAATCAGGTTTCCAGCTTTCTTCTTTCATTTTTCTTTTTAAAGATTCGAATTCACCTTTTCTTATATAACTAATATGCTTACGACTATTTTTATTTGCAGATTTTTCATAAGAGTAAACAGGTATATTTAACTCTTTTGATATTTTGTTAGATAAGTTTGTTGCAATTTTACTCGCTTCTTCTACAGAAACATCCATAACAGGAATTAAAGGTATAACATCAACAGCTCCGATTCTTGGATGCTCTCCTTTGTGTTTTGTTAAATCAATATTTTTTGAACAATATTCTGTTAAATCGAATAAAAAATTTTCAACACAACTTGGTTTACCTGCTAAAGATAACATAGTTCTATTGTAATATTCATCCATTTTGGTTCCTAAAATCCAAATATTATCATATTTTTCCGCTAATTTTACAATATTATCAATTAATTCTTTGTTTCTTCCTTCAGAAATATTAGGTACAGCTCCCAATAGCTTCATAAAAAATTTTCACCTCTTTAAATTTTTGTTGAGCATCATTCCTTTCACTGCCAAACCAAACAGCAATGAATAAGTCAAAATAGTGCTCCCCCCACTTGAAATCAACGGTAAAGGAATACCTGTAACAGGCATTATACCAAGGTTCATGCCAATATTTTCAAAAACATGGAAAAATATAAGAAAACTACTTCCGGCATAAAAGTATTTCCAAAAAATATCATAACTCATTTTATAGCCTTTATACAATCTCCAAATTATTAAAAAATACACAAATATTACCGAAAAAATACCGATAAAGCCAAATTCTTCGCCTATCACTGAAATGATAAAATCAGTATGATCTTCAGGTACAAAATTCCCGAGATTCATATATCCATTCATAAAGCCTGTTCCAGAAATGCCTCCCGAACCAATAGCTCTAATTGATTGAGTTGTATTATATGAAAAATCAGAATATAGTGTAGGAAAAATAAAACCTACAATTCTTGCTCTTTGATAATCTTTCATCAATAAAAACATCAAAGGAGAAATAGCTACACCAGAAAACACAAGTGTTTTCCATAATACTTCAAATTTTCCACTAAGAAATGTAAAAACAATCCAAATAAAAAATACTATTAATGTTGTACCAAGATCAGGTTGGATATAAATAAGTCCAGCTGATAGAACTGTTAATAAAGAAACTAAATAATAGTTTGTTTTACTTGAATCTGTTAAAATTTTAGATAAATATAAAATTAAAAATAATTTAAAAAATTCTGAAGGTTGTATACCAAAAGAACCTATATCAAGCCATCTTCTAGCTCCCTTTGTTTCATCACCAATTATTAAAACCAGTATTAAAGATAAAACTATAGCAAAAAATAATATAGGTATAAAAGTTTTAATAGTTCTTTCAGGTAGAATTAATATGATAATAAAAGATATTATACCAACAATATAAAATAGTAATTGTCTTTGATCTGTACCTTCTAAATATGAATTTAACGTGGCTGATTTTACAGCAAAATATCCAATAATCATTAATATAAAATATAAAATAGTTAAAATAAATTCATATCTAACGTATCTTTCTTTTGTTTTTACATTTTCTATTTTTAATAAAGACATGTTTATCTCCTTCCACTTCTTAAATCAGATTATATTATACCATTTTAAAAATATATTGAATAGAATGAAAAGATAATATTATAACAATTATCCAAAATTTAATTTTATATAAATATATTCAAGATTATAAAATGATTATGTTATAATTTATATAAAAAAACAAAGAAATGAATAGAAGGGTGAATTTATGATAGGAGATAGAACAATTGAACTTTATAGCATAGATTCAACAAATGCTTATTTAAAAAGAAATTACAAAAATTTTCCTTCAGAAACTGTAGTCATTGCAAAAAAACAAACTGAAGGCTATGGCAGAAGAGGCAACAATTGGGTTTCCAATTATGGAGGGCTTTGGTATTCGGTTTTATTTAAGCCCTTAAAAAGGCCAATGAATCCTTGGCATTATGTTAGGATTTTTTCTCTTGCTATATACGATACTCTTGAAAAATATAATATAAAATCAAAAATAAAATGGCCAAATGATATTCTCGTAGATGAAAAGAAAATTTGTGGTATTGCTTCAGAAGGTATTATAAAGGGGAAAAAACCTGAAGCAATTATTGTAGGAATTGGAATGAATGTTAATAACGAAATTCCAAATGACTTGAAAAATGTAGCGATATCTTTAAACGAGCTAATAAATAGAGAAGTAAAAATTGATAAATTACTTTATGAAATTAATCATAGAGCATATAATTCTTATTATATTAAGTATTTAAAAGATAAATCTGTTTCAATAATTACAAAAAAATGGTTAGAAAGATTGAATATTTCCAAAGGTGATACAGTAAATATAAAATTTAGTGATACCATAGAAACAGCAAAAATTCTTGATATCACTCCAGATTATGTATTGGTTTCAGACAATAATGATAATGAGAAGAAACTATATGCAGGAGATATAAGCATTAAGAAATAAGGGAGGTTCAATATGGCGATTAAAACTCTAATATCCGAAGAAGAGTTAGAACAAAAGGTAAAAGATCTTGGAAGTAAAATAACCAATCATTATAAAGAAAAAACTGATGAAGTAGTAGCTTTGTGTGTTTTAAAAGGCTCTATTAACTTCTATTCTGATTTGGTAAAGAGAATTGATTTAAATGTATTATATAATTTTATTCAAGTCTCTAGTTATTCAGGCACAAATACTACTGGAAGAATAAAAGTTAAAAGTTGGGTCGAAGAATCTTTAGAAGGTAAACATGTATTAATAGTAGAAGATGTTGTTGATACAGGGAATACCTTAAAATATATCGTTAAATATTTAGAAAGACAAAATCCAGCTTCTATTGAAATAGCATCGATTGTAGTTAAAAATGTTTATCCTCATGGAATAAATGTAAAATTTCCAGGATTTGACATTGGTGATTATTTTATAATTGGATATGGATTAGATTATGATGAAAAATATAGGAATCTCCCATATATAGGATATATTGAATAAAAACAAGGAGGAATGAAGATGTCATTCAACATGGAAGAGTACGTGTCAAAAGTTAAAAGTGCTGCTAAATTTCTAAAAGAAAATATTGATATAAAGCCTGATATAGCAATTGTTTTGGGTAGCGGATTACAAGGAATAGCTGAATCATTAAAAAATGCAAAATCTATTTCTTATGATGAAATACCTAATTTCCCTGTTTCTACTGCTCCAGGTCATAAAGGTGAAATGATTTTTGGGAAAATTAAAAATAAAAATGTTATGCTAATGAATGGTAGATTTCACTATTACGAAGGATATTCTATGAAAGAAGTAACTTTTCCCATAAGAGTTATGCAAGAAATTGGAATAAAAACATTTATAGTTACAAATGCAGCAGGCGGAATGAATCCAAATTTTGAAAAAGGTAAACCATGCCTAATTACAGATCAGATTAACTTTTTTGGTGACAATCCATTATTAGGAGAAAATAACGAAGAATGGGGTCCTAGATTCCCAGATATGAGTGAAGTTTTTTCAAAGAGACTAAGAGATTTAGCTATAAAAGCTGCTAAAAAAGTTGGGGAACCAATTTTTACCGGAGTTTATTTAGGTATTACTGGACCTACGTTTGAAACACCAGCAGAATTAAAAATGATGAGAAACTTTGGAGCAGATTTAGTAGGAATGTCAACAGTTCCTGAAGTTATTGTCGCAAGACATGCTGGAATGGAGATATTAGGTTTTTCAGCTATTACAGACATGGCTATTGCTGAAGGTTTAGAAGAAGTAACAGCTGACGACGTTATAGCAGTAGCAAATAAAACAGGTGAAAAAATATCAGCTATTATAATGGAATTAATTGAAAATATTTAAATTTAGATAAAATCATGATACAATAGAAAAAATTTCTATTGTATCTTGTTTTTGTTTTGGAGGGTTAATTGATGAAAAAAATATTCATCATTTTTTATATATTACTCATATCTATAATTTCTTTTTCCTATTTAAATGAATATAATCTTTTTTTTAGAAAACCTGGAACATTTTTTGATTATTCTTTTAATACAAATAAAGAATTAAGTCTTTCTTTAGGGATAGTTGATAAATATAAAGTAATGGATTCTAAAGAAATTTTAAAAACTGTATGGTCACAAGAAAGAGATTTGATAGGTGGGCAGTTACAAGTCGAATCTAGTTATTACACTCATGCTATATCTAGTTCAAATGCTCTTGGGTTATTACAGATGAAGTATATGACTGCCGAAGATTTATTTGTCTATAATTTGTTTGATCCTTTTGATAATCTTAAAGGTGCTTTAGAGTATCACGGTTACCTTAGAAGAATATTTGGAGAAGAAAAAAAACAAATAGCAGCTTACCACGATGGTCCAGGAGCTATACAGAGAAAGGGGATGACTGACTCAGGAGAATTATATTATTTGAAAGTTAAAAAAGCACAAAATAATTATCAAAACACTAGTATTTTTTCTCCGCAAGTATATGGGGTAAATTTGGATTTTTTAGGTGAAGAAATTCAAACAGATTTCTATTATAATATTGCATATAGAAAAATGGAACTCTATACACAATTAAATGCAAATATTTCTAAAAAAAATGGTATAATAAATAGTGAAATGGGTTTAGAATATTCTTTTTTATATTACCCAAGAACTAATTTTGCTTATGGAATTAATAATTTAAATGGTGTTATCAGATTAGGTTTACCATGGGAATTTTTTGTTTTAAAATTCAATAAAGAAAATCAAGTTTATTTCCAGAAAATAATTGGAGATAATTTTGTGTTAAAAACAGATATAAAAAACAATTCTGCATACTTTGGTGCAGGTTTTCTTATTTATAATATAAAAAGCATGATAGGATATGAATTATTTGATAAAACTTTATCTTTTGAAGTGCAAATTTATTGAGAGGGGTTATTTTGAATGGGTGAAATTATTGAAAAAATAAAAGAATGGTGGAATAGTCAAACAAAAAATAGAAAGACTATTTTTATTTCAATAGCTTCTGCCTTATTAATAATAATAATTATAGCTGTAATTCTTTCAACAAGAATTACATATAAATTTTTGATGGGTGGAGTAACTGAAGCTAATGGTGGTAGAATAATTACAACTCTAGATGAAATGGGTGTTAAATATAATATCAGACCATCTGGATCAATCTATGTTGATTATAACAATGTAGAAGAACTAAGGATGAGATTAGCAACTCAAGGTGTTCTTGGGGGTACTAATCAAGGATATGAATTGCTTCAAAATCAAGGGTTTGGAGCTACAAGTTATGATAAACAAGTAAATTATCAAATAGCTTTAGAAGGTGAATTATCAAACACTATTTCATCAATAAGTGGAGTTCAATTTGCAAAAGTCCATCTAGTTATTCCTCCTAGAACTTATTATCAAGTTGATGAAAATTCAGTAGCTAAAGCTTCTGTATTACTGATGTTAGAAAATAGTTATAGGATGAAAGATGAACAAATAAGAGGTATTGTAAATTTCTTAACGGGTTCAGTTCAAGGATTAACTTCAGAAAATGTAAAAGTAGTTGATAATTATTCAAATAATTTAACTGATCAAATAGGTAGCTCAGAAGTTGGAAGTGCAGATACTAAATTTAAACTAAAAACGCAAATCGAAGATTATTATTCAAAAAAAGTTGAACAAAATCTTCAATCTGTTTTTGGTTTAGGAAATGTTGTTGTTATTTCTGAGATAAATTTAAACTGGGAAAAATTAGAGGAAGAATCAAGAAAAGTCGAACCTGTAGTAGATGAAGATGGAATAATTTTATCTCAACAAACTCAAACAGAAAGTTCATCCTCTGGTGGTACTGGAGCAGCACCAGGAACAACTTCTAATATACCTCCTTTTACCTATGAAACAGAAGATAGCACAGGACAATTTTTTAATAGCAGTAATACAATCACGAATTACGATGTAAATGAAATATATAGAAAAACTGTTCAAGATAAAAGTGGAGATATTTCAAATAAGAGTATAACTGTATTTATTGATTTTGCTAATGCAAATATTACAGAAACAGATGAAATGAGAACACAAATTAATAAAGCAGTTTCAACAGCTGTTGGTACTATGGATCAAAATATAACTGTTTTATCAATGGCCTTTAATAGATCTGCAGAAGCACAAAGAGCAGAATACGAAGAAGATATACAACAGAGAAATAAAAGAATTATTATGGTTATAACAATAATAATTTCAATAATTCTTATTACTTTCTTATTATATATTTTTACAAGAATTATTAAGAGAAGAAGAACATACAAATTTATTGAAGAGAGAAAGAGAAAACTTGAAAATAGAGTTCAAGAAATTGTTTCTGAAGGTGAAGAAGAAGAAATTGAAGAATACACACCATCGCAAGAAGCTCAAAGAAAATTAGAAGATATAGTAAAGAAAAGACCTGATGATGTTGCTGAGATTTTAAAATTATGGTTAAACTCCAAATAAGGAGAGATTAAAAATGGCTGACAAAAGTGAATTAAATGGAATTAAAAAATCTGCTATTTTATTAGTATTGATGGGTCCTGAAAATGCGGGTAATATTTTACAAAAATTAAATGATGATGACGTAGAACAACTAACGTTAGAAGTTGCAAATTTAGATAGCGTAAATGAAGAATTAAAAGAATCAGTAATGAATGAATTTTTTGAATATGCAAAAGTAAAAGAATTTATCAACAAAGGCGGAGTAGATTACGCAAAAGAACTATTAGAAAAAGCGTTTGGACCTGAAAAAGCTATGGAAATTATAGAAAAATTAGTTTCCAATTTACAAGTGAAACCATTTGACTTTTTGAGAAAAGTAGATATAACTCAAATGGTTAATGTTTTACAAAATGAACACCCTCAGACAGTAGCGTTGGTATTGTGTTACTTACCTCCTAATACATCGTCTCAAATAATAGCGAACTTACCAGAATCATTTCAGGTAGACGTAATAAAGAGAATTTCTGTAATGAATTCAGCTACCCCTGACATAGTAAAAGAAGTAGAATCAAAAATGAAAGACAGACTATCCTCTTTCACTGTACAAACTTTTTCACAAGTTGGTGGTATAGAAGTATCTGCTGAAATTATGAATAGTATTGATAGAGTTGTAAGTAAAAATATTTTTGATAGATTATCAGAAAGAGATCCAAAATTATCAGAAGAAATTAGAAAGAGAATGTTTGTCTTTGAAGATATTATTAAACTTGATGATAGAGCAGTACAAAGAGTTCTTAGAGAGGTTGACCAAAAAGATCTTACTTTAAGTTTAAAAGGAGCTTCAGAGGAAGTTAAAGATATAATTTTCAAAAACATGTCTAATAGGGCTTCACAAATTGTAAAAGAAGAATTAGAATTTATGGGTCCTGTAAGAGTAAAAGATGTTGATGAAGCACAACAACGAATTGTTGCTGAAATTAGAAAACTTGAAGAATCCGGTGAAATTATAATTTCCGGAGGAGGAGGAGAAGAGTTAATTGTTTAATAAAAGAATAATTAACAACAAATTTGTAGTTCTTGATTCTCCTATTGAAATAAATAATGAAGAATTGAATTATTTAGATGAAGATTCAGATGAAATAAGCGATGAAATAATAAAAAAAATTGAAGAGGCAAACAAAAAAGCTGATTCTATAATATCAGAAGCAAATAAAAAAGCAGATGAGATTATTGAAGATGCTAAGAAAAAATCTGATAAAATGTATGAGAATAAGAGACAAGATATAAAAAAAGAATATGAAGAAAAATATGAAAAACAGTTAAATGAACTTAAAAAAAGTATTTCTGAAAATTTAGAAAATGTTCAGTCTCAAATCGATTATTTTATCGATAATACGAATGAATTTTCTGTTTCAGCTATTAAAATTATAATTAAAAAATATCTTGAAAATGAAATATTCAATAAACCACAGTGGGTTAATGTTATTTTACACAAACTAAGAAATAAATTAAGTACTTATAAAAAAGTTTTATTAAAAATGAATTCAAAAATGGCAGAAAAATATGGACATATTTTTGAAGATATGATGTCTGATTCTTTCATTATAAAAGAAGATAATTCCTTAAAGGAAAATGAAATCACTGTAGAAACTGAAATGGGAGCTTATGAAATAGAACCTGAATCATATATAGAAGATATAATGGAATCATTAGAGGAGTCATTCGATGAAAGCGATTAATTATAAAAATATAATTGATAATTTTCAAGAAAAAATTGAAGAAAAGCCTTACCTTTCTTTAGAAGGTAAAGTCTCTAGAATTATAGGTGTAACAATTGAATCAACTGGACCTGATTCAGCAGTTGGTGATCTATGTAAAATAAAATTAAAAAATAATAAAGATGCTTTAGCTGAGACAGTAGGTTTTTCAGATAATAAAGTTTTGTTAATGCCTTTCGAAGATATTAGTGGACTGTATGTTGGTGCACCGGTTAAAAAAGTAGGACATAATGTAACTATAAAAGCTGATGAATCTATTTTAGGTCATGTATTAGATGGATTGGGAAGACCTATAGATGATTTGAAATTCAATCCAAAAGAAACTGTAAAATTATACAACAATCCTCCAAATCCTTTAACCAGAAAAAAAATTGAAGAACCTATTTCAGTTGGAGTTAAAGCAATAGATGGGATGCTAACCCTTGGAAAAGGTCAAAGAATAAGTATTATGGCAGGTAGTGGTGTAGGTAAAAGTACATTACTTGGTATGATAGCAAGAAATACAGAAGCTGACATAAATATAATAGGACTAATTGGAGAAAGAGGGAGAGAAGTAAGAGAGTTTATTGAAAGAGATTTGGGTGAAGAAGGACTAAAAAAATCGATAGTCATTGTATCAACCTCTGATCAACCAGCCTTGATGAGAGTAAAAGCATTATTAACTGCTACAGCACTAAGTGAGTATTTTAGAGATAAAGGGCACAATGTTATGCTCATGGTTGATTCTTTAACTAGATGGGCTATGGCGCAAAGAGAGATAGGATTATCAATAGGGGAACCGCCTGCAACTCGTGGATATACCCCAAGTGTATTTGCTAACTTACCAAAAATATTAGAAAGAGCGGGTAACTCAGACAAAGGAAATATGACTGCGATATATACAGTTCTTGTTGAAGCTGATGATATAAATGATCCAATTGGAGACACAGTAAGAGGTATTGTTGATGGGCATGTTGTACTATCTAGAAAATTAGCAGATTCAGCTCATTATCCAGCAATTGAAATCTTGGGAAGCATTTCTAGGTTAATGACAACTGTTGCCTCTGAAGAACATATCGAAGCAGCTAGAAATATTAAAGAACTTTATGCAGTTTATCAAGATGCTAAAGATTTGATTGATGTAGGAGCATATAAAAAAGGTTCCAATCCAAAAATTGACAAGTCAATTGAACATATTGATGAAATAAAAGATTTTCTTACTCAATTGACAAATGAAAAAATTACTTATTCTGAAACTATAGAACAATTAGTTTCAATAAATAATAAAATAAAAAATCAAAATTTATAACTTGGGGGTCAGTTTAATGGGTATACCTGCAGAATACGCAATTCTTTTAATCGCATTTGCGATAATTGCTGTACTATTAGTTTTAAAAAGAGTATTTAGAGCTACATTAAAACCATCAAATTATAGAAAAGCAAGGGAAAGTATAACAGCTTATTTATATTTGTTACCAGCGTTTGTAGTCCTATCGATATTTATTTTTTGGCCAGTATTTTATTCATTTTTTCTTAGTTTTTTCAAATGGGATTTCCAAACACAAGGAAACCCTATTTTTATCGGGATTCAAAATTACACAAGACTATTTCAATTAAATCATCCAATTGAAATGTCATTTGATGTAGCATTTTTTAATACAATTTTAGTTTTAATGTTTTTCATTTTTTTAATGCATTTTTTATTAGACATGAAAAAAATAAAAGAAAAAAACTATAAAAAAACAATAATAATAAGTGTTGCAATAGGCTTTATTGGTATTATATTTACTAATGTACTTTCAATAATTGGAATTATAGCATCTTTAATACTACTTGGTATATACACTGTTTTATTAGCTAAAAAATTTATATACAAAAATCCTGATAAATTAATGGCTAGATTGTTTATTTTCGCTGCAGTAATTATTTTTACTAGATTAATTGGAGTAAATGAGATATTTGCTTACATATCGCAAGCAAAGCAAGAAGCTGATTTTATAAAAGCATTATGGAATACAGCATATTATGTTTTATTGTCTACTCCTATCACAATTTTCTTGGCTTTAATAATTGCTATGCTTTTAAACAATCAAATAAAAGGTAAAACAGTATTTAGAACAGTTTATTTTATTCCTTTTGTAACAAGTGTTGTTGCAGTATCCCTTGTTTGGCAATGGATTTTTAATGACAACGGTTTGTTAAATTATATTTTATCTATGTTTGGAATAGATAGACTATTATGGTTAAAAGATGAAGCTTATACAATTCCAACAATAGCCATAATATCTATTTGGAAATTAGTTGGTTATTATTCAGTTATCTTTTTATCTGGATTACAAAATATAGACAGAAGCTATTATGAAGCAGCTGAAGTTGATGGTGCGAGTTTTATGCAAAAATTTAAGTTTATTACTTGGCCATTATTATCCCCTACAACATTTTTTATTTTAATTGTTTCTATGATAAATGCTTTTAAAGTATTCTCAGAAATATTTGTTCTTTATTCTGGAATGCCTGGGCCATATAATAATAGTGGTTTAACAGTTGTTTATTATATTTATGATAAATTTTATAGTCAACAACGTATGGGACAAGCTAGTGCCGCTGCTTACGTATTATTTGGCGTTATATTACTGTTTACTTTTGTTCAACTTAAAGCAGGTAAAAAAAGAGTCCATTACGATTCATAAGGGGGATATAGATGACTTATTCAAATTTTCTTAAAATATTAACTAAAATAGTTATATATATATTAGTAGCTGGTGGAGCATTTATAATGATTCTACCGTTTGCATGGATGATAATGACATCTCTAAAGACAGATGGTGAAGTTAATTCTTGGCCACCAACATGGACTTCAAAAAACTTTTTGTCTCAAAGAGAATTAAATATAGAGATTTCTCCTTCAACAATTTCAACTAGAGGAACACTTAATCTTTCTGAATTTAGATCAATATCTAGTGAAAAAGAATTTGAAGAAAACAAAATAGTTTATTATATTAATGATGACGCAGTTAGAAGAGGAGAATTGAATTTAAACTTTTCTAATATAGATTACGCATCAAAAGAATCATTAAAAACCGTTTATGAAGAAATGAATAATTTAAAAAATAATTTAGAGCTTGATAGAAGTTTATTATCTTTCATTAGATATGATGAAGAAAATGTTGAAAATTTTGAAAAAATTTATTTCAACTTATTTTCTCAGAGTAGAGGTTATTTCAAAAAAACTAATATTGGTAATTCAATAAAAACTAATATTGGTTCTTCTATTAGATTTATTGAGAATATGATAGATAATAATATTGACAGGTTACCATACCTGAGAGTAAATGAAAATACACCTGAATCTCAAAAAGAATATATAGTAAATAGAAAAGATTATTTAAGGAATTACCTTAACAATTTAAAAGATGAATTACAAAAAATGGATGAGTATTTTACTGAAAATGCAAGAGGATTAGGACTTATTTCAGAAAATGAAGCACAAAATTATATTTCAATTATTAATGAATATTTGTCTTTACAAGAAAGCTTCGAAGAAGATGATATTCTTTACAGAACAAATTCATTATTGAATAATAATTTAATTTCACCTTTTATTCTAAATTTTAATTCTTTAACTGTATATAATAAATTAACTGATACCATTGAAAAAGTACAAGATCAAAAAATAAAAAAATTAAGTTTAACTTTTAAAGTCCCAACATCAAAGATGATGTATGATAATTTTGTTAATGATTTTGAAAAAAGTGATTTCGATAATGATTTAAAACAAATGGTTTTAAATGTAGTTGAAGAATCAAATATAAAATATTTGAAAGATGTTATTACTACTGAAATTGAGAGTACAATTATAGAAGAGATTTCATCTAATTTAGCTGATCAAGGTTCCAATGTTTCTGTCTATGCAAATATTTTAAGAAACTTATCAGAAAATAGCGCTAATTTGGATAACTTTAATTATGTTCTATCTCTAACTAATTCACAATTTTTAGAATCTCGATTACCTGAAAAAAGAGAAGAGATACAGAGAATATTGAATTTAAGAAAAAAATATGATATTTTCATTGGTCAATTTTCAGATTTCTATGGCCAGTCTACCAGTCGAGCACAAATAATTGATGGACATGATTTAATAGACAGAGTTTTATTTAAAGAAAATTCTAAAGTAGAGATATATTTAAATGGTGTTATTTCTACTTGGATGTTAGATGAAATTCCCGATACAAAAGTTAATTTCACATTTGGAGAGGTATTTAAAAATATTTTTCAAAATTATGTCACAGCATGGAATGCTGCACCATTTTCTCAGTACTATATTAATACTGTTCTAATGGCGACAACTACTACGGTTTTTGAAATAATTATCGCTAGTATGGCAGCTTTTGCTTTTGCAAAGTTAACTTTTTGGGGTAAAAATATAATTTTTACTATCTTTTTAGCAACTATGATGGTACCAGGTGAAGTTTTACTAGTACCAAATTACATTACAATTTCAAGATTCCAATGGCTAGATAGCTATTACGCTTTGATAGTACCTTGGGTTGTAAGTGTTTTTGCTATTTTCCTATTGAGACAACAATTCATGACAGTTCCTAATGATTTATGGGATGCAGCAAAAATAGATGGTTCTTCTTCTTGGAGATTCCTTTGGACAGTAATGGTACCTTTGAGTAAACCAGCTCTTTTAACAGGTGCTTTGTTAAAATTTGTTGGTTCATGGAATGCATTCTTATGGGTTTTAATTGTTACTAAAAGTCCTGAGATGAGAACACTGGCTGTTGGGTTACAAACTTTTAGAAGTGAATCAGGAGAAATATATAATTTATTAATGGCAGCATCAACCTTTTCAATGATTCCAATTGTAATAATATTTATTGTTTTACAAAGATATTTTGTTGAAGGAATTGCAAAAAGTGGGTTGAAAGGCTAAGGTGATTCTATGCCCTATGTTAATTTAAATAAAAACGATAACAAAAATAAAAAAAATAAATCAGGTAAATCATATAAAAAGTCATTATTAATAATGACCACATTAATTCTTTCCTTTTTTATTTTACAAATAGGAAGACAAATATATCTGTTTGTTTCTTTAGAAGAAGAATATAAACAAATTAAATCTGAACAATTGCACTTAAAAGAAGAATTTGAAGAAAAAAATGAAATATTAACAAAATTAGAGGAAAGATTAGAAAAAAGAGGAGTCGGAGTTACAGATGACACATTCTATCAATTGGATATTCACAACATCCCACAAACCAAATAAAGAACAAATTCAAAAAGCATATGATTTATCAAAAAAATATAATACTAATTATAGAAACAGAAGACATATAAGAGATATTGACAAAAAGAATGGTATGTTTATAATAGAGAAAGATTTAACTGTTAAATTCTCAAACGAGAAAAGTGAGTTTTTTTATCATCCATCAATATCTAAAATTCGTTATAACAATTATGAGCAATCTGAGAATGATTATTTAATAAAAGCTATAGATGCAAATCAAAATATGACAATATTAGATCTAACTATGGGATTAGGAAGTGAAGCGCTATTTATGGCTAATTATGTAAAAAAAGTAGTAGGTGTAGAAGCTTCTTTTCCATTATATTTAGTAGTTAAAGAAGGATTAAAGAATTATAATTTTAAGAAAGATTGGATGAAAAAAGCATCAAAAAAAATTGAAATAATTCAAAATAATTACAAAAATATATTAAAAGAAATTGAAAGTGA
Organism: uncultured Thermotogaceae bacterium; assembly: GCA_964603015.1. Lineage (GTDB taxonomy): Bacteria > Thermotogota > Thermotogae > Petrotogales > Petrotogaceae > Geotoga. The sequence goes on along the minus strand of CAZRTN010000007.1, from coordinate 1,945 downwards.
TTCATTTGATGTGGTTTATTGTGATCCTATGTTTGAAAATCCTCAAATGAAATCATCACCATTAAATTCCATTAGACAACTTGCTGTATATGATAAAATTTCTGAAAAAGATTTCGAACATATGAAAAGAATAGCAAACAAAAGAGTTGTTATAAAAGCAAGAGAAACAGATAGTTTATGGGATTACTTCTCTTTTGATGAAAAAATAGGAAGTAAAAACAGTGGTGTTTATCATGGAGTGATTAAAATAAAATGACAACTCCTATAATAGTTGGACCAACTGCTGTAGGTAAAACAGATTTGGTTTTAGAATTATCAAAATATTTAAATTCAGAAATTATTAATCTAGATTCAAGACAGATTTATAAATATTTGAATATTGGTACTGCTAAACCAACCAAAGCAGATATTAAATATATATCACATCATTTAATTGATTTTGTAGATCCAAAAATACAATATTCTTCATTCAATTTTAAAAAAGATTTTTCTAAAGCTTATAA
>CAZRTN010000007.1:0-1342 GCA_964603015.1 uncultured Thermotogaceae bacterium | reverse complement strand
TATTTATTAAATAATGGTTTTAATAAAAATTTAAACTCATTAAATACAATTGGATACAAAGAGACTATACAATATCTAGAAGGTAAAAGATCACTTGAAGAAACTAAAGAAATCATTAAAACTAATACTAGAAACTATGCTAGAAGACAAATTATCTATTTTAGAAAATATAAAAATGCTGAATGGTTAAATTTATCTTCTTTAACTAAAGAAGAATCTATAAAATTTATTATTAAGGACATTAAGGGGGTTTAAAAAATGCCAGAAAAATTTAATTTGCAAGATAGGTTTCTTAACATTTTAAGAATTAACAAAGTTGAAGTAAAGATTTATTTTGAAGGTGGTTTTAAAACATCTGGTTATGTAAAATCATTTGATAACTATACTATTTTATTAGAAAAAAGTGGAGAGCAATCTCTAGTTTATAAACATGCTATTAAAATGATGGTACCAGAAAAATATGTGAAATTATTCCAAGGAAATGAAAACTAAGAGGTGATAGCATAAAAGGTTTAATTATAGCTGTAAAAAGTAATTACGAAGATATAAGAACTGATATAGAAGAATTGAAGATTCTTTGTGAAAACATAAATATAGAAATAGAAAATACTGTTATTCAGAATAGAGATAAACCGGATAAGAAATATTTTATTGGTTCCGGAAAAATAAACGAAATAAATGATATGTCAAAAGCATTAGATATTGACATAATTGTGTTTTATAATAACATTTCTAATTCTCAAAAAAGAAACATTGAAAAAGAAATTAAATTAGATATTATAGATAGAAATGAAGTTATATTAGAAATATTTAGAAAAAATGCTAAATCGAAAGATAGCAAATTAAAAGTAGAATTAGCTCAACTTCAATACGAATTACCAAAATTAATTGGTCAAGGTAAAGAAATGTCAAATACAGGTGCAGGTATTGGTACTGTTGGACCAGGTGAAACAAAATTAGAAACTGATAGAAGACGAATTTATGATAGAATTAACTTTTTGAAAAAACAAATTAAAGAAGTAGATAAAAATCATAGTATTTCCTCAAAAAAAAGAGAAAATGGAGATTATCCTTTAATTTCAATCGTTGGATATACAAGTGCAGGTAAATCTACTTTTTTAAAGAGTATATCTAATGATAATAAAATCTATACATCTGAAAAATTATTTTCTACCTTATCTCCTTCACTTAGGAAGGTTCAATTACCAAGTGGGTTAACAAGTATTTTTTCTGATACAGTTGGATTTATAAAAAATCTACCTAAAAATTTATTTGATTCTTTTAAATCTACATTAAAAGAAATAGAAAAATCCGATATGATAATTCATATAGTTGATATTTC